>CAMOQF010000059.1 GCA_946622645.1 uncultured Blautia sp.
CATGAACAATAACAATGGAAGACAGGTGCAGTAATCTATGCTGAAACAGTATAAACTGAGGTTCTACAATTTCAGACTGGTTATTCTTCTGATGGCGTTAAGCCTCTTCGGGATCCGGCTGGTGGGGATCGCCCAGCACGACCTGCAGAGCAAACAGCTGATGGGGGTCATAATGGGCCTTTCGATCATGCTGGTGCTTTCCTTTATGGATTATTCCTGGATCCTTAATTTCCAGTGGCTGATGTATTTCTTCAACATCCTGATGCTTCTGGCCGTCCGTCTGTTCGGCGACAGCAGCAACGGCGCGGCCCGGTGGATTGATCTCGGATTTATCCGTTTTCAGCCAACAGAGCTGTCAAAGATCCTGATCATCCTGTTTTTTGCCCGGTTTTTTATGGATCACGAGGATAACATCAACACGCCGAAGACCCTTGCCAGGGCGGTCATCCTGCTGGCTTTCCCCCTGTACATGATCTATGTGCAGCCGGACATGAAGAATACCATCACCATCCTGATCCTGTTTTTCTTCATGCTGTATATTGCAGGTCTCAGCTATAAGATCATTATCGGAGGCGTGCTGATCATGGTCCCGCTGGCGGTCATTTTCCTGAGCATCGTGGTCCAGCCGGACCAGAAGCTGATCAAGGATTACCAGAGAGACCGGATCATGGCGTTTCTGTATCCGGAAAATGAAGAAAACACGGATGAGGTCCAGCAGCAGAACAATTCGAAGACCGCCATCGCATCCGGGGAACTCCTCGGGAAACAGATCACGGGAGACGAATCGGTTTCACGGGTCAACAAAGGAAATTTTGTTTCGGAGAATCAGACGGACTTTATCTTTGCCGTGGCAGGAGAGGAGTATGGCTTCCTGGGCTGTTCGATGGTGGTGCTGGTGCTTTTCCTGATTGTCTTTGAGTGTATCCGGATGAGTCTGCGGGCCAAGGACATGGCCGGCAGGGTGATCTGCTGCGGGGTCGCGAGCATCGTGGCTCTGCAGAGCTTTCTGAATATCTGTGTTGCTACGGGAATCGCTCCAAATACGGGAACTCCGCTGCCGTTTCTGAGCTATGGCCTGACATCCCTTGTCAGTCTGTATATCGGAATGGGGCTGGTGCTGAATGTAGGGCTTCAAAGCAGCGCCTACAACAAAGAGATCCGGAAAAAAGAAGATTTCTACCGAAGGGAAGAAGAGTATCTATGAATCAGGAAACCAAATCACCCAGACCCCAGCCCCGGAGGAATACCGGGAATCCTGTACGAACTGCACAGGAAGGGAGACGTCCGGCCGCACAGGAAAACGCACGGCCGACAGCCCGTCCGGCAAGAACATCCCCTGCTGCAGGAGAATCGGCAGCCCGCCGTACGGAGGCGGCAAGACAACGTCAGGCGGCCGTACAGACGACCCCGCGGGCCAGAGATACCAGAGAGCGTACGCTTAGAGCCCGTCAGGCGAGAATGAAGCGGATGCGGCGGAGACGGATCCGCAATACGGTTCTGCTGATCCTGATCCTGGCCGTGCTGGGAGGCGCCGGAGCCTTTGCGGTATATACCCTGCGGGACGGGATGATGTATCAGCCCCTTCAGCCTTATACGGCGGGACGTGAATTTGAGAATGACCTGAACAGTCTGGATGATCTGCGGACCTCCTCCTTTGCGTCCACCCTGTGCGTGGTGGAAAAGGATGTGCCTCTTTCATCCTCCGCACTGGCGCCGGAGCAGGATGGCCTTCTTCTGGATCTGGACAGGAGAGAAGTGCTGTTTTCGCAGCATGCCTTTGACCGGGTTTATCCCGCCAGTATCACCAAGATCGTGACCGGACTGCTGGTCCTGCGTTACGGCCATATGGATGAGAAAGTGACCATTCAGCAGGAGGACCTGAATCTGGAGCAGGCGGCCCAGGTATGCGGCTTCATCGCGGGAGACACCATCACCGTGGAAGAGCTGCTGAACTGTCTGCTGGTCTATTCCGGAAACGATGCAGCCATGGCACTGGCAAGGACCGTGGGAGGCTCCACCGAGGAATTCGTGAAGATGATGAACAGCTATGCGGCTTCCCTGGGATGCACGGGAACCCATTTCGTCAATCCCCACGGCCTTCATGACACCGAGCATTACACGACACCCTACGATATTTACCTGATGCTGAAGGAAGCGCTCAAATATCCCCGTTTCACCGAAATTTCACAGCAACCGGAATATGTGCTCAGCTATATCCGGCCCAACGGAAACTATGTGGAGACCCATCTGGAAGCCACCGATCATTATCTGACCGGAGACGCTTCGGCACCCCGGGATGTTTCCATTCTGGGCGGAAAGACCGGAACCACCAGCGAAGCAGGGAACTGTCTGGCCCTTCTGAGCCAGAATGCCTACGGTCATCCGTACTTTTCGCTGGTGATGGGAGCGACCACCAAAGACGCCCTGTATCAGCAGATGAACTCGCTGCTTCAGAACATTAACGATTAGGCGAAAATATCATTGCTATTTTTGCCGAAATGCACTATACTTATTATATAAGGTTATTGGATTTTAAGCAAAAATCCAAAAAAACTGTGTCTAAGGAGGAATAACATCTTATGATTGAACTGATTGTTGGTAGAAAGGGAAAGGGAAAAACAAAAGTACTTCTCGAAAAGGTAAATACCGCAATTAAGGAAGCAAACGGCAACATTGTATACCTCGACAAAAACACCAAACATATGTACGAACTGAATAACCGGGTTCGTCTGATTGATTCGACTGTATTCCCCATCAAGAATGCGGACGAGTTTGTTGGTTTTATCTGCGGAATTCTTTCGCAGGATCATGATCTGGAACAGATCTATCTCGACAGCTTTCTGACCACGGCTCATCTTGAAGGACAGGATGTCACATCGGCTTTGACACAGCTTGCAGCGATTGGCGAAAAATTCGCGGTTACCTTCGTTATCAGCATGTCTCTGGATAAAGAAGAAGTACCCGAAGCATTCCAGGAAAATATCATTGTAGCGCTTTAAAAGATTTTATTGCAAAACTCCTGCGGTACAGAACAGGCCGCAGGAGTTTTTTGTCGGTAAGAGTATCATAGTTCGTGACAGAGAATCTGTGAAAATTCCGCATCCAGCTTGACTTTGCAGCAGAGTACCGATATAATAAAAACATCAAACTATTCGCATAATATCAATTATGCGAATAGTTCCGCCTAAAAAATCGTATACTACAGCATATTTCAGTAAATAATCGAATAAGGGGTTTTTATGGGTGAATTTGAATACAAAGAAAACAAACAACGCGAATACCGGGAAAAATCGGAAATGCTTCTGAAGGATCTCCCGAATTTCTGCCGGACCTATGAACGCGGCATTGAAGGAACCGTTTCCGCTATCACGATCTATGCGTATCTGCAGCGGCTGCATATATTCTTCGGATATCTCCGGGAAAACAATTCCTATTTTTCAAACAAAGAAATTCAACAGATCACCTATGATGATCTGGCCGTTCTGGAGGCTGAGGATATCGAGGAATTCAATCATTATATCCGTTCCGGAAAGGCCTCTAACGGCCGCGGGAACAAGGAATCCTCGGTGAACCATTATCTCTGTGCCCTGAATTCCTTCTGGGATTATGCCATCACCCATGGGAGGCTTCGTCATAATGTCATCAAAGACGTGAAACGGGGCAAAAAAAAGAAACGGGAAGTCATTACGCTGAATACGGATGACGAGACCGGGCTGTTCCAGAGCGTGAACTATGGTGCCAATCTTACCCGCCATCAGGAAGCCTATCGGAATGACGTGACCGTCGCCAGGGACAACGCCATCTGTCTGACACTGGTACGGACCGGGCTGCGGGTGTCCGAACTGGTGGGAATCAATCTGGAGGATATCAATTTTAAAGATTGTTATTTTCATGTCAATCGGAAGGAAGACAAGATCGACAATGTGTATTTCAGTGACCAGGTGAAGGAAGCCTTGGAGGAATATCTGCGGCTTCGCCCTCTTCTGCAGCCGGCCCCCGACGAACATGCGCTTTTCCTGGTTACCATCGGGAAATACAAGGGAACCCGGCTCTCCGTCCGGAGCGTGCAGATCCTGGTCAAAAAATACGCCGTTGCCGGATCCCCCGGCGTAGGCACCAAAATGACGCCTCACAAGATGCGTTCGACCTATGCCACCAATCTCCTGCGCGCCTCCGGGTCGGATCTGACCCTGGTGCAGGAAGCGCTCAACCATGAGTCTCCCAGCACCACCAGCATCTATCTGAAGAAACGCGAGCAGGATCTGCGGAACGCCAGGAATATCATCGATACGGCAGAGGAATGAGTCCAAAACTGTCTGAAATGTCTGAAAGTAAGGGTGAGTCAAGGAATCTGTCCCCGTGACGCAAAGAAAGGGTGAGTCATACGTTCCATGACTCACCCTTCTTTTTATTGTAGTTCGATGCCCCAGATCTTGCTGTCCCGGGTGCCGACGACCAGCATATTTCCATATACGGCCGGTGATGCTTCGATAACGCCTTCACTGAGGGAGAAGCTGTCAAGCACGGTTCCTTTGTCCGGATCCAGCATGTAGAGGGTTCCGCCGCCGTCCGCGTACAGTACTCTTCCGGATCCGTCGGAATTATACACACAGACCGGAGAAGACCAGGCGTAGACTCCGGTATGCTCCCATACGACCTCGCCGGAATCCTTCCGGATGCAGGCGCAGACACCGTTGTAGGCAGATCCTGTACGGGATACGGTTACATAGATATAATCGTCCAGGCCATACTGTCCAAGCGCGATGGTCGACTGTACACCGCCCGATACGCCTTCCTGGGAGTAACAGGTGTAGTCCTTCTGCCAGATGATCTCGCCGGTCTCGGCATCCAGCTTCCAGACCGGCACGGTGGCCGTGGTGGAGCTTCTCCAGCCCAGATGGAAGGAAGTGCTGATATAGACATACAGATGTCCGTCCTCCACGGAAAGCACGGGGCTTCCGTTGGAATCATCCAGCACGTCCTGAACCCATACAAGCTTCAGGGTATTCAGGTCAAGGCACATCATATTGCCGCCGTTGTCGCACATGAAGATATAGTTCTTGTAGATGCAGGCGCTGTCCTCCATGCCAAGCCAGTAGGATGCGGTGCTGCTCCGGGTTCCCCAGTAACGCCAGCGGATCATGTTGTTTTCCGGTGATATGGAAAGCGTCCCTGCCTCCTCATCGTACTGGGTATTCAGCTTGATCAGGTAAAGGATCCCGTTTTCACCCGGATAGATCAGGGTATCCGTCTCCACATCCACCAGGGCGGAGGAGTCGAAATAGCTGAGAGCTCCCCGCATGGAATACCCGTCATTGTTGCCGAAGGTGAACATGGTGGAACAGTCCAGAAGATTGACGATAAACACTCTGGCGGTTCCGTTGTTGCTGTCATAGCCGGCTCCCACATAGAGGATCGGATAGCCTCTGGGATCCAGCGCTCCGGCCCCCTTGAAGGTCCAGCCCAGATACAGCTTGTCGGAGGTTCCGGACGAGGTCTGGATCTCCCGGGTGGGCTCTCCGGTCTCCAGATCCAGGAAGTACACGTAGCCGTCCATGCAGGCATAGATCACTTCCACAAGATCTTCCTTGGCCTTGGCGGATTCCTTCAGGTTCATGTGCTTCTTGACCGTCTCGGGCCATTTTACGATCAGAGGCTGTCCTGTCCAGCCGCTGCCGGACCAGTAGGCATTTTTGTACTGAAGGGCGCTGGTATAGGCGGTCCATTTGTCCTGCAGCTTGTTGTTCTTGATCTCGGCTGTGCCATAGGTCGGATTGTTCCGGAAATTATCGCCGCGGAAACCGATGACACCTTCCACCTCCGTGTAATCCTCCGGCAGGCCGAATTGAATGTCGGTGGCAGAGGTATATCCGGCGGCCCCGGAATAGACCATACCGTCAGGAGTGATGACGTCCGTGGACATGATCCATTTGGAAGGAGCCGTGGAATCCACCGAATGCGGATTGAACTCCGGCGCGGTCCTTTCCATGGCGAGGGTCACGAGATTGTCGCTCTCCTCTTCTGCCCCTTCGGCATTTTCTTCGCCGTTGCCGGTCTCGCTGCCTTCGGCACTGCCGTCGGGACTTTCTTCGCCTTCGGGCAGTTCGGCAGACTGCATTTCCGATTCAACCGCCAGCCGGGAATCCGCATCGTTTTTGCTGCGGGAGGAAATCAGAGAACCGATTCCTTTTACGATGAGAAACAGGATCAGAACCAGAAGGATCGCCATGGCGGCGAGTACGAGGATCCGAAGGATCTTTTTTCTTCTTCTGCGGCGGGCCCGCAGCTGCTTTCTGGTAAGTCTTTTGCGAGGTCTTTTGGTAGGTGCCATTTCTTTCCCCTTTGTGATTACGTGGATTTGGGGCTGCCCTGCGGCAACCCCATTGAAAACAGGTCAGGCGATCGGTTCGAAATCTGCGGCTCCGTGTTTGCAGAGCGGACAGATAAAGTCATCCGGAAGGGTATCTCCCTCGTAGACGTAACCGCATACCTTGCATACAAAGCCTTTCTTCCCTTCTGTATCCGGTTTCGGCTTCACATTTTTCTGGTAATAGGTGTAGGTCATCGTATCCTTGTCGGACATGACTCTCGCCTCGGTGACAAGACAGATGAACATGCCGTGGGTGCCCAGATCCAGATAGTCTTCGACTTCCAGAGACATGACGGCATTGATATAGCTCGGCAGGATGATCAGTCCGTTGTCCGATCTCTGTACATTGTCATAGGAGGCAAATTTATCCACCGTACGTCCGGTCTGGAAACCGAAATGCTCAAACACGGAGAAGGGAGCTTCCACAGACAGACAGTTCACATTCATTTTTCCGGTCTGGCGGATCACATGATGCGAATAATTCTGTTTGTTGATCGCGACAGCGACACGGTTCGGACTGCTGGTCAGCTGTGTCACGGTGTTGACGATCAGGCCGTTGTCTTTTTTGCCGTCATGGCTGGTGACGACATAGAGGCCGTATCCGATCTTGAACAGGGCGGACAGATCGTTCTTGTCTGCCTTGTCCGGGGATTTTGCGATGTAATCCTTGCAAAGCTCTTCGGCCAGAGCGGCGATCTGCTCTTTCGTCTCCTGCTTCATGGCGGAGCGGATCGTGATCTCATTCTCAACCAGCGTGAGATTTTTACATCCGGAGAGCATTTCCTTCATGACCTTTTTGGCCATGGGAGCCCAGGTTCCGTTCTCGATAAAAGCAACGGTCCGGTTCTGATAATTCCGTTCGGTCAGATGATTGATGAATTCCCTCATGAAGGGGAAAATCTCCGCATTGTAGGTGGTCGTCGCGAGAACCAGCTTGCTGTAGCGGAAGGCATCCTCCACGGCTTCTGCCATGTCATCCCGGGCAAGATCAAAAAGAGAAACCTTGGGGCAGTCATTTTCCTTCAGCTTTTCAGCCAGAAGCTCGACGGCCTTTTTGGTGTTGCCGTATACGGAGGTATAGGCGATCACAATGCCTTCATCCTCCGGCGTGTAGGAGGACCAGGTGTTGTAGAGACCCAGATAATAGCCGAGATTTTCGGAAAGCACCGGCCCGTGAAGCGGGCAGATCGTCTGGATATCCAGCCCTGCGGCCGCTTTCAGAAGCTTCTGTACCTGGGCTCCATATTTTCCTACGATACCGAAATAGTACCGTCTGGCTTCGCAGGCCCAGTCCTCGGAAACGTCGTTGGCACCGAATTTTCCGAAGCCGTCGGCCGAAAACAGCACCTTATCCTTGCTGTCATAGGTAACCATGACCTCCGGCCAGTGCACCATCGGTGCGAACACAAAGGTCAGGGTATGCTCTCCCAGCTCCAGAGAGTCCCCGTTTTTCACTTCCAGTCTCTTCGCGTCCGCGGGAAGGTCAAAAAACTGATCCATCATGGCAAAGGTTTTGGCATTGGCCACAAGGGTGGTTTCCGGATATACCTTCAGAAAATTAAGGATATTGGCGGAATGATCCGGTTCCATGTGCTGTACGATCAGATAATCCGGTTTGCGGCCGTTCAGGCCGTCTGCCAGGTTATCCAGCCACTCGTGGGTAAAATGGATATCCACAGTATCCATGATGGCCGTCTTCTTATCATCAATGAGATAAGAGTTGTAGGCCATCCCGTTGGGAACCACATACTGCCCTTCAAAAAGATCGATCTGATGATCGTTGACGCCGATGTAACGGATGGTTTCAGAAATATACATAACTTCCTCCTGATTATGGTATTATTTATCTGCTCCTGCGGCCGGATCCTCTTCCGACGATCCGTTCTGCAGGTTGCTGTCTGCGGCAGGGGCCCGGAGAGATTCCCGGATCGCGGAAATGTCCGGATCCTCCTCCGGCTTCTTTTCGGACGGTTTTTCCTCCGGTTCGTAGAGATCCTCCAGAATCACTCTGCGGATGTCCTCCGGACCGGGATTGTCCATGGAGGCGATTCTGCGTGCCTGGTTGGTGATGATATCTTCAAACAGATTACGCACTTCCCGGGCGTTTGCGAAATTCTCCTGCCGTGAGATCATCCTGGCTTTGATCATCTCCCGGATCTGACGGCGGGCATCTTCATCGACCTGATATTCATATTTTTTACAGTTCAGATCGAAAATGCCGTCCAGCTCGTCCAGGGTGTAATCCGGAAATTCGATGTACTTGTTGAAACGGGATTTGAGCCCCGGGTTGCTGTTGATGAATTTCTCCATCGGCTTCGTGTAGCCGGCCACGATCACGACAAAATCATCTCTGTGGTCCTCCATCGCCTTCAGAATGGTGTCGATGGATTCCTGGCCGAAGGCGTCGTCCTTCTGTGCCAGAGAATAGGCTTCGTCGATAAACAGGATGCCTCCCAGGGCCTCCTTGATCTTTTCCTGGGTCTTGATGGCGGTCTGTCCCACATAGCCGGCCACCAGTCCGGAACGGTCCACCTCTACCAGCTGTCCTTTGGACAGAACGCCGATCTTCCGGTAGATCCGGGACAGAATACGGGCCACGGTGGTTTTGCCCGTGCCGGGGTTTCCGGTAAACACCAGATGCAGAGAGACCGGAACCGCCTTCATCCCCTGATCCTTGCGGAGCTTCTGGATCTTCACAAAGTCCGCCAGCTCCTTCACGTCGTGTTTGATGGTCGTCAGGCCGATCAGCGCATCCAGATCCTCCATGGGATCCGTTTCTTCTTCCTCCGGTGCTTTCGGTTCTGCAGGAGCGGTGGTCTCAGGGAAAACGGGCGGCTGCTCCTGCTTTGTTTTCGGAGACGGTTTCAGAAAGCTTTCCAGCTCCGGAACCCCGTCCAGAAGCTCTCTGGCTTCTTTCAAGGCCTCTTCCGCATTCTTCAGGGCTTTCTCCTGGGAGGATGCGTCAAAGGATGAGAGATCCGGCATGGGAAAGGGATCCGGGCCGTTTCCTTTGTCCTGGCTGCCGGAACCGATTCCGCCGAACAGGTCTGTATACAGCGAATCGAAGGGATTTTTTTCCATAGTATCTCCTTGTTATGCTTTTGGCTTCTTTTTTCCTGTGATCTTCGTCCACACCCATCTGAAAAACGTGCAGATCTTTTTCCAGATAAAAGAGAAAAACCGTCTGGCATTCTGCATGAAAACAGGCCAGTACTTTTTCAGGAAACCGGACACGGCCCGGACTGCGATGGATGCGTAGTGCTCTGCTTTTTTCAGTATGAAAAGAATAAATCTTCCGATCGGTTTCAGGACCTTCATCAGGGCATTCCAGAAGGTCATGAACAGATTCTTCCGTTCTGCGACAGGCACCGTGGTCTTTTTAACAGGTTCCGGAAGCGGGATCGGTTCCTTGGTGGCCAGATCGATTTTGGAAATATTCATATAGGCCGATTCTTCCACCGGCATCTGCTTCCGGCTCAGCTCCCGGTTGATCAGTTTCCAGAAGGCTGTGGTCATGACGGCAAAGGCCGGTACACCGAGGATCATGCCTGGCGCACCGAAAAGACCGCCGCCAACCATGATGGCCACAATGACCATAAAGCTGGAAAGACCCGTGGAACCGCCCAGGATCATGGGACCCAGGATGTTGCCGTCAAACTGCTGCAGGATCAGGATGAAGATCAGGAAATAGATTCCCTTGACCGGATCCACCAGAAGAATCAGGAAAAAGCTGGGGATCGCACCGATAAACGGACCAAAGAAGGGAATGACATTGGTCACCCCGATGATCACGCTGATCAGAAGCACATAAGGCATATTCAGCAGCGTAAGACCGATATAACACAGGACGCCGATGATGGCGGAGTCGATGATCTTACCGCTGATGAATCCGCTGAAGGTTGAATGGGTAAAGCGCATGGCGCGGATCAGGAAGTCCGCACGGGTTCCGGAAAAGAACGCGTAGGCGATCATCTTGGCCTTCGCGACAAATTTTTCTTTGTCCGCCAGAATATAGATGGAGATAATGGCTCCGATCAGGAAGTTCTTCATGAAGATGAAGACCTCCATGATGCTTCCCGAAACGCTGTCCCACATGGAACGCAGCTGCGGCAGTGCATTGTTGGTCAGGAAATCCTGGATCTGTTTATAGTACTGATCCAGCAGGTCCTGGGCCTCGGGGCTCAGATTGGCTCCGCTCCGCTCCATGAAACGGTCGATCCACTGCTGTACAACCTCCGCATACCGCGGCGTGCTCTGAATGACATTGATGATGCTCCGTATAAACTGCGGAAGCACCATCATGACCATGGCATAGATGAGCACAAGGAAAAGGACCACCGAGACAATCACGCAGATCCAGCGGACGAGCCTGCGTCCCCGTTTCTGCACCTGTACCTGATAGTGATCCAGAATGGGAAAAACCAGCTTCTGCTCCATGAAATTCAAAACGGGACTCAGCAGATAAGCGATCGCAATGCCGTAGATGATCGGCGCGATGATCTGGAGAACCGTATTGATTCCGGAGATGATGGATTTTGTATGAAAAATGGCATAATAAACCAGAAGGCTTGCGGAGATCACCAGAAAGGCGGTGATCCCCCAGTGCCGCTGCTTGTTGTCGAACTGATATTTCATTTAGGAAAAAGCTCCTTATTTTTTGCCTGCATCAAACAATTTGACAGCCTCTATGATGGTCCGGATGGCTCCCTCATATCCCAGGCAGCCGGAATTCACACAAAGATCATAGCTCTCCGCGGCTCCCCATTTTTTGTTGGTATAATAGTTGTAGTAGCTGGCCCGGCTCTTATCGGTCTTGTTGATCATGTCCCTGGCCTGCTTCTCCGTCTTGTTGTACAGCTTTGTGATGCGCTGCAGACGATGCTCCATATCCGCATGGATAAACACGCTGAAGCAGTCCTTGTTGTCGGCGAGGGCGTAATCCGCGCAGCGTCCGACCATCACGCAGGGCCCTTCCTCGGCCAGATGCTTGATGGCGTCAAACTGTGCCAGAAATACTTTATGATTCAGCGGCATATCCGTGTAACCGGCCGATGAATAGCCGAAGGAATAGGTATCCATCACGAGGGAATACAGAAAACTGTTGGTGGGTTTTTCATCGTGATTCTCGAAGAGTTCCTTACAGATCCCGCTGTGATCCGCAGCATGCTCCAGGAGCTCCTTGTCATAGTATTTGATCCCGAAATATTTCGCAATCTCCTGGCCAATATACCTTCCGGCACTTCCGTACTGTCTGCCGATGGTAATGATTGATGTGGTCGTTTCGCTCATAAAGCTCACTCCTTTCGATGCTCCGTATCTCTGTCTGTTTCTTTTTGTTTCTCTGTTTATAGTATAGTATTTTGTAACGGAAAAGACAACTCTTTATCGCAATTTCTGAACAAGATTCACGAAATAGTCAGGCATCGGAGCGGTAAATTCCATGTATTCATTCTTTGTCGGATGAATAAAACCGATGCTCATGGCGTGAAGAGCCTGCCCGTTCAGGTGATAGGGATCCTTTGCGGAGCCATAGACTGTGTCCCCCAGAAGAGGATGGCCGATACTGGCCATATGGACACGGATCTGATGGGTGCGGCCGGTTTCCAGCCTGCACGCAATGTAGGAAGCGTTTTTGAGGTTTTCCAGAACCTCGTAATGGGTAATGGCCTCTTTTCCGTGCTCCCGGTTGACGGCCATCTTTTTTCGGTCCACGGGATGCCTGCCGATGGGGGCGTTGACGGTTCCGCTGTACTCTTTAAAGCATCCGGATGCCACTGCCCTGTAGATCCGGTGGATCGAATGTACGGAGAGCTGCTGGGCGATGGACTGGTGTGCCCGATCGGTTTTGCAGATGAGAAGCGATCCCGAGGTGTCCTTGTCGATCCGGTGTACGATCCCCGGCCGCATCACGCCGTTGATCCCGGAAAGCTCCGATCCGCAGTGATACAGGATCGCATTGACCAGGGTCCCGCAGGAATGACCGGCTGCCGGGTGCACGACCATCCCCTTCGGTTTGTTGACCACAAGCAGTTCTTCATCCTCATAAAGAATGTCCAGCGGGATGTTTTCCGGGAGGATCTCCAGCGGATCCGGCGGAGGAAGAACCAGTTCCACCCGGTCCCCTTCTGCCGTTCGGAAACTGGCTTTGACGGCCGTTCCGTTGACCTGTACATTTCCCTCCTTCAGGAGCTTCTGGATGTACGATCTCGTCAGCTCCGGATTCTGCGCGGCGAGAAACCGGTCGATCCGTTCTCCGGAGGATCCGGCATCGATGGTAAAATACAACGTTTCTTCTTCAGGTGTCATAGCGCTTCCTATACCCTGCGGCGCAGAAAGGAAAAATCCTCTTCCCTGTAAAAAAACAGGCAGAGAACCGCGAAGAAAACAGCACCGCATACCACAAAAACATCCGCCAGGTTAAACAGCGGAAAGTCGATCAGTTCAAACCAGATAAAATCAATGACATAGCTTCGCCCCAGCCGGTCGATCAGATTGCCGGCCGCCCCTGCAGCGATCAGGATACATCCGGTCCGCAGAGGAAGATAGCGTGACGGACCGGGAATCCGGAAAAGAAAAACCAGCAGAGCCGCGAAAAGACCAAGGCTCATAATCCCGAAAAAGAGGACGCTGCCCTGAAACAGTCCGAATGCGATCCCGCGGTTTTCAGGCCAGAGATAATGAAGGCGCAGAATCCCCGGGATCAGGATCCGGTCGTCCTTCTCCTTCAGGCAGCGGAAAGCCCAGAGCTTCGTTCCCTGATCCAGCGCGGTCAGCAAAAAGATCCATAAAAGGGACCGTACAAAGCGAACGACCGTTCTTTTCAAGCGAGAACCTCCCTCACAGCATCCAGTATCTCTTCTTCTGTCACGGTGTTGTCGATATAGGAATGACCGATCCCGTTCATCAGGATGAAGCGGATCTGCCCGTTGCTGCTTTTTTTGTCCTTCCGGGCTGAGGCGATCACCTGCTCTGCGGTAAGTCCCTCTGCAGACACAGGAAGCCGACAGGTCATCAGACCCTGGCAGATGATCCGGTATTCTTCCGGAGTCAGTGTTCCCCGTTTCAGGGAGAGATACGCCGCAGCCCGGAGACCGATGCCCACACATTGCCCGTGGCGAAGCGTAAAGTCCTTTTCTTTTTCAATCGCATGTCCGATGGTGTGGCCCAGGTTCAGAAGAGCACGCTCCCCCTGCTCCGTGGGATCCTTTTCCACGATGGACGCCTTGATTTCGCAGCAGCGCCGTACCGTGCCGGAAAGAAGCTCCCAGTCAAAGTAGGAAAGCCGGTCATACCCGGCACAGACATCCTCAAACAGGGTCCGGTCGCAGATCAGTCCCGTTTTGACCACCTCGCCCATCCCGCTAGTAAATTCTTCCGCAGGAAGCGTTTTCAACGTGTTCAGGTTCATATAAACCAGCCGGGGCTGATGAAAAGCACCGACCATGTTCTTGTAGCGTGCAAAGTCCACTCCGGTCTTTCCGCCCACACTGCTGTCCACCTGGGAAAGCAGGGTCGTCGGAATCTGGATAAAATCGATCCCCCGCATGTAGGTCGCCGCGGCAAAACCCGTCATATCTCCCACTACGCCGCCGCCGAGAGCCGCCAGCAGGCTTTTCCGGTCCAGCTTCTCCTGAATCATATG
>CAMOQF010000060.1 GCA_946622645.1 uncultured Blautia sp.
TTTTTATATCGCCTGCTCATAGAAGACCCGTTCGGAGAGTATGGCTGCTTTCCGGAGCGTGCTCCCCCTTCGGGGGACGGGAGGGGGCTTCGCTGAAGCATGCGTACATGCAGTGCAGCGGTTCCCGCCGTACAATGAGTAGAGCGAGGGGTAATAGTTTAGTCAGCTGTCTGCTTCCCATCGCGCAGCTAAAGCAGACGGCGGGAATTCGTGGATGTCAAGGGCCGCGCTCCCGCGCGGTGCACTTCACCCTTGACATCCCCGAAAGCGAAACGAACCATAATGCCTTCCAAAATACGAAAAGCCAATAATACCCTCTTATATACGAAACAAACATTTAAAAATCATTGTCCTGAAAATGAATTGAAAATCAAATAAAATACTCTTGCGAAAGACAGACGGGGATGTACGGAACATGATTATAAAACCTCTGCACAAGTCGTGGAAAACCTTAAATGGCAGGAGATCTGTGTTGCTCCCACAAAGCTCGCTGTTTGAGCCCTCAAGGCGAGTTCGAGCTTTTTGGGAGCGCCCTTAACAGATCCCTGGCATTTTTAGTTTTTCCCGACGCGGAAGCCAGTTTTATAATCATGTTCCGTGCACCCCCGTCGTCCGTTCTCCAAAATACGAAACGATCAATAATGCCCTCTTAAATGCAAATTCGAAAAACTGCCGCGCTGATTTCTCAGCGCGGCAGCCTGTTGCATCTCTGTCATTCTTTGTCGTGTATAAGGGCGTGGAATTCCTGGAGGGAGCGGATCTGGCCGGTCTTTCTCAGCTTGATCGCCCGGATGCCGCTGACGGTCGCTTTTCCGGCGGCCATGGTCGTCATATACGGCACTTTCTTTCGGATCGCAGCCTTTCTCAGGTAGCTGTCATCCCACTTTTCCTGCTTTCCTGCGGGGGTATTCAGGATCAGATCGATCTTTCCGTTGGTGATCAGGTCCAGGATGTTCGGGCGGCCTTCCTGAAGCTTTTTCACTTCTTCCGCCTGAATTCCGGACTCGTTCAGCATCTTTGCGGTTCCTTTGGTCGCCAGGATACGGAATCCGCATTCCGCAAAGCCTTCCGCCACATCCAGAAGTTCATCCTTCTTGTCGACGCTGATCAGCACGGTTCCTTCCAGGGGAAGGCGTGTCTGCGTCGCTTCCTGCGCCTTGTAGAAAGCTTCGCCCCAGATCTCGGAAAGGCCGAGCACTTCGCCGGTGGAGCGCATCTCCGGTCCGAGGATCGGATCGACTTCCGGGAACATGTTGAAGGGGAAGACCGCTTCCTTCACCCCGTAATACGGGATCGCCTGCTCCTTCAGAGCCGGTACCGGAGACGGATTGCCCGTCAGTTCGCCGGTGATGATGTCGATTGCCAGCGGCACCATGCGGATATTGCAGACCTTTGAGACCAGCGGAACGGTCCGGGAAGCTCTCGGGTTTGCCTCCAGCACAAAGACCTTGCCGTTCTCGATGGCGTACTGCATGTTCATAAGGCCGCTCACATGCATCTCTTCCGCGATGCGGCGGGTGTATTCCTTGATCGTGGCGACGCTCTCCTCGCTCAGATGGCGGGAGGGAATGATGCAGGCCGAATCGCCGGAATGCACGCCGGCCAGCTCGATATGCTCCATCACAGCCGGAACAAAAGCGTGAGTGCCGTCGCTGATGGCGTCCGCTTCGCACTCTGTCGCATGCATCAGGAAACGGTCGATCAGGATGGGACGGTCCGGCGTCACGCCGACAGCCGCTTCCATATATCCTACCATGCTGTCCGCGTCGTAGACCACTTCCATGCCTCTGCCGCCCAGTACATAGGAGGGACGGACCATAACCGGATAACCGATCTTTTCGGCGGTGGCGAGGGCTTCTTCTACCGTGGAAGCCATTCCGGATTCCGGCATGGGGATCTCAAGCTTCTCCATCATGGCGCGGAACAGGTCACGGTCCTCCGCCAGATCGATGACGGAAGGCGAGGTGCCCAGGATCTTTACGCCGTTCTTTTCCAGCTCGGACGCCAGGTTCAGCGGTGTCTGCCCGCCGAACTGGGCGATCACGCCCACGGGTTTTTCCTTATCATAGATGCTCAGCACATCCTCCAGGGTCAGAGGCTCAAAATACAGCTTGTCGGAGGTATCGTAGTCGGTGGAAACGGTCTCCGGGTTGCAGTTTACGATGATGGTCTCAAATCCCAGCTTTTTCAGAGCAAGGGAAGCATGTACGCAGCAATAGTCAAACTCGATGCCCTGGCCGATCCGGTTAGGACCGCCGCCCAGGATCATGATCTTGGGCTTGTCGTTTCTGACCGGATTTTTGTCTTCGGCATTGTAGGTGGAATAATAATAGGCGCTGTCCGGCGTGCCGCTCACGTGAACGCCCTCCCAGGCTTCGGTGAGACCGATGGCAAGCCTTCTGTTCCGGATCTCTTCCTCCGGGATCTCCAGCAGACGTCCCAGATATTTGTCGGAGAAGCCGTCCTTCTTGGCTGCGGTCAGCTGCTCGTCCGCGGGAAGTCCTCCTTTGTTTTTCAGAAGCGCAGCCTCTTCCTCCACCAGCTCCTGCATCTGTTTCAGGAACCAGGCTTTGATCTTTGTGAGCGTGTGGATCTCTTCCACTGTCGCACCTTTCTTCAAGGCCTCATAGATGATAAAGTACCGGTCGCTGGAGGGCGTGATCAGCTTCTGAAGGAGCTCCTCTTTGGAGAATTCCGTGTAGCCTGCCATCCCTAAACCGTACCGCCCGGTCTCCAGGCTGCGGATGGCTTTCTGGAAGGCCTCCTTAAAGCTCTTGCCGATGCTCATGACTTCGCCGACCGCCCGCATCTGGGTACCCAGCTTGTCTTCCACCCCTTTGAACTTTTCAAAAGCCCAGCGGGCAAATTTGATGACCACATAGTCGCCGTCCGGGACATATTTGTCGAGCGTTCCGTACTTGCCGCAGGGAATGTCCGAAAGCGTGAGGCCGGTCGCCAGCATTGCGGATACCAGCGCGATCGGGAAGCCCGTCGCCTTGCTGGCCAGCGCTGAAGAGCGCGAAGTCCGCGGATTGATCTCGATGATGACATCTCTGTCGGTGACAGGGTCATGCGCCCACTGCACATTGGTCCCGCCGATGACTTTGATGGCCTCCACGATCCTGTAGGATTTTTCCTGCAGGCGCTTCTGAACCTCCCGGGAGATCGTCAGCATGGGAGCTGAACAGAAGGAATCGCCGGTATGCACGCCCATGGGGTCGATATTTTCGATGAAGCAGACGGTGATCATGTTGTTGTCGGCGTCGCGGACCACCTCCAGCTCCAGCTCTTCCCAGCCGAGAACGGACTCTTCTACCAGGACCTGCCCTACCAGGGATGCCTGCAGGCCTCTGGCACAGACTTTTTCAAGCTCTTCCACGTTGTAGACCAGGCCTCCGCCGGTGCCGCCCATGGTGTAGGCGGGACGCAGCACGACCGGGTAGCCCAGCTCCTGCGCGATGGCTTTTGCTTCTTCCACCGAATAGGCCACCTGGCTTCTGGCCATCTCGATCCCGAGGCTCTCCATGGTCTTTTTGAATTCGATCCGGTCTTCGCCGCGCTCGATGGCGTCCACCTGCACGCCGATGACCTGTACGCCGTAGCGCTCCAGCACGCCTGCTTTGGCGAGCTCCGAACAAAGATTAAGACCGGACTGTCCTCCTAAATTGGGAAGAAGAGCGTCTGGTCTTTCTTTCGCGATGATCTGCTCAATACGTTCAGCGTTGAGCGGCTCAATATAGGTAACGTCAGCGATCTCCGGATCGGTCATAATGGTCGCCGGATTGGAGTTTACGAGTACGATCTCATAGCCAAGATTTCTGAGCGCTTTACAGGCCTGTGTGCCTGAATAGTCAAACTCACACGCCTGGCCGATGATGATGGGGCCCGAACCGATGATCAGGACTTTATGGATGTCTGTTCTCTTTGGCATAGTCGGTATCCTCCTTTTTTTATCCTAATTAGTGATTATATAAAAAAAAAGTGCAAAGCACAATACCGTACTTTGCACAAGTTTTTGTGAAGAATCGCTGAATTTTCGTCAGAAATCAGTTCTCCGCTTCGTAGATCAGCTCCTCCAGAGTCTGGAAAAGGTGCTCCGATTCCACCGGTTTGGACAGATGCGCGTTCATGCCCACCTGCAGAGATCGCTGCACATCTTCGTCAAAAGCATTGGCGGTCAGGGCGATGATGGGGATCTTTTTTGCGTCAGGCCGGTCGAGAGCCCGGATGGCCTCGGCGGCTTCCAGACCGTCCATGACCGGCATCCTGACGTCCATCAGGATCGCGGCGTAGGTGCCCGGTGCGTTGTCCCGGAACATCTCCAGCGCTTCCTGCCCGTTCAGCGCGTGGTCCGCCTCGGCGTCCTTGATGGAAAGAATATCCATCAGGATGTCCGCGTTGATCTCGATATCCTCCGCAAGCAGGATGCGTCGTCCGGTGAGATCCGCCCTCTTTTTTTCCTTAAACAGGCTCATATTGCTGCGGCGGGCGATCCGTTCAAATTCGCTTATGACGCTGGAAGCGAACAAAGGCTTTGCCAGAAAGCTGTCGATGCCGCAGAGCAGCGCTTCCTCTTGTATGTCATCCCAGCTGTATGCTGTCAGAATAATGACCGTGATGTCCTTGTCGAAATGCTTCCTGATCTCTCTGGCCGTCTCCAGGCCGTCCATACCGGGCATGGTCCGGTCCAGAAGGACCAGGTTGTAGGGCTCCTGCTTGAGATTCCGAAGGTCCATCCTGCGCAGGGCGTCTTCTCCGCTCAGACAGATATCGGAGCGGATGCCGGCCTCATCCAGCACCATGCGGGCATGCTCCGCGGCGAACTCCTCATCGTCCACGACAAGCACGCGCATCTTGTTGAGATCGACCGTTTCGTCCATCTCATCATGATGACGCTCTGTGTTGCGAAGCGTGACCGCCACGACAAACTCGGTGCCGACTCCTTTTTCGGATTCCACATGGATGGTGCCGTTCATCATCTCCACGATGTTCTTAGTGATGGCCATCCCCAGGCCGGTGCTCCCGTATTTGTTTTTGGTGCTGCTGTCCTCCTGTGAGAAAGAATCAAAGATCCTCGGTATATAGCTCTTTTCGATCCCGATGCCGGTGTCTTTGATGGAGAAGCGAAGCGTCGACTGGTTTTCAAATACGGCAATGCGCTCGATGGTCATGGTGACGCTCCCCGGCGCTTCCGTAAACTTGATGGCGTTCGACAGGATATTGATAAGTACTTCCTTCAGCTTCATGTCGTCGCCGATGTAATAATCATCGACCGCGCTCAGGATACGGCACTCGTAGGTCAGGCCTTTGTCGCTGCACTGCGACATGACCATGGTGTTGATCTGTTCCAGGACCTGGCTGAAGGAGAACTCCTCCTTTCGGAGAACCATCCGACCGGACTCGATGCGACTCATATCCAGAATGTCATTGATGAGCTCCAGCAGGTGGCGGGCGCTCCCGCCGATCTTTTCCAGATAATCCCTCGTCTGGTCTGAAAGGGTCCCGTCACGCAGCGCCAGGGTGTCCAGCCCGATGATGGCATTCATGGGTGTACGGATCTCATGGCTCATGCTGGAAAGGAAGGCAGTCTTTGCCTTGTTCGCTTCTTCGGCCAGCGTCAGCGCCTCTGCCAGCGCTTCGTTTCTGGCCATGGAATCACGCATCTCCGCGTCGATCTCCGTAAATCCGAGACCGATGGCGTGGACCATATGGTCGTCGCGGTCCTCCGCCCGGCGGACGCCGGCCATGCGGATCATCTCGTAATACTCACGACCTTCGCGATTGGCCAGGTAGCGGTACGCGATGATCGGATGTGTGGCCAGGCTGTCCCGGATATTGTCGGGATCAATGAAGCTGAGAAAGCCTTCCCTGTATTTGTCCGTCACATGGTGTTCAGCATACGAGGTGAAATGTTCCAGATAAGAAAAGTGAATGCCCGGCGGGGTCTCTTCCCGGTCGGAAGGATCATTGCGGTAACAGACACCGTCATCATCATCCAGATTGACGTAATAGACGCAGCGGTAATCCGAAGCCATAGCCGTGATCATGCTGTTCGCCTGTGTGCTGGCATGCGTGACATAATACCGGAGCCTGTCCCTGAGATCCGAGATGTGCTTTCCCAGTGTCAGTATATCATCCCCATGTACATCCGGAATGGCCGTCACATCTTCTTCGTTTTCAAATATTTCCTGTTCGTAGAATTCTTTGGTGAGCGTTTCCATGTCTTCCGACAGCTCACTCAGGTTCAGCCGGATCGACTCCATCTGTCGGCTGTACTGTGTTGTCAGAGAGAGCGTGGCCGCGATTCCGACGAGAAGGAAGATACCGCAGACAATGACGATCGTCCACTGGTTCTGGTTGATCTGGTCCTCATACCAGGACGCGCCGAAATCAGCGGTCACCACGGCCACCACTTTTCCATCGGAATTGAAGACGGGGCTGAAGGCGCTGTAAAAGCGTCCCCATGCATCCTCATAGGGTGTCTCGTCCACAGAAGGAACGCCGTCTCCCGCTTTTCCAAGCGCTTCCGTATAAACTACGGGCGAGCCAAAAACACCAGGCTTGATCGGGTCCGGATCAATGCCGAACGTGAAGGTGCCGTCATCTTCTTCCTTCACATAATAAATATAATCAAGCATGATATTATCCCGGAAATGGACCAGCGTGTGCAGGACCGACTGGTACTCCGGCGTCTCCTCGTCCTCGACGCTCAGGTGTTCCAGGACGTCCCCGTCCAGCATGGCTGCCGCCGTGTTGACGATATCCAGCATTCGTTCGTTGATCTGCGTCTTCATGGCACGCCGGGACTGCTGCACCAGCACAATGCCCAGCACTATGTTCGTTGTCAGCATAAAGACCGATATCAGAAGGATCACACGGATCCGAAGGCTCATCTTCTTTTTTGTCATGCTTTGTTCCTCTTGTGGATCGTCTGTATCTGCGCCGGATGTCCCTTCGCCGAAGAACCGCGCCGCAGGCATACGTTTACATGGCATTTGCTATACTATTATGATATAACAGGAACAGACTAAAAACAAGGAGATTGTAATTATGGCCTTCCGGTCTTATAATATGTATGAAAGAAACTTTCATACCCGTTTATGAAAATGCCCATGCAGGCAGGCATTTTCATGGCACAAAAAATGACGCCGGGACGCTCGAAAAGTAAAAACGTCCGCGGCATCATCCGGAGTCTGAAGACAGACATGAGGTTTGGTATGGGTATCTATGATTCGAAAATCGAAAAACAGAAAAAGAAAAAGTCCATGTTCGCCCGCAATCTGGTGCGGGTGATGGAGGTGCTGGCCATCGTGATCAGCATTCTGGAAAGGAGCCGGATCGCGCGTTTTCTTTCCACCAAGGTCACTCTCGACGTGCTGGTGGAGGTGACGGACAAATTCGGAGCGGACGCCGGCCATCGTCTTTCCACGTTTATCGCCGCGGTCGTGGCCGACCCCATGATCGTCGCCTACGTCGTCGCCGGTTTTCTGGTCTTCCTGAATCTCGTGGTTTTCCTGATCCGGAAGCTCAGGACTCCGAAGCGCTGACAGACAGGCTGTTGATCTCCGCTATGTCTTTCTTCAGCATCCGGTATTCTATGGTGATCATGATGATATGCGTTGCCGCGTAGCCGCAAAGCGTTCCCAGAAGCGCCTGCGGATACCGCTGCAGCTGCCACAGCAGCATCGTGATCAGCAGGCACACCGCGCTTGTCAGCACAAAATACAGCAGACTCTGAATGACAAAGCCGATCCTCTCAAACTCATAGATGACCGTCATCGTTGCGAAAGCTGCTCCGATGACTCCGTACAGCAGTATGTTCACATAGGCCGCCATCGCGTCTGTCGGAAAAAGCGAGCGGAATTCCGGCGAAACCGAACAGAATCCCTCCGCCCCCGCCGCATTGGCGATCAGGTCGATCAGCAGATTGACGATAAGCCCGGAAAAGGAACTGATGGCAAAGCTCACAGCTCCTTTTTTTAACGTTTCTTTGACCATAGTTACATCCCTCCCGCGCTCTTCTCCTGCAGAAGCAGCGTTTTTATTTTGGAAACATTTCTCCTGGATGTATAAGTCTCATATCCGTTTTTCATGATCACCTTGATCGTCCCGGTGATACTCATGTCCAGGCTTCTGATCTTTTTGTAATTCACGATCTCGGACTTGGAGATCCTGACAAAAGACAGCGGCTCATAGATTTTTTCCAGCTCGTACAGCTTGCTGGCGATGCTGTAGGTCCTGCGTTCCGTATCCATCGCCATCACCCGCTGCCCTTCCGCAAAGAAAGAAATGATCTCCGCGGGATCGATCAGGACACGGCTGCCGGCCTCATCTGTCCCGGTGATAGGTGTATCAAAGAGCGCCCGAAGCTGTCCGACCACTTTTCGCACCTGCGCATCCAGCTCGCGATGACATACGTGGAGCTCCATCTCCTGATATTTACTGTTTATTTCAGCCTTAATCCGCATTCTCCGTCTCCTGCTTTCACAGTCTTCCGCCGCCGGCAGATCCATTCTGCAGCGTCCGCTATATCTGAGTATAGTTTATCTGCATCGCATATGCAAGTTCACGGCCTCCTGTGAAACAGACCTGCGGCTTTTCTGTCTCATTCCACTGCAGTTCCGGGCAAGGCTCACTCCGACACCCTGCTGTCATCTTTCTGCTCTCATGATCGATTGGAAACAGAAGATCGCTGCCGTCATGCAGACAACCGCAGCCGCGGCGGTCACCAGCATGGATATTCCGAAAGTCTTCCAGGCAAAATCCAGCCGGATCGTGGATCTGGCCGCCTTTGTGCAATAGATAAAGGGCAGGCATCTGCAGACGCTGTAGATCGGCCCTCCGGTATGTTCCGCGTCAAAAAACACGGCTCCCAGGAAACTTCCCCCGGAAACGATCACCGAGCAGATGCCGGGGGCCGCTTTTTCGTTGAAGAGAGAACCGAAGATCAGTCCCAGCGCGATAAAGAACAGCGCAGACGGAATGACCGTTATGACCGACAGCAGCAGTCCCGGAACGCTGATCGAAAAGCCCGTGATCCCGGCGATCACAAGGGAAGCCGCCGCGATCACCAGGGACTGCAGGACCGCGATCGCAAGCATCGGAAGGATATAACCGAAGACAAAGTCCCTTCCCTGCATCGGAGTGGTGTAAAGCCTGATCAGGAACGAACTGTCGCGGTCCGTCGAGACCAGAATGGCCGTGAACAGCATCACAAAGGTCTGGCCGAAGATCATGATCCCGCCCGCCAGATTGTCGATTCTGAAGATGTTCATACCGGCTTCTTTGGGAATGCTCTCGTTCACCACCGACATGACGATCAGCATTACGATCGGAAACGCGATGCAGAAGATATAACCCAGCATATCTCTGGAAAGCTCCAGCAGATTCCTTTTGGTAAATTCCATTGTCCTTTTCATGCCCTTCTCGCCTCCGCAACAGATACAAACACGTTTTCAAGCCCTTTCTCGCCGGTCTTCTCTTCCAGCTCCGGCAGAGTGCCCGTCATCACGATCCTTCCGTCGATCATGATCGCGATCCGGTCGGACAGTTCCTCGGCTTCTTCCATGTAATGGGTCGTCAGGATGATGGTCCGGTCTTTTTTAAGCTGCCTGATCTCCTGCCACAGCTCCCTCCGGGCCAGCACATCCAGCCCCAGCGTGGGCTCATCCAGAAAGATCACCTTGGGGTCTCCGATCACCGCCATCGCGATGGACAGCCTTCTCTGCCAGCCTCCCGACAGCTTGCCGGACCTGGTTTTTCTCACTTCGGAAAGGCCGAAGCTTCTGATGATCTCTTCCACATGCTCTGTGATCGCAGCCTTGTCGTTTTTTGCCGGGTCCAGGCAGATATTGGCCATGAACCGGAGATTCTCCTCCACCGTCAGATTTCTTGCGATGGCCGTATCCTGCGTGGAAACTCCCACCAGCGCTTTTACCTCGGAAGCTTCCTTTACGGTATCATGTCCGTCTATCATGGCTCTTCCGCCTGTGGGACGTGTGAGGCAGCACAGCATCTTGATCGTCGTCGTTTTCCCGGCGCCGTTGACGCCGAGGAGCGAGAAAAGTTCTCCCTCTCTGACCGTCAGGCTTACGTTGTCGACGGCTGTTTTGGTTCCATATTTTTTTGTCACATTCTCCAGCTCGATCATGTTCTTCCCGTTCATCTCTTCTGACCTTCCTTTCAAAACTCGTCTGAGGAAAAGATAGATCAAAAGAAAGCAAAAGAAAACCTTTTTGACATGAACGGTCATCTCCCGCCGATGAACGGTATCCGAAAGCATAGAAAAAGAGGACCGCCGCATATGCGCGGCGATCCTCCGAAAGGCTCCTCCAGGGCTTCTCTGCCCGGGCTTTTTATTTTTTGTCGAGTTTTTTCATTTCCCGCAGTATCTGTCTTTTTGACTTCCTGCTGTTGTCGGTATCCCTTTCTTCCGGAAGCTCCTCCTCGCCTTCTTCCTTCGGCAGATATTCCTCGATATCTTTATAGAGCAGCTCCGAGACCATCATGGTGAGAAGCCCGAACCCCAGCACCACCCAGAGAAAACCGTACAACGGGCGAAGGCTCGTATCGATGATCGTCACCGCCACCGGGATCACCATGATGGCGGCGGCGAGCAGCATCTTCAGCGGTCTTCTTGCCGCGAAGAAAAAGGCGTTCCTGAGAAGATTCGGGATCCTGTCCTCAAAGGCTGCCATGGTCGGCAGCAGATAGATCGTCTCGACGATCAGGAAGAACAACAGCGCATAGCAGGGATACTTGAACACGGTCAGGATACCGCCCTGGTAACTGCTGAAGCGGATATCCTGCACCAGGATGAAGGCGAGCACCGCGATCCCCAGCTCGCAGATGATCCCCTGCTTCAGGTTCATCCGGAACCCCTTCCAGAACGTCTTGAAGGGATTCAGAGAGTCATCGGAATGGAGGGTCTTCAGCATCACGTAGAACAAAGCGACAAGCCCCGGTATAATGGTGATGACAGGGATCGCGAAGATCACGAAGGTCAGGTTGGCACCGATGATGATGGCAAGCCTTGTCATGATCCTGCCAAAGGTGCTGTCATTATCCAGGATTCCGCCGATAAACCTGCCCATTACGCCACCTCCTCCGCTTCAGAAAACAGAAACTCAAGAAACGTTTCCACGCCCTCCGGGCGGGATGTATAGGCACTGATCCCAAGCGCGCAGTCTCCTTCATACAGATGGTATTTTGTGATCAGGAGACTGTCGGAGATATCGATCCCCACCGGAACCAGATCTTTTTCATATTCTTCGTCATAGGGCTCGCAGTACACCAGGCGGTCTTTGTATTTCGCATAGATCTCCTGACTGCTTTCATCCGTCAGGTCCAGAAGCCTGCCGCTGCTGCCGACGCCCTGCAGTCCTTCGGTGTTCATGACCACGCAGTCCAGCTCCCCCGACTCCACGAGCGCGACAAAGCCCTGATAATAGCTGTTGTTGGTACCGCCGGGGATGGAAGGATCAAAGTACATGGAAGCGTTCATCTCCACTTTTTTCTGCGAGGTGTCATACCCGCTGTATGCCACAAAATCCTTCCACAGATCGGAACCATTGCCGCCTTCTTCCATGGTATTGGCAAACACGCAGAAAAACCAGTAATCCTTGACCGCGAAGCAGGCCCGGTAGATCATGTAGCCTCCGATCGAAAAGAAGCATACGATCCCCAGGATCCACAGCCAGTAATAATCCCAGATATAACGGATCTTCTGCCGGGTCGTCAGCTTATCCAGTTTTTCTTTTTCACGTGCCCAGAAAGCTCTGAACCAGATTTTTGCTTTTTCCATACTCTGCCTTTACAACGAACGGCCGATCAGCCATAAACAGACTGACCGGCCGTGATAAACGTAAGAGTGATCCGTATTACAGCTTGCCGCCGGAGGTTGCGATACCTTCCACAAACTGTTTCTGGAAGATCACGTAGATGATGACCATCGGCAGCACTGCCAGCGTCGCGGCCGCCATCATGGTGGGATATTCACTGCCGTACTGGCCCTGCATCTTGGCAAGACCTGCGGACAGGGTGGTGCACTCTGCCTTCGGGCAGACGATCATGGGCCACATCAGATCCTTGAAGGCGAACACTGCGGTGAAGATACCCAGGGACACCATGGAGCTTCTGGTCAGCGGCATCATGATGTGCAGGAAACGTCCCGGAATGCTGCAGCCGTCGATGTTGGCCGCTTCCTCCAGGTCCATGGGCAGCCCTTCGTAACCGGTCTTCAGCAGATAGGTGCCGAATGCGGTGACGATGCCGGGCCACACGAGGCCGAAGGTGGTGTTCAGCATCCCCATCTTGGAAACCATCAGGTACTGCGGGATGATGAAGATCTGTGCGGGAACCATCATCTGGATCAGTACCATGGTAAAGAGAACCTTCTTGCCCGGGAAACGCAGGCGTCCGAACGCATAGCCGGCCATGGTGGCGGTGAGGCATGCGCAGACGACGCGGAAGAAGATCATGAGCAAGGTGTTCTTGTACAGAATGATGAAGTTATAGCTCTTCCATACGGTCGCGAAGTTCTCCCAGTGCCAGCCGTTGTGCGGGAAGATGTAGAACGGATTGACCGAGATGGATTCCTGGTTGGTCTTTAAAGCCGTCAGGATCATCCAGGCAAAGGGGACCAGCATGATAAAGGAAACGATGATCAGGACCACATGTGTGATGATCTTATTTCGTCTTGCGTGTTTTTCAGCGCTTTCCACGTTTATTCCCCCTCCCCTCAGTTATGATAGACGACTCTCTTTTCAATCTGCTGCAGGATAAACGTAACGATCAGGATAAACACCAGCAGCACGATGACGAGTGTGGCGCCGTATCCCTTGTTTCCGTTTGTGAATGCATACTGATAGAAAAGATAGACGATAGACTGGACGCTCTTTAAGGCCTTGTTGGTCTTGTCCAGGACCATGAACATCAGGTCGAATACGGTCAGAGCACCGATGATACGGGTCTGGACGATAAAGAAGGTCGTGGGTGACAGAAGCGGCACTGTGATGGACAGGAACTGTCTCACGCCGCTGGCGCCGTCGATGGACGCCGCTTCATAGTAGTCACCGGGGATCTCCTGCAGACCTCCGATGAACAGGACCATGTTGTAACCGATGATGGACCAGACGCCGATCACGCCGATCGAGATCCAGGCGATGTTGGGATCTGAGATCCATTCGATCTTGGCGTGGAACACATTGTTCAGGAGGCCGAACTGTGTGTTGTACAGCCATTTCCACACCATGGCCACGGCTGCGGGAGCGCAGACCATGGGCAGGAAGAAGATCGTACGATAGATGCTTCTTCCGGCGATCTTTTTATTCAGCAGAACAGCCAGCAGCAGAGCGATGACGATGCCGAAGGGCACCTCGATCAAGGCGTACTTGATCGTGTTCCAGAGAGACTGCCATGTTTCCGAAGATGAAAGGACTTTCTGGTAGTTGGCTAGGCCCACGAACGTGTTGCCCTTGCCGAAGTCGCCCGTCTTGCAGAACGACTGATAGATCGTGTTGAAGATCGGATAGAAGTTCAGAACGATCAGCCCGATCATCGTGGGAGCCACAAAGATCAATCCCCATTTCGCCTCGTTTTTTGCCGCAGGAGTCATTTTTTTACTCAAATTATCTCCTCCTCCCCAAGCGAATGAAAGAAAGCGGCTGCCGCAGTGCTACGGCAGCCACGATCATTTTGACACTAAAGCTTATTCAGTTAACGATGAAAAGCGGATTATTCGTTAGCGATAGCTTCTTCGATGATAGCCTGAGCGTTGTCGCATGCGGCGGCCATCAGCTCGGGATCGCTGGGATCCTGCCACGGATCAAGGAATCCGCCTGCCTGCTGCAGAGCATCTTCCCAGACTGTGGTGTTTCTGGTGTACGGTCTGAAGTACAGTTTTGCTGCTTCTTCAGCTTTGGTGAATGCGGAAACGTCCATGCCCGGGAATGCGTTTGCGAATTCCTCGGAAACACCCTTCATACCAGCCA
>CAMOQF010000061.1 GCA_946622645.1 uncultured Blautia sp.
ACAGCGGCCGAAGGCATTCCGATGCCGGAGAATGCAACCGTAGCCCTTACGGAAGCAGGCAAGGCTGACTTCGGCAAGATCACTTACACGCTTGCAGACGCCGGGAAGACCTACACCTACACCATCACGGAGACGCCGGAAGACTTCGGCGCCGGATGGCTCAGCGACACGACGATCACGGCGACCGTTAAAGTAGGTGAGGATAACGGAGACGGAACTCTGACGCCGTCCACCGTTACGTATGATCCGGAAGATGCAGTCATCACCAACCGGTTTGAAGGCGTCAGCATTCGTATCCTGAAAGTGGATGTTGAAACCGGTGAACCGCTGGCAGGCGCGCATATGCAGCTCCTGGACAGCAAAGACAATGTGATTGAAGAGTGGATCTCTACGACGGAACCACATGAAGTGGCCGGTCTGAAGACTCGGGAGACATATACTCTTGTTGAGACACAGGCTCCGAGAGGATACAACGTCACCGTGCATACCACATTCCGGCTGAAAGCAGACGGAACGATCGATCCTGACACCACGTCGACACGCTTTACAGCAGAGGGCGTGCTTCTGGTTGAGGATGGCAGGGAAGATGAGAAGGCCAGCCTGGCCGTTACCAAGCATCTGATCGCGGATGACGGCGACCGCACCATAGACATCGCTGCAGTGGATCAGATCTTCTATGTACAGCTGTTCTATGATGAACACTGCACCATTCCGGTCTCTGATATCAGACCGCTGGAGTTCAAGAATTCTTCGGCTGCAACCGTGGTGTTTGAGAATCTCGAACCCGGACGTACCTACTACATACAGGAAGTGACGCAGGACGGCGAACCGATGGAAGTCGGCGCAGTCAATGATACGCCGTTCATCGTGGCTTTTGAGAACAATAACCACGAAGTGAAGATCTCCACCAATCCGGATGGATCCCAGACCTTCTACTTCTACAATGAGTTTTTCAGAATTCCGGACGGATTCTACAAAGAGGCTCACCTGACGGTTACGAAGCAGCTGCTTTCCGCAGCAGGAGAACCGGTGGAAAGCGATGAGATCTTCTTCGCAGGTATCTTTAACGACGCAGAACTCACCGAGCTTTCGGATGTTGTGGAAGATCCGATCCTCGTACTGGATATGAGTGAAGGACCGACTGTCAGCGCGACCACCAATATCCAGATGGCGATCGGCGGATCTTACACGCTGTATATCGCCGAGGTTGATGGGGAAGGCATTCCGGTATCCGAGGATCCGGCTTTCGCTTACATCGTGACGATGGATCGCGATGCAGTGACGCTTACAGAAGAAAATCTGAATGCATCCGTCACCATCACCAACACGGAGATACCGGAAGAGAGCGTAACGCCCACTCCGACGCCGACCGAGACGCCGGTGCCGAGTGAAACGCCGACGCCGACGATCACTCCGGCTCCGACAGCCTCCCCGACGCCTCCGGTGCCGGGAGCAAGGACCGGTGACGACACCAATTACATGCAGTATCTGATCCTCCTCGGCCTTGCGATGACAGCGATGATTATTGCTGCTTATCACAGACGCCGCAAGAGAGAAAGATAATTCTGTCTGATGAGCAAAACTAAAAAGTCCCGCCTCGTTCAATCGGGGTGGGACTTTTCGTTTGAGAGATACTGGCTGAGCATCCTTGTCTTGTGATGAATATCGTTCAGATGCTGAACGCAGAAAGATTTTGACAAACCGGCCTCTGTGCCAATTCTGATCAGATCTTTGTCCGTGATGTCTTTTCCTTTCCCGTTTACGGATGTAGTGTGTTCTCCCCAGTATGTATCACTGTAAGTCAGATCATATGCCGGAGCAAGCCGCCATCCGTTTTGATCGGTATAAAGAAAAGAGAAGTTTTTTGTGTGATCATCTCTGTTATGGGTAAGGACATTAAAACACATGATCAGATACATCTGTTCTTTATCCGTGGCATTGTCTTTTGTCAGCATGCGGACCAGTTTCATGAACGTGCTGTAATCACATGATGGCGCACGAAAATCAGCTTCAAGCAGTCCGGCAAATGTAATACTGAAGAGTTTCATTCCGGCTTCCCGGTCGAATCTTGCTGTTTTAAAATATCCCTCACAGACGGATGAATCCAGCAAGGCTGTCTCCGTCATAATGATACCGCATTCTTTGGCACATAGAGAATAATCATACTCTCTTTTGCCGCTGATGGCAGGATCTTTGCCTGCCGGGAATTTTATGATCCATTCTTTGTTGTTTTCTTTTAAAAGAATCTTTGGCCGTGTTCCTCCGCTTGAGCCGCCCAGATGATAAAGCGTATCAAGCTGCTCGGATGTCTTTGAAGATAGGACTTTTTCACACTCCTGTGCAATCTGATCGTAGTCAAGACCTGCTGAGTCTGCGTTGAAATCCGTCTCTTTTGCAGGATGGTATTCTAACGCCCCCATCCCGGCTTTTCCGACGTAAGACAGTCTGTCTAATGCTGAAATGTTGCCGATATCTATTCCCAGGGTTCGTAAATGCCTGTCGAGCAATAACTGTCCCCAGCTGTCCGGGAGACTGTCCGCAAACACACCAAACATACCGCCAAACCGATCACGGCATTTTTCCGGTGGTACAAAAACATCTCTGCTTAAAGGAAGAGACAAAGGGCTGATCGAGAATCCGTTACTGATCCAGCTATCGCTGTATTGAAAGGCGATCAACTTATCCGGCGTTTCTGCAAGATAACCAACCGGTTTTTTGTGATAGTATACCTCCAGTTTTTTACCTCGTATCATTTATAACCTCCTCGATACTTGTGTAAACCGGTTTTGTAAAAAGATTTTTAATTTCATCAACTACGCCTAATTCCATGGATAATTTGATGAATGATTCCAGTGAGATCAAACCGGTCTGTTCAAATCTGCAGAGGGAAGCATAGCTTACATTGCTCCGCGATGCGAGCTGGTGCTGTGTGAGCTTTTTTCTTTTCCGGATCCTTTTCAGACGCAGCGCCAGTTCCTTTGCTACATCAGAAGGCGCAAATAAGATTTGATCATAGATTTCCACAGACAACACCTCCTTTACTAATATATTAGTAAAAACAGAATAAAATGTCAAATACTGCTAATATATTAGGGATATTAAGCGTGGATAAGCATATACAGGTATGTACAGTGTAAAGAAGGAAGTATAAGGAAGACAATATAGGGATGCAGAAAAAGAGGCTGTGAAAAAGGGGGAATAATATCCCGGGCTTTTTCACAGCCTCCGTTTTAAATGGTTTTATTCTGATGCTTTTCCTTCAAGCTTTAATATGAAAGAAGACTTTCATACCCGTTTATGAAAATGCCCTTGCGAGCAAGCATTTTCATGGCACTGGAAGCATGAACCTTCAGAGAAACGGACTGGAGCCCCTGCGGCTCAGCGTTCGAACTTCCAGCCGGCTACCTCCGGCAGATCCTCGCCATACTTATGGATATACTGCTTATGCTCCACCAGTTTATCGCGCATCTTCTGATACAGATAGCCGCCGCGGTTGCCGAGTTTCGGCAGATGCTTCAGCGCTTCGATCACCAGATGGAAACGATCGATGTCGTTCTGCACGCGGACGTCGAACGGCGTCGTGATGGTGCCTTCCTCCTTGTAGCCGCGGACATGCATCAGACGGTTGTTGTGGCGGCGGTAGGTGAGCTCATGAACCAGGCCGGTATATCCATGGAAGTTGAAGATCACGTGGGTATTCGGCGTGAAGAGCAGATCGTATTCCGCATCCGACAGGCCGTGCGGATGCTCGTAATTCGGCTGCAGCTTAAACAGGTCGACGACATTGATAAAGCGGATCTTGACCTCCGGGAGCTCCTGATTCAGGATGGAAACCGCTGCAAGCGCTTCAAGTGTCGGCGTTTCACCTGCGCAGGCGAAGATGATATCCGGCTCCTGACCGGCGTCGTTGCTGGCCCAGTCCCAGATACCGATACCCTGCGTGCAGTGACGGACAGCTTCATCCATGGTCAGCCACTGCGGACGAGGATGCTTGGAAGCTACGATGACGTTGACATAGTTCCTGCTGCGGACGCAATGATCGAAGCAGGAAAGCAGGCAGTTTGCATCCGGCGGAAGATACAGGCGCACCACGTCTGCTTTTTTGTTGGCGATGTGATCCATGAAGCCCGGATCCTGATGTGTAAAGCCGTTGTGGTCCTGCTGCCACACTGTCGAAGCCATGATCAGGTTGAGGGAAGCGATCTCTTCTCTCCACGGAAGCTGGTTGCAGACCTTCAGCCATTTGGCATGCTGAGCTACCATGGAATCGATGATGCGGGCAAATGCTTCATAAGTCGCGAAGAAGCCATGGCGTCCTGTGAGCAGGTAGCCTTCCAGCCAGCCTTCGCACATATGCTCGGAAAGCATGGAGTCCATGATCCTTCCGTCCGGGGCCAGGAACTCGTCGGTCGGAAGCGTCTCGGCGTTCCAGTCGCGGTTGGCGGCTTCGAAGGCGTGGTTCAGCCGGTTCGACATGGTCTCATCCGGCCCGAAAATGCGGAAATTCTTGTGGTCATCATTCAGCTTGATGATATCGCGGACAAACTTGCCCAGTTCGATCATATCCTGACCGTCTTTTTCTCCGTGTGCTTTCACTTCCACGGCGTAATCGCGGAAATCCGGCAGGCGGAGATCACGGAGCAGCAGGCCGCCGTTTGCGTGCGGATTGGCGCCAAGACGGCGGTTTCCCTTCGGCGTCAGTTCCTTCAGCTCGGGAATCAGCTTTCCGTCATCGGTAAAGAGCTCTTCCGGACGATAGCTGCGGAGCCATTCCTCCAGCATGCCGACGTGTTCCGGCTTGTCCATCATGATCGGAACCTGATGCGCGCGGAAGCTGTCTTCGATCATCTGTCCGTCCACGGTCTTGGGGCCGGTCCAGCCCTTCGGCGTGCGAAGCACGATCATCGGCCAGATCGGACGTTTGGAATCGTTGTTCTCTCTTGCGTTCTTCTGGATGGCTTTGATCTCCTCGATCACAGCGTCCATGGCTTCCGCCATCTTGCGGTGCATCTCCATGGGATCGCTGCCTTCCACATAGTACGGCTTCCAGCCGCAGCCCTTGAAGAAGCTGTCGATCTCTTCGTGGGAGATGCGGGCAAAGATGGTCGGGTTGGCAATCTTATAGCCGTTCAGATGAAGGATCGGAAGCACGGCGCCGTCCGAAACCGGATTCAGGAATTTGTTGCTCTGCCAGGAAGTGGCCAGGGGGCCGGTCTCAGCCTCGCCGTCGCCGACCGTCACTACCGCGATCAGATCGGGATTGTCGAAGACAGCGCCGAAAGCATGGGCGATGCTGTAACCGAGTTCGCCGCCTTCATTGATGGAGCCGGGCGTTTCCGGAGCGCAGTGGCTGGGCACGCCGCCCGGGAAGGAGAACTGTTTGAAGAGCTTCTGCAGGCCGTCCAGGTCTTCGCTGATGTTCGGGTAAACTTCGCTGTAGCTTCCCTCCATATAGGTGTTGGCAATGTAGAAGTTGCCGCCGTGTCCGGGACCGGAAAGCAGGATCATGTCCAGGTCATAACGCTTGATGACACGGTTCAGATGGGTGTAGACGAAATTCTGGCCCGGAACAGTGCCCCAGTGTCCGACGATCTTTTTCTTGACCATCTCTCTGGTAAGCGGCTTTTTGAGCAGCGGATTGTCCAGCAGGTAGAGCTGGCAGGCGGACAGATAGTTTGCTGCGCGCCAGTAGGCGTTCATTTTTTTCAGGAGCTCATCTGTGATGGGGCCTTGCTCCGGGATGACAGGTGCAGTAGTGTTTTCCATGCTCGTCTCCTTTCTATTTCCACAAAACTTGTTGTATATTTCTAACAGAAATATAGTAACACAATCCTTACCTTCTCCGCAAGATATGGCAGATATATTACCTGCCGCAACGGCCTTTTTTCATACTGAACATGGTTCTGTGGAAGCTGTTGTTTTTTTCTGGTCAAAAATCGACGGAACTGCTATAATGACCATATTACATTCAGAATTGAATACCGGCCGGCCGCACAGCCGGCAGTATCCATAGAAAGGAAGGAAACATAGAACAATGAAGACATGGAAGACAATTCTGTCACTGGCTGCAAGCGCAGTGATGATAGGAAACGGTTTTAGCGCCGTGTATGCGGAAGGATCCTCTGAAGCAGATACCGGCGGAGCATATTTCGGCAGAGTAGAAGAGATGATTTCCTCCATGACGCTGGACGACAAGATTTCTCAGATGATCATTCCGGCCATCCGGACCTGGGATGGGGTGAATGTGACAGACCTTTCCGCCTGTCCGGAGCTCAGTGAAGCGCTGCGCGCTCACCAGTACGGCGGGATCATTCTCTTTGGTTCAAACGTGGAAGATCCGGGCCAGGCGACCGCCCTGGTGCAGGAGCTGCAGGCCAACAATCTGGAGAATACACAGACGGCAGCCCACATCCCGTATTTTATGGCGGCGGATGAAGAAGGCGGAATCGTCGTCCGTCTGAGCGGCGGCACGCGCATGACGGGCAGCATGGCCATCGGCGCGACCGGGGAGCAGGCGGCTGAAAACGCGGAAAAGACCGGCCGTGTTCTCGGAGAAGAGATGGCGGCGGCCGGGTTCAACGTTGATTTTGCTCCGGATATCGACGTGAACAACAATGCAGCGAATCCGGTAATCGGCACACGTTCTTTCTCCGACGATCCGCAGACGGTGGCGGAACTTGGAACAGCCTGGATCGGCGGACTGTCCGAATGCGGCGTGATCGGCACGTTCAAGCATTTCCCGGGACACGGCGATACGGCAGTCGACAGCCATATCGGAACGCCTTCCGTGGAAAAGACCTATGATCAGATCAAAGAGACCGAGCTGGTGCCCTTCGCTGCGGCGATCGAGAACGGCGCCGATATGATCATGACAGCGCATATCACCTATCCTCTGATCGATGAGGAGGTGGTCTTCGGGGACGGAGAGACAAAAGGCTTCTATCCGGCCACGATGTCCAAAAAGATCATCACGGATATCCTGCGCGGCGATCTGGGTTACGACGGAGTTGTGGTCACAGACGCCCTGGAGATGGATGCGATCCGCACGGCCGGCCTGGTCCCGGGCGAGGAGGATTCCACCGAATACAGAGCCAATGTGGCGCAGAAGGTGATCGAGGCAGGCATAGACCTCCTGCTTCTTCCGTGCGATATGAACTCTGCCGACGCGGTGACGTTTTATGATGAATACATCGCAGCGCTCGCGGCGATGGTGGAGGACGGAACGATCCCGCAGGAGCGGATCGACGAGAGCGTCAGACGTATTCTGAAACTGAAAGAGAAATACGGCATTCTTGATACAGAGCAGTATTCCGCGGATCAGGGAGAAGCAGTCGGACACGCCATAGAGGTGATCGGTTCGGATGAACACCATGCCGTCGAGATGGAGATCGCAAAGCAGGCAGTCACTCTTCTGAAGAATGAAGGGGAGATGATTCCGTTTACGCCGGACGACAAAAAGATCGTATTCCTAGGACGTCAGGCGGAGGATGCCTATACCATCAGCTACGCCCTGAACCAGCTGAAGGAGCAGGGGATCCTGGATGAGAATGTGCAGGTTGAAAATCTGGCTCTGGGAGAAAGCGCTTCAGCGGAAGAAACCGACACAAAGATCACGATCGACTACTACTTTGATCCGTCCGCAGAGGAGGATCAGCTTCATTATACAGAGGAACTCCAGGCGGCGATCCGTGAAGCGGACGTTGTGGTCGGTTTTGCCAAGACCTACAGCCTGAGCGCCCTGGAAGAGACTTCCGCGCAGTATCAGGGGATCGCCCGCGCGATCGATGACGTCCATGCAGCCGGCGGCCGCTTTGTGCTTCTTTCCAACAACCTTCCTTATGACGCGGCGCGCTATCAGGATGCTGACGCGATCCTGCTCGTTTATATGGGATCCGGCCTTGACATGGATCCGAAGGCAAGATCTGAGAAAGGCGGAAACCTGGGCTCGTACAATGCCAACGTTGTCGCGGCGATCCACATGATGTTCGGCGATGGTACTCCGACGGGCACGCTTCCGGTTCAGATCCCGGAGATTCGTACGCTGGAAGACGGGACGCTCGAGTACACCGACACGGTTCTGTATGAGCGTGGATTTGGATTAACTGAAGATAACGCATGATCTGACGTCGGCACTGCTGCAGTGCCGGCTGCGGATCCGAATGAATTTAGAGAATATGTAATTATGAAACAAAGAATTTTACTTGGATGGGGAAAAATCGTTGTCGGACTGTTTATCTTTGCTTTCGGAGTTCATCTGACGATATTTGCGAACATAGGGCTTGCGCCGTGGGACTGCCTGGGAATGGGGTTATCCTATCACACACCGTTTAATTATGGCATTTCCATGACGCTGATCGCCCTGACGGTGCTTGGGTTAGATCTGGCGCTGCGGGAGAAGATCGGCTTTGGGACGATCATCGACGCGCTTCTGACCGGCAACTTTGTACAGCTGTTCAACAGCCTGAACCCGTTGCCGCTGAATACGGTTCTGTGGCGTGGAATACTGATCATGCTGGCCGGATTTGTGTTCATGGCGCTCGGGATGGCGGTTTACATGAAGAGCGAACAGTGCTGCGGTCCGAGGGATTCGCTTCTGATCGGACTTGGAAAAAGACTGCCGCGGATCCCGATCGGCGTCGTCGAGGTGATGCTGTGGGCGGCAGTGCTCCTGGTCGGGTGGCTGCTTGGCGGACCGGTGGGCATCGGGACGGTCATCAGCACCTTCGGCGCCGGTATTGTGATGCAGATCGTCTATAACCTGCTCCATTTTGAACCCAGGGAACTGAAGCACAGAGGGGTCGTGGAAGTGTCCAGAGTACTGATATCCAAATAATAGTAAGATTTATTCCCCTCATCTGGCCATCCCGGTTAATGCCTTCGTAATTTTCTCCAATTTTTCGCACTGTGAAGTGTGACAAGTTGTGCAAAAAACAGAAATTGAAGAAGAGGGGGGATTCCTTTATTGACGGCTATGACTACATGGTGTATAATTTAACCAAATCTAAATATTTGGGCAAACCAGATGAAAGTCTGAGACGCAAAGCTATAGGGTCTGTCGTGTACCGATTCAGGCACGGAAGATAGCCAGTTGCAATGATGTTTGCTGTAATTTGAAGGCACCGTATACCAGTTACGATGCCTTTATTTGCACAGTTTGTCATTATAGGAGGGTGTATTATGCATTCTCCTAAATTTGTCTGATTACATGAAAAAACACCTTTCCTCAATCCTGTTGACCATGGTCTTTCTGCTGGGTCTTGGTTTCCTCCTGTATCCCACCTTCGCCGACTGGTGGAACTCCTTCCATCAATCCAGAGCGGTGGCGACCTACATGGACGCGGTGACCGACCTCGGCACGGAAGAATACGACAGGATCCTTGCAGAAGCTGATGAATACAACCGACAACTCGGTGAGGCCGGCATTGTCTGGACTTTAGATGAAGAACAGAGTGAAAAATACAATTCTCTTCTGAACATCGACGGTTCCGGCATCATGGGTTACATTGACATTCCCAAGATCGGGATCACGCTTCCGATCTACCACGGCACAGACGAAGCGGTGCTGCAGGTCGCCATCGGCCACCTGGAGGGCAGCAGCCTCCCCGTCGGGGGCGACAACACACACTGCATCGTGAGCGGCCACAGAGGTCTCCCCTCCGCCAAGATCTTCACGGATCTGGACAAGATGGCGGCAGACGACACATTTACCATGACGGTCCTGAACAGGACGGTCACCTACCAGGTGGATCAGATCCGGATCGTGGAACCGACTGACCTGAGTGATCTGCAGATCGAAAAAGGAAAAGACTACTGCACTCTGGTCACCTGCACCCCCTACGGCATCAACACCCACAGGCTTCTGGTACGGGGCTTCCGGGTAGAAAATGTTCAGGGCAACGCGCCTGTCATAGCGGACGCCATGCAGATCGAAAGCATCTACATCGCGCCGTTCATAGCGGTACCGCTGTTGATCATCCTGGTGATCGGCGTATGGATCAAGACCGGGCATACCGGCAGGCGAAACAAAAAGATACATAAAACCATGCAAACCTACGGAGTACAAAACAAAGATGAAGGATCGGCTGATGAAAAAAACTGACACAATAAACAGACACGGCCGCCTGGCGATTCTGACAGGCTTGTGTTTGCTGTGCATTTTTCTGTGCGCCGTTATCGCCTCCGCAGAAGCTTCAGATATTCCAGACCTGTCCATGAACGGAAAATGCTCCATTTGCGTGACTTTCCGGGATAAGTTTACAGACGAACTCATCCCCGGAGGCAGGCTGGAGTTCATCCAGGTCGCTTCGGTGGAAGCTGACAACGGCTTTTACTTCGTTCCTGTGGGCGGCTTTGCATCGGAGGATTTCAACTTTGATCTCTCTGAGACGGCTAATCTCTCCGATCCGCAGCTGGCCCTTGATCTGGAAGCCTTTGAACGCAATCATTACAAATCCGAATTCGTCAAGACGGAAGTCGAGGTCGGCTCGACCGGCGAGCTCGCCGGCACCGCCATCCTGGACCAGATGGATCTTGGCCTGTATCTCGTTCGTGAGATTCATGCAGCGGAAGGGTATCACAAAATCAGTCCCTTCCTCGTGACGATCCCGCAAAAAGAGCAGGACCATCTCATCTACCAGGTGGATGCTTCTCCCAAACCGGAGCGGGTCACCACGGTGGGAGAAAAATGTGATATCTCGGTGAATCCTTCCATTAACAAGATCATAGATCTGATCATGGAAGCCGAAAAACTGGAACAGGGCGACGCCATTCCCCTTAACAGCCAGTTCCACTTTAAGTTTGAGCGTCTGGACGGGGAATCTCCCATGCCGGTCAACAACTCAGGAGCTGTCTCACAGGGCGGACATGTGGTCTCCCAGACACAGGACGAGTTGGTCCTCGAGCTGGTTGGTCCGGGCAGGCTGGATATCGGCGTGATCACCTTTAATGAGGCCGGCCAGTATTTCTACCAGATCTCCGAGATCCAGGGCAGCAACGAAAAATACATCTACGATGAAAAAGTCTTCTGGCTCAAATACGAGATCAAAATCACCGAAGACGGCCACGACCTGGAGCTTGGCAGGATCGTTCTTCGCCAGGACAATGCAAACGGCGAGATCATCAGCGATATGGACGTCGCGGAATTTGAAAACTACTATGTGGAGCCCTGGGATAAGAAAGGCTACTATGAAGAACCTTCTCCCACTCCGGAGATAACAGAACACACCGAAGAGTATGTGGATGAAACGCCTACTCCCGAACCGGAAGAGAGTCCTACTCCGGCGCCGCAGTATAGCCCCACCCCGACACCTGCTGTAACACCGTACACACCCGGCGGCGGGAATTACAATCCCCCTTCAGACCGGCTTCCTCAGACCGGACAGTTATGGTGGCCCGTATGGCTGCTGTGCGGTATCGGCGGTATACTGATCGCCTCCGGCCTGATCGCAAAAAAGAGAAAAAGATAACAGGAGCCGAAGACCTTGCGTAAGGAACTGAAGAAGGACCAACGAAAAAAACGCAGTACAGCAGGGACGATCCTTTTGACAGCCGGCCTTCTGTGTCTGGCCGGGGCAGCGGCTCTCGGGCTCTATAATATCTGGGATTCCGAACGCGCAGGCAGAGCCAGCGCCAAGGTAGAAAAAGAACTGGTGGAAAAGATAGCGGAAAACATGCAGGAGAACGGAACCGCCGGAGGAAAGGATACTTCCCTCCAGGCAGACGGACTGCTGCAGACCATCCCCCTCAAGGACCCCGCAGCAACTCCCTACAAGGACATGCCTGTGGAAGAGATCGACGGTTACAACTACATCGGCTTTCTGGAGATCCCCGCCATCGGGCTGTCTCTGCCGGTGATGGATCACTGGGATTATGACCGCCTTAAGATTTCGCCCTGCCGATACAGCGGCGGCTACTATACCGACGATCTTGTGATCTGCGGACATAATTACTACCGTCATTTTACACCGGTAAAAGATAACCTGGGGATGGGCGAGGATGTCTACTTTACCAACGTGCTTGGAGAGAGTATTCATTATAAGACCGTAAACCGTGAGACGCTTTCCCCCACAAGCATCGAAGAGATGGTCCAGAACGACAACAACAGTGATCGGACAAACGAATGGGACCTGACGCTTTTTACCTGTAATGCCGACGGGCAGACGCGTTCCGCCCTCCGGTGTGAACGAGTGGAGTAAAATATGAAAAGCAACAAAGAATTAAAACGACTGAACAGAGCAGAGCTTCTGGAACTGATGCTGGCGCAGAGCAAAGAGATCGACCGGCTGAAGGAAGAACTGGAGCAGACCAAAAAAGCTCTCGCGGACCGCAACCTGCGGATCGAAAAGAGCGGTTCTCTTGCGGAAGCCTCCCTGTCTCTGTATCGCATAGCAGAAAGAACACAGAAAGCAGCGGATCTTTATCTGTACAACATAAAGAAAAAAGCAGAAGAGGGACAAGCCAGTGAGTAAAAGCGCCAGAACCATCCGGTTGGAGGATCTGCCTGCTACAGCCGAGATCGAGCAGGAGCTCAAACGTGTGATCCACAAAAAGAATTACGCGTCCGTCCTGCGGAGCACCATCTACACGCTGATCACGGTGTCCGCCGTGGCCGTGCTGATAGCCGTGCTTCTTCTCCCGGTACTCCGGATCTACGGCAACTCCATGAGCCCGACCCTCTCGGAAGGAAACATAGTGGTCTCCCTCAAAGGAAGCCGCTTTAACACCGGCGACGTGATCGCCTTTTACTACAACAACAAGATCCTGGTCAAACGCGTCATTGCAAATACCGGCGACTGGGTGGACATCGATGAAGATGGAAATGTATATGTAAACAACCAGCTGATCGATGAGCCCTATCTGACAGAGAAAGCCTTTGGGGAATGCAACATCGACCTTCCCTACCAGGTGCCGGAATCCCGGATCTTCGTGATGGGAGACAACCGCTCCGTTTCGGTGGACTCCCGCAGCACCGCAGTCGGCTGTGTGGCTGAAGAGCAGATCGTAGGAAAGATCGTCTTCAACCTCTGGCCCTTCTCCGAATTTGGAAAAGTACAATAGTTTAAACAACTGGAGGTAATGATCAGTGAATTACTTGAGAGAATTGTTCTCACGTATCCTCCAACAGAATAAGCACAAAAAGGAATGGCGTATCGTCACGACCCTCCTGGCATCGATCGTAGTGTTCGTCACGACCTACAGCCTCATTCTGCCCGCTATCACCATGGATATCGAGCTGGTGAGCGATATGCCCGGCGTCTATATGCAGGATACTGCTTCCACCACAACGGAAGAAGATCTGCTCTCCGACGGCGGAGCCTCTGATTTCTATGGCGATCTGGCTTCCGACAGCAGCGAGCTGCCCATGGCAGGCGACCCTGCAGCGGAAGATGTCCAGGGATTCTATTCCGGTGCATTGGAAGCGGAAGAAGATGGAAACCACATCGTCGTCCATGTGACCGAAGAAGCGAAGCTTCCCACCGATGTCACTCTGCAGGCCGGACTCTTCACGCCGGAGGAAGAAACCTACGCCGAAACCCTGACCCGTGCAAAAGACAAAGCCGGCTCCCGTGAAGGAGACTGGTCTGCTTGTGATGCCCGGATCTTTACAGTTTCCTTCATCGATTCCGAAGGCGGCAAGATCACTCCCGCCGCTCCGGTAGAGATGGAGATCTTCCTCGCAGAGCCGGCAGCCGCACAGGAAGCCGCAGCGATCCTCCTGCCTGTTAAAGATGGAGCAGAAGAACCTGAGCTCACCGCGGAAGGCGAAGCCATCGCAGAAGATACTATAGTAGAAAACGTGGAATGGAACCGTGCAGAGAACGGTGCCCTGGCCGGCCTTAAGTTTAAGGAAGTGTACGCCGAGAAGGTTGCTTTGCTGTGGAAAGCTCCGGCGGCGGAGGTTCAGGA
>CAMOQF010000062.1 GCA_946622645.1 uncultured Blautia sp.
TATTATAACAGCTGTTCAACGCAGGCTGCAAGCTTTTCCATGTCTTCTGTGGGCTCAAAGCGGGCGACGACTTCGCCGGAGCGGTTGACTACAAACTTTGTGAAGTTCCATTTGATTTCGGGATTGTTTTTGTAATCCTTGTCTATCTTCTTCAGAAGAGCGCCCATCATCAGAGCCTTTGCGCCTTTGCCGAAACCTTTGAAGCCCTGCTGGCTCTTTAAGAAGCCGTAGAGGGGAAGGGCGTTTTCGCCGTTTATGTCGCTCTTTTTCATCTGCGGGAACTGGGTGTTGTAGTGCAGAGTGCAGAATTCATGGATCTCTTCGTCCGTGCCGGGGGTCTGGCCTGCGAACTGGTTGCAGGGGATGTCGAGGATCTCGAGGCCTTTGTCATGGAATCTTTCATACATGGCTTCCAGGTCTTTGTAGTGCGGAGTAAAGCCGCAGCCTGTCGCGGTGTTGACTACGATGACGACCTTGCCTTCAAACTGTTTCATGGAAACTTCTTCGCCTTTTGTATTGGTAACGGAATAATCATAAAAGCTGCTCATGGGTTGTACCTCCTTGCCGGTCATTTATCTTTTGTACGATTATATTTTATCAAATATATTTGATTTGTCAACTACTTTTTAAAATTTTTCCATAAAAAATCCGCAGCCGGTTTTTCTTTCCGGCTGCGGATCTTTATGTTGAGGGAAGCTGTCATTGTTTCTGGTTATCAGTTGTTCCAGCCTTCCATGATCTCTTCACGGGTCCTTCCGTCTTCGGAATCGCCGTAGTCATCATCGTCTTTGTCTTCTTTGTCTTCTTTGTCTTCTTTGTCGTCAGATTCTTCATCTTCGGTGTCTTCGTTTTCTTCGTCCTGGTCTTCCTCTTCGTCATCGCTGTCGTCCAGGTCAAAGTCCTCGTCCGCGTCGCGGCTCTTGTCTTCCTTCGGGTTCTTACGGTCTTTCTCGTCAAAATCCGGGGTTCTGTCATCCTCATCGTCAGTGGAGACACGGCCTGCCTTGTACTCTTCGGTCTGTTCTCCGAGAGTCACGGTCACGGTCTTTTCTTCATACTCGCCGTCATGCATGTAGACGTAGGTGATATCCACTTCTTCACCGGGCTTGTAGGTGTTGACTCTTTCGATCAGCGCTTCGATCGATTTGACAGCGTGGCCGTTGAACTCTGTGATGATCATGTTGGCTTTCAGGCCTGCTTCATCCGCTGCACCGTCTTCGGCTACTTCTGCGATATATACGCCTTTCGGGAAGCCGAAACGAAGAGCGTCTTCCTCTGTGATGGTCATGCCGCTGATGCCCAAGATGCCGTGCTCATCGTCGTCCAGGGTCTCTCTGGTCTCTTCGCTCATGATGTCTTCCAGAACTTCAGCCACGTCGGAGATGGCGATGGCGTAGCACATGCCTTCCACCATATCGTTGTAAGAGGTCTTGCCTACGGCGATACCGATCACTTCGCCCTTCATGTTGACCAGGGCACCGCCGCTGGCACCGGGGTTGATGGCCGCGTCTGTCTGCAGCAGATTTACATATCTGCCATCGTTCTTGTCATCTGTTCCCAGCTGGAAATATCCTTCGTTGACGTCGTTGCCTGCCATATATTTGCTCTTGGAGCTGATGATACCGGTCGTAGCGGAAATGCCGTAAGCCATGGCGTTGCCGATGATCATGACTCTCTCACCCACACGGGCGTCGTCGGAAGAACCGATATTTGCGATGGAAATGCTTTCCAGCGTAGAGGTCTTGATGTCATCCAGCGGAATGTAGACGATAGCCACATCCTTGTCCTCATCGTAGCCCTTGACGGTGCCTTCCACAGACTCGTTGTCCGCAAAGGTGACTGTGATGGTCTGGGCGCCTGCAATTACATGAGCGTTGGTGGCGATCAGAAGCTCGGTGTCGTTGCTGCCGACGATGATGCCGGACCCGCCGCCTTCGACTTCCTGTTCAACGGGGCCGTAGCCGCCAAATCCGAAATAGCTGTAATAATCTTCCACTTCCTTGACGGAGCGGGTCGAGATCGAAACGACGGAAGGAAGCACCTGTTCCACGATGTCTGCCGTATCCACAGAGTCGCTGTCACTCTTCAATGCGGTAAGGTCGGCTGTTTTAAGAGACACCTTTTTGGATTCCGCGCCCAGAACACTCATTCCGCCGAAGGTCATGGTGCCGATCAGGGCGGCGGATACGCCGATGACTGCCATCTTTTTCAGGATCCTTCTTACTTTACCGGGTCTTTCCTCATCTAAATGAAATTCATAATGTTCTCTCATGGTAATACCTCCTTATCTGCATGGGCCGGTTTTGTCTCCCCTGCCGGCTCAGGTGTTTTTTCATTTGATGATGTCAGTATAAAATGAATTTGTGTTGACTTTGTGGGAAAAATGTGTCCATTTTGTGTTTTTTGCAAAAAAAGCAGGGCTGCCGTTACAGCAGCCCCGTTGTTGTCAGTTGTATGTTTTCTTACAGATCCACCTTGGGAAGGTTTGCGATGCTCTTCTGCAGGTCTTCGTCGGTCGGGATCTCGTCGTTCATTCTGCCGTCGTTGTAGGCTTCATAAGCCTTCAGGTCAAAGTAGCCTGTGCCGGTGAGGCCGAAGAGGATGTTCTTTTCTTCGCCTGTCTCTTTGCATTTGAGCGCTTCGTCGATGGCGGCGCGGATCGCGTGGCTGCTTTCCGGCGCGGGAAGAATGCCCTCGGTCCTTGCAAACATCTCGGCTGCTTCGAACACGGAAGTCTGTTCCACAGCGACCGCTTCCATATAGCCGTCGTGATACAGCTGGGAGAGAACCGGGCTCATGCCGTGGAAACGAAGGCCGCCGGCATGGTTGGGAGAAGGAATGAAGCCGGAGCCCAGGGTGTACATTTTGGCCAGCGGACAGATCATGCCGGTGTCGCAGAAATCGTACGCATACACGCCTCTGGTAAAGCTGGGGCAGGAAGCCGGCTCCACCGCGATGATGCGGTAGTCCTGTTCGCCGCGCAGCTTTTCGCCCATGAAGGGAGCGATGAGGCCGCCGAGGTTGCTTCCGCCGCCTGCGCAGCCGATGATGATGTCGGGCTTGATGTCATATTTGTCGCAGGCTGTCTTGGCTTCCAGACCGATGACGGACTGGTGCAGCAGCACCTGGTTCAGGACCGAACCGAGCACATAGCGGTATCCCGGGTTGGAGACGGCGACTTCCACGGCCTCGGAGATCGCGCATCCAAGGCTTCCCGTGGTGCCGGGGAACTCTGCGTTGATCTTTTTGCCGATCTCGGTCTCCATGGACGGAGAAGGCGTCACGGACGCGCCGTAGGTCCGCATGACTTCACGGCGGAAGGGCTTCTGCTCGTAGGACACCTTTACCATAAAGACCTTGCAGTCCAGCCCGAAGTACGCGCAGGCCATGGAAAGAGCCGTGCCCCACTGGCCGGCGCCGGTCTCGGTGGTCACGCCCTTCAGGCCCTGCTTTTTGGCGTAGTAGGCCTGGGCGCTGGCGGAATTCAGCTTGTGGCTCCCGGAGGTGTTGTTGCCTTCGAATTTGCAGTAGATATGAGCCGGGGTTCCAAGCGCTTTTTCCAGATTGTAGGCACGGATCAGCGGAGACGGACGGAAGGTCTTGTAGTATTCCTGGATCTCCTGCGGAATGTCGAAATACGGAGTGTCGTTGTCCAGCTCCTGCTGCACCAGCTCTTCGCAGAACACAGGCGTCAGCTCTTCAAAGGTCATGGGTTTGCCTGTCCCCGGGTTTACGAGGGGAGCGGGTTTATTTTTCATATCCGCGCGGACGTTGTACCATTTCTGCGGAATTTCTTTTTCATCGAGATAAATCTTGTACGGGATCTTTTTTGTTTCAGCCATTTTTTTGTCCTCCTTAAATTGATGTTATGGATGTTTGAGTGCTGGGAACAAAAAAAATCCTGTCCCCACTGTTCTGCAGGGACAGGAGCTGTAAGCTTCTGCGGTGCCACCCGGCTTGATACAAAATGTACCCACTCATGCACACTACCATGTGCCGATGATTGATGACGGAGATCGCGCTCCGGCGCGCCTACTTTCAGGAGATGATCCCGGGTTCAGGTTGCTCTCGGAAGTCCATTCGCACAATGAAAACGATACTGCATTCCACCAACCGCAGCTCTCTGGAAGGTTTCAAGGTGTTACTACTCTTCTTCAACGATTTATCACACTATAGCACAGAAGTTTTGAGGTTGTCAAGAGGTTTTTGATCCGGCTTGAGAAATATTCGCGCCTTGTTTATATCAAATAAAACAGCAATGCGAATAAGAAGAGAACACCGCAGGCCACCAGGCAGACTTGATAGACCCTATAAGGAAATTCATTGCCTTCCACATGCATTGCATATGGATTTTGCGGATCATAGTGAACGATGACCTGATCCCCTTTTTTTATCCCCTTATCCTTACCGGCTCGATACAGCATCTCCTCTGAAATGTATTTCTCTCCGTTTGCCGTAAGCTGGACCTGCAGGTATTGTTTAACATTTCCTGTACGGGGATCTGCTTTTCCGGAGATTATGTTGATCACTGTACCATCCGCTTTCCCGGTGTAAGCACGGTTTTTTCGTCTTTCTTTTAATAATGAAATGCCCAGGATCAAGGCACTGAATCCTGTAAAGATCATAAAACATATAATGCTTGTCTTATCCATTTTTTTATAACAGATCTCCTGCCGAATTCAACAGAGCCGTCAATGCTTCGGCGTCTATCGTACCGCTGTCGATCAGACTGACCGCGCTTTGCAGTACAGCTGCGCAGGTAGGATTCTCATCCGAAGCTATTTTGAGTGCTTCCTCCAGAAGAGTCTTCACGACATCGGCGTTTCCTTCCGCATCATATTCGATCAAAGCAACTGCGCTTCCCAGCAAGTCCTTTATTTGTGTTGCAGGATCCACAGGCTCTGGAGGATTTGGGTCTTCAGCAATAATTTCTTCAGACGATTCGTCCTCCTCAGGAAGCGGGGCAGCTTCCGTTCCCGGGTATATGGGTCTGCCGTTCTCATCCAGGGGAAGCTTGCTGTCGGACAGCGGATTGGCAGCGTCATATTTGATTCTGGCTATATCGTCCGCTCCCAGTGCTTTGTTGTCCGTTACTTCCGGCTCGGAAGGCGTAAACTCAGGGTCGTAGTAATTCAGCTCATAGAACAGCCAGGTATTCTCTTCTCCTGGCATCAGCACATAATGTCCATCTCCTGAAACTTCAAATCTGGACAGATGACTTCCAAGGATGGTTCCGTGCCAGTCAAAAACATCAAAATCGGAATAGCTGTCGTAATATCCCTTCCAGAGCATTCCGCCTGCATAATCCACGGGATCCACATCTGAATAGGCATCGCTCAGCGTCACGTCATATCCATCAGCGGAAACCAGGTGACGGCTGCCGTCCTCCGCCACTGCATAGTAGGCCGTACCGGCTTTTGTTTCTGCTTCCGTATAGGCGGGCGGACAGGTGATGGTTCCTGCTTCTGAAGCAAATCCCATCTTATCATCGATCGTGATCCTGAAATATCCTCCTGTCGCATAGTCATCGCTGCAGAGAGCGTTTTCTTCCGCTTTGGGAGAATAACTCGAGGACATTGTTACATAATCGAATGAAGGCGGCAGTACGACATTGCCTTCCACGTCCGCCAGTCCGTGCTTTGCTCCGGATTCTGAATGATTGTAGATCTCAAAATACCCGGTTTCGTAGTTTGAGGAATATACTCCGTCATATTCGGGAGCCAGAATCGTGCGTCCTTCTCTATCCCGGACACCCTCTTTATTGTCCACATAGAAGGTTTCAAATTCCTTTTCGCCATCCGGGAAGGTGTAGATATTACTGTCGGCTTCATCCGAGATCACCTGGAATTCTTCATTATAGGTGACGACGTGCATGGCGCGGTTCTGGATATTCAGCATGCCCTCAGAAGCAGCGCAGTTGACAAAATCCTCTCTTCCCAGAGTGCCTGCCAGCGCTGCAGTATTGTCGGACACATGATATACATCCACCTGTGTGATCTGCAGATATCCATGATTGTAGTCTTCAAAATCATGATCTTCTTCTGTGCCGCCGGGTTCCACATTCACACCGATGACCCAGTTTTTATCAGCGATCTTGCAGGTATTATATACAAAGGGGATCACTTCATTTCCGTCGTTATCCAGCACGCCGCAGTGAGGTAAGCCGTCTCCCTCCTCAGCAAGGATCGCTGTAAAAAGACCGTCTCTGTAATCAAAACCGGAAGCATACAGGTAATCTGTCAGCAGATATCCATATACATTGGCCAATGCATACTTATCATCCGCTCCCTGCACAGTGATCCTGTTTGACTCATCTATAAAGGACAGTGTTCTTTCAGATTTAAGATCTCCTATGGACTGAATATACACTCCCGTGGCCGTTTCAAGAGGGATCCTGTTGCCCGCGGTCTCGCTGACCAGGGATGGCATGGGCGTTGGCTCGGCGCCCTCCTGTTCGAGGGTCTTGACCTCCTGATAAGTGGTGTTGATGCCGGCGTCTTCGCCAAGAGCAGAATCGTCTGTGTTGGCCAGGATGCTGTCCTCTGTCACCGTGCTCTCAGAGGAAGTCGTTTCAAAGGTCGTCACCAGCGGATCAAAAATGCCTGTTTCCTGTACGGTGTTGACCGTCACCCGCTCCAGAGTGGTCTTCATGTCGTCGTAGTTATAATCCATCTGACCAAGCTGATAGCCGAATTCACAAAGCTTGGTATGATCTTCCTGGGTCAGCTTTTTGGGCTCAGGCAGTCCCATCCGGGCAGCACGGTCAGCGGCCGCGTTTTCTGTGGTCTGGATCACGTTTTCCACGGCTGCGTTGATCTCGCCCTGTTCCTTCAGCTGATCACGGATCACGTAGATCTTGATGCCGTTCACCACCAGGGTCGCTTCGTCCTGGCCGACCGTCTCCGCGATATCGTTGGTGATCACCAGCTCTTTGTTGGCCAGATTCTTCTTCTCTTCGTCCAGCTCTTCACCGCTGGCGGTCTCGTATGCCATCATAACGCCGGTCAGCGCGCCTGTTCCCGAAATAACAAAAGGAGCCGCCGTCAGCACGTCACAATTGATCACGCCGGAGGTGGACAAAGTCGAAGCGATCATGTTGCTGGTCACATAGTTCATATTGGCTGTCTTTACCTGGATCCCGCCGGTTTCCGTCGGTTTGATAAACGCGCAGCTGTAGGTATGGCTGCCGATCACTTCGAGGGGGATCAGGTTGCCCAGCTGTTCCCTTTCATCCTGGTTCGTGATCATGATGACGGTCACCTGGTCCTCCGTCACGCCGAAATACCGGAACATCTCCTGTTTTTGTTCTTCTGAAAGGTCAGCCCCCAGCGTGACCACCATCTGTGCTTCCGCTCTGGCAAGGGGCAGTGGTTTAAACGGCGTAAACAAAAGCAGAAAAGCCAGAATAAACGCCCAGATACGTCTCTTTTTCATAAACAGCCTCCTTCTTTACCAGCCCAGGATCTCACGGGTCTGAGCGGTTCTTTCATACCCGAGACATTCAAAGCTGATCTCTATGATCTTTCCTTCCTCGCAGATGATGGAAAGCGCGCTGAAATACGGCGCGTCATTCCGGATCAGAGCGTAACCCATGCAGCCATCGTCCCGTACGTTCACCGCATACAGGATATCTTCTCCGTAAAGACCGGCTACTCCGTCGGCAGATACCTGTGAGAACGGAGGAAATGCCGCTGCGATCTCGCTTTCTTCGGAGCCCACCTTCAGCCCTCCCGGAAGCGAGATACTGATACTGTCCCCGCGGGTATCGATCAGGGCGGTCAGGATGCCGTCCAGGATGGGGGATGGCTGTCCCTTTGTATTGGTGACGCCTGCCAGTTCCTTGTAAAACCCGCTTTCGTAATTATACAGCTGGGTGTTGGCCAGATAAGAATCCTGCCCTGCGTCCTGCGCCTGTTCGTAAGGCAGCTCCGCAGAAAGATTGATCGGCAGGTCTCCCGGCGCCAGATCGCTCACCGCCGTCGGAAATGCCAGCTTCTTCCCGTTGATGATATAGACAAAAGATGAGAGATCATCGATATCCTGGAAGAGATCGTCCCAGGACGCCTGAAGGTCCGCCAGGTCTTCCTCTGTGTCTTCCGGCTCTTCGGGCGCCGGTTCTTCGGTCACGGCCGGTTCCGGCGGCGCGCTTCCGAGCTTTACGCTCTGCACTACATGATCCAGCACGGGAAAATAGTCGAAACTTGCCTTGCCGCCCTGCATCATCTCAAAAGAATACATGTCCTGGTCATATGAGAAGCAGAGAACTTCACAGTCATAAGTGTTTGCTCCTACATTCATCTGATAATGAAGACGCCTGGAAGGAAATCCCTGGAACTCTTCCTCCTCCATCTCCATGTTGGCGGTGACGGACATGCTGGCGATCCCCTGGGCGTATTCGTCCATATTGGTGTTTTCGCCATTCTGCTGCAGGAAATAGTTGGTGGATAAAGTGCCTGCATCCGGGCTGATTGAGCCGGAATCATTGACCGGCGAATACGTCGTCAGAGCGCGGTCAGAAGCGTTGTTCCCCCAGGATGCCGGGATTTCGGCCGTCACGTCCGATGTTATCTCTTTCTCCTGGTATTCTTCTACCTGATAGATCGGAAGGCCATCTGCGTTTACCGGAGGGGGCTCAACCTCTTCCGGAGCGGGCGCCGGCTCTTCCGGTTCTTTTGGGGAATCTCCTTCTGAATCGGATGCCGTAACTCCGTCCGTGGATTCCGCCGGGCGTCCGGCGCTGTCCAGTATGGCTTTTGCGCCGGACAGTACCGCGTTCACGGCAGCGCCGTCTGCGCCGTCCTCCAGAAGCTTTTTGGCAGAAGCCACAATATCATATGCAGGAGAAGCTTCGCCGATCTTGTCCATCAGCTGCTGCAGCATAATGGCTGCCGCCGGCCGGTTGGTCTCGATGTCCGTGTTGATCAGCAGATTCACCGCATCCAGGATCTGAGCAGGCGTATTCTCCCCGGCATACACTGCTGAAGCTGCGCTTCCCCCGGCCATGCTGCAAAAAGCATATGCCGTCAGGCTGAACCCCAGAAAAGCGCTTTTCCACAGCTTTCTATTTTTCAATATCATACGCAGTCACCTCGCCTGAAAATCATTGATAATGGAAGTCTGCCACAGGCGCCATGGCGATCACCGATGGGTTCGCCTGATAGGGATCCAGCGTTCCGTTGTCCTCGTATCGGATATGCACATTGTCATTGACCATGGAGAAGCGGAACTGCCGGTCATTGGTCACATAGCTGTATTCATCGGAAACCGTAAAATTCCTGAATTCCTCTGTGGAAAGAAGGAACAGAAAATGCTGTATTTTGTCCCTGTATTCCGGATTGTGCAGGGCTTCCAGCCGGTAAGCATAGCCCTCCATGTCTTCCGTCAGGTTCATCTCGCGCGTGCCTGCGTCATCCCAGGTCGTATCCACTTCATACCAGGTATTGTTGATCTTGACCATATTCCAGGCATGGCCGCCGACAGTATAGTCGTCCGGCCCTGCGTCTCCGGCGATCACCACGCAGTCGATCCCGCATTGCTGGAGAAGGTATTCAAACGCAAGCGAATAACCGTCACAGACCGCGGTGTTTTTTTCTCCTTCGCTGTTTTCGACCAGGGCTCCATAAGCCGTGTGCGCCAGGTTGCGGCCGTTTTCTTCCATATGTTCAAAAACGTTTTTGTCGTACGTGACCAGATCCACCAGTTTGTCATGGATCTGCCGGACGATCTCATAATCGGATTTTGTGCGGTCGATATCCGCCAGAAAAGCATCCGTCGCCTCGTTAAAGGCCGTCATCTGTTCCTCATATTTTTCAAACGGATCAACAAGCCCGTAATAAACCAGATACAGACCGTTAAAGCTCATAGCCTCAGAGAGGAAGTTGATGCTGGTTTCAGACATGTTATAGAGCCAGAAAAGCTCCGGATGGTCATAGGTCATGGCGAAATACGCCTGCGCCATGGCAAAATAGTATTCTTCGGATTCCGGATCCAGATCCGTCATCATCAGTCCGTAATTATCCAGTGTGGCAGGGTCCTTTGCCACTGTCATCATAACGTCATAGATCTGCCTTGCCGTAGGATCCAGCTGGTCGTAGTAATAATAATTCTCCGCGTTATTGCGGATCAGAGAGGCGCTGTCCTCCTGGTGCTCCTGCATGGAAGCATTGATGGCGGCGGCGTCATCCGCTGAGATGATCTGCAGTTCATCCGGGTTGATCCGTACCGCCGCGCTTCCGAAGGGAAGGTCAGCCTGCTGAAAATCCAATGTTTCTGCAGAAAGAACGCCAGGCGGCGAAAGCAAAGCTGTCGCCGCCATGACTGTTCCAAGCAGCTTTCTCAGATAAATCGATATCCTCATGTGTCTGCTCTCCCCATATGATCGTCTCAGAGTATCACATCGATCGTTTTGTACAGCTCCTTGAGTCCTTCCGTACGGAATCCGTGGTCAGCGAACCATTCGATGGCAAGACTCCCTGCCCGGGCGGCCGTTTCTCTGTTGGAGTCTTTCATATTTTCTGCGGAAAACCCGGTCAGAATGAAGGGCTGGATAAACAGCGTGAGATAAAACAGGAAGTCTCTGTCATCCCTGCGGGTGGTCAGGATATAATCCGCCACTCTGGCCGCTGTTATAAAGTTCTGATCGCTGATCGCCAGCAAAAGCTCCGCAAAAGATCCCCGCTCATCATCGTAATCCACAAAAAGCTCTCTGGCTGCTGCCCGGAAGTCTTCTTCTTCGCGGAGCCGGAAATAACAGTCCAGTTTTCTTTGCAGGACAAGATGCCGGATATGATTGTCATAAGCCGGATTCCGGGACATCTCTCTGATCTCGCCTGCATAATCCTTCTGCTCGTGATAGTAATCCAGCCTGTCCTGGAGGTACAGAGGATCTTCTCCAAACTCTTCGGACATACTGTCCAGAAAAGCTTTCGCCTCGTCATACTTTTTCTTTTTTATCAGGATCGCGGCCTTCATGTGGCGCCCGAAATAATCCTCCGGATGATCCGCCAGAACCTGCGCGGCCAGCTTTTCGGCCTTTAAAAACAGCTCTCTTCTCAGATAGAAATTGAACAGCGAGGCTGTAAGCATCCGCTGGGGAATCCCTGTATAGCCGGCTGATACCGCCTCCTCCAGCAGCTTTTGTTCATCGGAATAGGCTTCCGCTATCTCCAGCAGCATGGAAAGATGCAGCGGCACACGGAAATCCTGATACCCATACTCCAGGCAGGTGTTCAGAGCTTCAAACGCTTCCGCGTAATCCTCCTGGTCTATGGCCAGATTGCCGCATTGAAGCAGGACCGGACCTAAAAGCTCCTCCCGGTATGCGGCCGCTTCCTCGCTCCCGTAAAAATCTATGAGTACATCCTGGGCCTCTGCGTAACGGCCCTCGCGCGTCAGCTGCCTTGCCTTTTGAAATGTTTCCTGAATCAGTTCATTCATAGCGGCTCCTTATGTGTTAATTTGTCAGGATATGAGTATCAATGTATTCAAAAAGATTTTCATACCCTCCTTCATAAAAACCCAGATCCCGGTCAGAAGGTTTGTAGCCGTCAGGCATATTATCTTCCCCTTCATGTACGGAATATCCATCCGTATATATATCGGCGATCCCTTCTTCCCCTTTTATGACATCCTCGGTCGTGCTTATCACTTTATCTTTGCCTGTAATATAATCCCCTACGATCACTGCAGGATCTTTGCCTGTATCGATCCCTTCCTTTTCCATTTGCTTCTGTTCCAGATAGGAAGAGCCGACGTCAATGATCTTGTCGACCCGCTCCACCCACTTTTTGACCTTATTGACTTTTTTCAGTGTCTCCTGGAATTTCTTCTGTTCCTTCAGCTTCTCTATTTTTTTGATTTTATACGAAGTCGACTTGAGTTTTTTCGCTTTTTCGATCTCATCATCGATCTTGCCGATCTTTTTATCGATCTTACCCGGCTCCTTAAAGATTCCTATGATCGTCTTGATCTTTTCGCCCTTCTTAGCCGCTTTGATTTTTTTCACATTTTTATCCAATTTGTCCAGGTTTTCTGCGGCCTCTGTTATGCCTGTCACCGTTTCGTAAACAGCCTTTACATCATCAATATATTCACACGTGGTTCCCAGTGTATGCCAGAATTTATCAAATATGTCGTTATCGTCTCCTGCCTGCGCATGGAAAAGGGTCGCAAGATCATCATTCTGCCGGTCAATATCCGCCTGTTCAAGCGTCTCGATACGTGCCCTTGTATATTTGCCGGTTTTGGTCTGAAACAGATGCGAGATCCCCACGCTTCCCAAAGCTCCTACGTCAGAAAAAAGAGCCATGGTATCGCTCACAAAATCATAACCGTCAAATACACCGTCTACTATTTTGCCGGTTCCCAGATCCACAACAAAGGAGCAGAGATCAATGGCCATTCCCGCCAGATCCTTCAGGGCTTCTTTTCCTGCTTTGGCGGCCAGCCGTTTTTCAATCTCTGTCAGATCAGCGTTCAGACGTTTGGTGGTCTCTTCATGAATTGCAGTCATATCGCCTTGGATGGTATCCTTGAGCTTATCCACGGACTTGGTAGAAAGCGTATTCATAGAAGGGTCGATCATATCCCTCAGTGAATTCAGATGGGCAGCGATCTTTTCCAGATTCTGTTTGCTTTTTTCCAGATCTTTCCCACGGGATTGATCCTCTTTTCGGCATCTCTCAAAAATCTTTTCGATCTGCTCCTTTTTTATATTCTGTGCATCTATGACAATATTCTGGTAGGTCTGAAGATCCCCTTCCAGATCAAACAGGCCGCCATCCAGCTGTAAAAGACCTGTGGAAATCGTGAAACGCATCAGAAGATCGTTGGCAAAATCCTTGGTCTTGTTCCACCAGCCCTTCTCTTCCGCTGCTTCCGCCGCACGTTTCAGGTTTTCCTCTTTGGTTGTTGAATAATCCCGGAGCATATCTGTTCCTCTTTTCTGTATAAAGTCTCTTTGGAGATAACGTCTTCAGCACCAGCTGAAAAGGAGCCTTTTACGGCTGTTTGCTCTTAAAGGAAAACCCTCGGTCTTCATAATACTTCTGGGCTTCTTTCATATCATTTTCTTCTATTTTTGCCCCTTTTGTTTCAAGAAAGACAACTGTTTTTTCCATCAGCTCTTTCAGGGAAGTCAGGCTTTTTTCCAATGCTTCTACGGCACTCGCCAGTTCTTCCTTACTGCTGCCTGCGCTTCCGCCATCGTCCGGTACCGGAACCTTGGTCTTCACAAGCCCCGCGATCGTCTTGATCCTGCTCGCTGCATCGGTAATCCTGTCCGCGTCTTCTTTTAATATAGGCATAATCTCTTCCTCATTCTGTCAAGATCAGCAAAGCTTACAACCTGCTGAAAGGATTCAGTACAGATCTCTGTCGAAGCTGTCACAGTCTTCGATCAGCAGTTTGTTGGTGATCTTGATGGCGTCCGCCTGGGTCTGGAATTCTGTTTTAAAGGTTTCTACCGTTTCCCTGAAAGAAACCATCGCGTTATGGGTGTCTCCTGAGATCAGCCCTTTTTCCTCTACGAACTGCAAGACTGTGATATATTCTCTTAAAAGCTTTTCCGCTTCATCACAGATATCGACGATCGCTTTCCCTGCGCCGGTAAAGTACTCATCACTGATTTTTACATCCGCCATGCCCATACCTCCTTACACAGACGCATTTGCCGCCGCTTCAGCCGCTTTTCTGGCTTCTTC
>CAMOQF010000063.1 GCA_946622645.1 uncultured Blautia sp.
AGTTGGGATAGAAATCGGTCCACTGTCTCTGGCCCTGGAAGCCGCCGGCGATGGCGTTGTGTCCCAAAGCTTCCTCGGGGAATTTGTCGGCAAGCTTTTCGTTGCCGCGCATCAGGTCTTTGATGATGATATACATCTTGACGGTGAATTCCCACTGTTCGTCTTTGATCTCACGGGATTTCTGGATCCAGTCCGGATTCTTGTCAAAGCATTCCCTGCAGTGCTCTTTTGTCCAGGCAAGGGCTTTCTGGAATTCTTCTTCGTCGTAGATCCCTTCGCTCATGCGGCGGATGACTTCCACTTCATCGATGGACTCGACGCGCATGCCCAGATAGGATTCAATGAAATCCTGGTCCATGATGGAGCCGCCGATACCCATGGTGACAGAGCCGATCTGCAGATAGGAAGTACCGCGGAGGGAAGCGACCGCAACAGCGGCACGGCCGAAGCGAAGGAGCATCTCCACTACGTCGTCCGGGATGACCTCAGCGTCAGCATCCTGCACGTCTTTGCCGTACATGCCGAACGCCGGAAGACCTTTCTGTGCATGGGTCGCAAGAACAGAAGCCAGATATACGGCGCCCGGTCTTTCAGTCGCGTTCAGGCCCCACACGCCTTTGATGGTATTGGGGTCCATGTCCATGGTTTCAGATCCGTAGCACCAGCAGGGTGTCACGGTAAGGGTGATCTCCACACCTTCTTTTTTGAATTTCTCAGCGCAGGCTGCGCTTTCACGTACTCGTCCGATAGTTGAATCTGCTATAACGACCTTCACCGGAGTGCCGTCGCCATACCGAAGATTCTCTTCATACAGTTTTTTTGCCTTTAAGGCCATTCCCATCGTCTGTTCTTCCAGAGAGCCTCTTACGTCCAGAGGTCCTTTGCGGCCGTCGATCACGGGACGGATTCCGATTACGGGGCGTCCGCCGATCAGTTTTCTGCTGTCTGCCATTTTTCTTCCCTCCGTTATTATAATAAACTGTGTATGCTCTTCCGCGTGGAAGCACACAGTTCTGTATTGTATTATATCGTTGGAGGTCAGGCATGTCTAGTTACAGAACCGTTGAAACAGGTTAAATTGTTCCTGTGAAAAGCTGTACAGCCGGACCGGCATGAACGACGAGCTTCCTTATCAGACAAAAAGCTGTTCTTTTCAGTTTCATACTTTCGATTAGTCAAGACAGGAGAATCTGAAGACTGTCAATATCGTATCCGGAATGTGTTTTCTGCGTAAAAAAAGGAGGGGCAGAATGCGGTCTGCCCCTCGTATCTTAATAACAGACAATATAGAAACCTGATTGTATTCTCCGACATTGATCATCCGTATGCATCATCCTGCCATGTCGATGGGAACATATTCCGGCTGATAAGGTTTGTTAAAGCCTTCCAGTCTGTCATTCCATTCTTCTTCCGTAGCCGAAACACGGTCTCCAAAGCTGTACTGGTAGTAATATGGGTTTTCGGGATCTTCCTCGTAATCCAGGACAAATGAAAACTGCGGATAAAGTTCAGGCTCGTTGGGATTAAGAATCGAGATGCGGATCTCGGAATAAGCAGCGCTTCCGGAGGCGTCATTACGGAAGAAATACGGGACGTTATCATATTCTAAGCAGAGATTGTACATGTCCCGTTCGCCGGAGGAAAAGGCGTGTGCCGGCTCTCCGTCTACCTGTGTAAACATATCATAGATCCTGTAGTCGTCGACAGCTCCGATCACAAGCTCGCTGTAGCCATCATGGTTGACGTCCGTAAAGGCATATCCGATGGCCTGAAGCGGATCTACGCCTTCCATCTCATAAAATCTGGCGTACAGATAAGAGAAGTCATCCGCCAGAAGTCCTTCTTCATCCTTCTTTTCTATAATGTCCAGGCGCAGCTTTTTCAGGATGTCTGTATAAATGCCGGTGGTGTCAATGTCTTCCTGCCGGACAAACACGCCTTCATCTGCAGGAACAAGGGTCTCTCCTATCTCATCAAGGGCATCTGCGATCGTGTTGTAGCTTTCTTTGATCTTTTCATCCCTGAAATCAAACTGTACGTCCGTCGGATATTCCCAGACAAGATCCAGCTTGCTTCCGTCCGGGAAATCGATCTCTCCTCCCCTTCGAAAGCTCGGATTCATACCATAATCTGCCGGTCCTTCATAGACATAAAGTCCTCCGACAAAACCGCCCATCTTTTCACGGGAGGCTGTATCGTAGAAGGAAATACCGTTATCCTCTGTTTCGATCGTGCAGATGTCCTTCAGGCTTTCCGGCACAGTGAGCGTAAAGGCCGGACAGGATACTTCAAAAGAGCTTTCGGCAGGTGCCTCCTCCGCCCAGGCCGCTGTATTCATGAGCCCGGCGGCGGTAAAAGCCGATAATGCTAATGCAAAAATCCTTTTTTTCATATTCGTGTTCATGATGACCCTCCTTTATAACTGATCCTTCGGTTTTGTTTCTTTTTATGTTTCATATCATACCACAGCAGAGGGTTATCGCTGTATTCTTCATATTCTGATCCGGCTGTGCCTGACAGGCTGTTTTTGCTGTCTTGCGTGCCGCAGACCTGTTCTGTTTTTTCATGTACTGCCAGGAACCGGACAGCGCAAAAAAGACATCCTTTCGGATGTCTTTTTTGTAAGGATCAGCCTTTGACGGCACCTTCGATCATGCCGTTCATGATCTGTTTCTGTGCTACCAGGAACACGATGATCATGGGGATGATGGCCAGCAGAGCAGCTGTCAGGATCAGGTCCCACTGTTTTACATAGGAACCCACGAAAGCCTGGACTGCAACCGGAAGGGTTTTGTTTTTGCCGTTCAGACCCAGCAGCATGGACGGAAGCAGATAGTCGTTCCAGATCCACATGCCGTTCAGGATCGTCACGGTGGTGATGACCGGTGTCAGCAGCGGAAGGATGATCTTAAAGAACGTTCCCTCCGGCGAGCAGCCGTCGATGGAAGCCGCTTCCTCCAGGTCATAGGGGATACCTTTGATAAAGCCCGTCAGAATGAACACCGTCATGGCGCCGCCAAAACCGCAGTACGCAAATATGATACCCGGAATGGTGGAAAGCATCGGAATCCCGATAAAGTCGCCGGCATCACGGAAGGTGGAAACCAGCGGAAGCATGACCACCTGGAAAGGAATGATCATGGAAGCGATGAATACCATGTAAATGACAGTCGCCCATTTTTTCTTGTTGTTACGGCTGATGACCCAGCCTGCCATGGCGCCGAACAGAGCCAGCAGCGCAAGGGACAACACCGTGATGATCACGGATGAGAACAACGCTTTCCAGAAATTAAAGTTTGTGTTGTTAACAACCGCTTCCAGGTTAGTGGCCAGCTGGCTGAAGGACGCTCCGACCAGGGAGATCGGGTTGACAACGATGTCTGCCTGCACCTTAAAGCTGTTGATCACAACCAGGTAGAAGGGGAACAGCACATAGACTGCGATGATGATGCCTATGATCGTAAGGATCAGGGCTCTTCTTCTTCTCTCTTTGCCTACCATCAGAGTTCAACCTCCTTCCTGTTGGAAATCCGCACCTGGATCAGGGATACGCAGGCGAGGATGATGAAGAACAGCACGGCTTTAGCCTGGCCAAGCGCATAGTTGTTTTTCGAAACTGCGGTGTTATAGATGTTCAGAGCGAGCATCTGCGTACCGCTGGTCAGGTATTTGCCCATAAAGCTCGGGACAGAGCCTGTGCCGCCCGTCAATGCAAGGTTGACATCGAACTGTTTGAATGCAGATGTCAGTGTCAGGAAGGTACAGATCGTGAAGGTGGATGCGATCATGGGGATCTTCACCTTAAAGAGGGTCTGGCTGGCATTGGCGCCGTCGATCTGGGCAGCCTCAAGTACATCGCCCGGGATCTGGGTAAGACCGGTGATATAGATCAGCATGATATAACCTGCATACTGCCAGATGTAAACCACGATGATAGCCAGCATGGCTGTTTTGGTCTGTACCAGCAGGGATGTCTGGGTCAGGTTGATCAGAACATTGTTGAATACGAACTGCCAGATATAGCCCAGTACGATACCGCCGATCAGGTTCGGCAGGAAATAAGCCGCGCGGAAAAATCCGCCGCCCTTGATTCCGTTGGTGCAGAGAAGCGCCAGCAGAAAAGCGATCACATTGACCAGGATCATGTTCACGACCACGAAGACAAAGGTCATCAGGATGGACCAGATAAACTGCGGATCCTGGAACATGGCGGTGTAGTTGTCAAATCCCACGAACTGTGTGAACTGGATGCCCGTCCAGTCCGTGAAGGAATAGTAGATACCAAGGCACAGCGGAATGATCACTGTCACAGCAAAGGTAAACAGAAGCGGGAACAAGAAGATGATATAGATGATCCTCCTGTGGTACTTTAAGGTCGGAAACAGATACAGACCCAGAAGAATGGCCACAATTCCCAGAATCAGTAAAGCGCCGCGGTATGTAGCACCGGTCCGGGCAAAATCCTGGATCAGTGCAATTACCAGCATGGCGGCTCCCCCGATCAGAAATATCAGGGAGAGCATTTTGCGCGATGCGGAATTTGCGTTCATAGGAAACTCTCTCCTTATCGAAAAACGGGACGGCAACCGCGGTCGCCGTCCCCTTTAATAAGTATCAGAATCTGATTCAGATGCTTACTCGATTATGATGCATAGTAGTCAGCGATTACCTGAGTCATAACCTCTGTGAAGGTTTCTGCATCCGGAATGCTGCCCAGAGCATAGTCAAGATAGATCTGACCGGTAGCGTTCTGGTCCAGACCGGATTTGTTCTTCAGCCAATGCCATGCGGAAGTCTTGCCGGCAGCGGTGTACTCGGAGATCGTTGCTGCGAACGGATCTTCTGCGACGAAGGAGCAGGATTTGAACGGGCTGATAAAGCCGCCCTTCATAACCAGGATCTCCTGTCCTGCATCGGTAGCAAGCCAGTCAAGGAATGCCTTTGCAGCATCGGTGTTGTCATTCTGGAATACTGCCCACCAGGAGGGGGAGTTGGTCAGGATGGTGTCAATGCCTTCCTGGAATGCATAGGGGATCATGCCGCATTTGAAGTTGCCGGCCTCGGCATACTGTTCAGCATCGTCGCTGGTCATGGTAGCGCCGATCCAGGAACCCTGGGTCACGAATGCATATTTGCCGGAAGCAAAGCCAAGGATCTGCTGATCATAGGTTCCGGAGGTCAGGAGAGCCGGATCTGAAAACTCGTTGAACAGGCCGACCATCTCTGCATAAGCAAGGAATCTGTCATGATCGATCTGGCCGCCGTCTGCAAGCAGATCGGAATAGGTGGTGTCGTCGCGGTCAAGACCTGCGTCGAGGTAGTTTGCAAAGCTGTGGGAGCCGGTGGACCAGTACAGGTTCTGAGCCTCGCAGCACCAGCCGATGACTGCGGTAAGTCCCAGGTCATCCTTCTGTGCATCCAGGGTCTCGAAAGCTGCTCTCATGGATTCCGGTCCGGTGATGGAAGCGGGATCGATGCCTGCTTTTTCAAGAATGTCGGCGTTGTAAGCAAGGCCGATCGCCTCTGTGGTATACGGGAAGCCTACCAGGCCGTCTGTTCCGACATAGCCTGCATCTGTGTCAGCTGCCCAAGCGCAGTCGCTCATATCTGCAAGAAGGCCGTCCCAGTTGCCGAAGTCAGCGTCAGAACCGCAGACAAAGATATCCGGCATGCCGGTTCCCTGATACTGCTTTTTCAGCTCGTCCTGAATGTTGACGCCGCCGCCCATGGATTCGATCTCTACATGAACTCCTGTCTCCTCTTCATACTTTGCGGCAACTTCTTTCAGAGCGGCGTCGACCTCGATCTTGCCGTTGACAAGACGAAGGCTCTCTGCTGCTGATGCGTTTGTTGCTGCAATTGCTGCTGCAAGGATGCCTGCTGCAATTAACATTGCCTGTTTCTTCATGAATTGATCCTCCTTAGATTGTGTTGAGTTGAAACGTGCGCATCCGTGCAAACATACCAAAACCCGTCGGTCCTTATATGCAACTTTTGCGCATAAGTTTATAATCTGATTATAGCACTTTCCCACATTTATACAAGTCTTTTTTTCGGTCATATCCTCAAAACAGGCAAAAAGCAAAATCTTTGTGAGAGTTTACTATTTTTTCAATATCTATTATGTGCAATTTTCCTAAACGCTAAAACCTTTTCGTAATCCGGGCTCAGATCACTTTTTTCACAGTATCTCTGACCACCAGATGTACTTTCATGGAGACCCGAGGCTGTTCCGGCTTTTTTCCTTTTAATAGACCGATCAGGATCTCGGCCGCAAGGCTTCCTCTCTGCATGGCGTCCTGATGGATAGTCGTAAGAGCCGGTCTGTGCAGGCGTCCGTACAGATTGTCGTCGAACCCCATGATGGAAATCTCATCCGGAATCTTTACTCCCTGGTCTTCCAGCGCATCCATCAACAGAACGGCAAAAAGATCCGAGCAGCAGAATACCGCGCTGAAACTCTTCGCCTTTTCCGCGATACGGGTCAGGCTCCGGTCGATCTCTCCGACCTCAGTCCGGAGGATCAGAAAGTTTCTGTCGCTGTATTCGATCCCCGCCTCCTTCAGAGCTCTTCTGTACCCCGTAAAACGGGCTTTATCCACGCCTTCCACATTGTCTGACAGAAAAGCGATCTTTCTGTGTCCGCATTCGATCAGATATCTGACTGCCTCATAGGCTCCCTTCTCATCCTCCAGCCCGACATTGATGTAATCTTTCAGTGTATCACCGGGATATGTGTCCATAAAGACGATAGGCTTATGGTATTTTTCCGTGATGCGCTGGCCGTCATCATTCAGCATGCAGAAAAGGATCAGACCGTCCACGTTCCAGGTGGAAACATGGCTGATGATCTCCGCAATGTCGTCCGACATATACAGCATCATAAAATAGCCGGCCTGTCTGATGGTCTTTTCGATGCCGCTGATCATCTCGTTGACAAAGGGATCCTGCAGGAGCTCCATATAACGCTCCTGTCTGGACTTCAGGACCAGGCCGATGATCTTTGACTCGTTCTGCGCCAGGTTTCTCGCGTTTATATTCGGTACATACTCAACCTCCTCCAGGAATTTCTGCACCTTCTGGATCGTCTCCGGACTGACCTCCTTCGTTTTTCCATGGATCACGTTCGACACGGTGGTCGTGCTTACATCCAGCTGCTTAGCGATTTCTTTTATGGTGATCATGGATCTCCCCTCCTCATTCGTTCTGTCATCACTGTACCACAGGAAACATATTCCGGTCAACAAAGTCAAAATACTGTAATTTTTCATCAAAAACCGGAGTGACATTCTCCTCCTGAAGCCGTATAATCTGGTCAGAAGCCTAAGGAAAACGCTGTGGAAAAAACCAGGAAAGGAAAACAAGATGGCATATCAGGAAAAACAAGCATGGTGGAAGGAATCTGTGATCTATCAGATATATCCCCGCAGCTTTGCGGACAGCAACGGAGACGGGATCGGCGACCTTGAGGGCATTACTACACACCTGCCTTACTTAAAGGAACTGGGGATCGACGTGATCTGGCTTTCTCCGGTCTATCAGTCGCCCAACGACGACAACGGCTACGACATCTCCGATTACAGAAATATCATGAAAGACTTCGGTACCATGGAGGATTTTGACCGAATGCTGAACCGCGCCCATGAGCTCGGCATCAGGATCGTGATGGACCTGGTGGTCAATCATACCTCCGATGAACACGCCTGGTTTGTGGAGAGCCGTAAGTCAAAAGACAATCCTTACCGGGATTATTATATCTGGAAAGAACCCAGAGACGGAAAAGAACCCAACAACTGGGGTTCCTGTTTCAGCGGGTCCGCCTGGGAGCTGGATGAACAGACCGGCATGTATTATCTTCACTGTTTTTCCAGAAAGCAGCCGGATCTCAACTGGGAAAATGAAAAGGTCCGCTCCGAAGTGTTTGACATGATGACCTGGTGGTGCGAAAAAGGCATTGACGGTTTCCGGATGGACGTTATCAGCATGATATCAAAGGATCCCGCTTTCCCGGACGGTCCGGATATGGACGGCATCTACGGAGCCCCGGATCCGTATGTCTGCAACGGTCCCAGAGTACACGAATATCTTCAGGAGATGAACCGGAAGGTCCTCTCCCGCTACGATCTGCTGACGGTCGGCGAAGCCGCCGGCGTGACCATCGAAGAGGCAAAAAAATATGCCAACGCGGATGGAACGGAACTGAACATGGTCTTCCAGTTTGAACATGTGAACGCCATACATCCTTCCCAGTGCGTGGTCGGCAAATGGACATATCAAAAGCCTCAGATGCCGGATATCCGTGCGATTCTGAACAAGTGGCAGCTGGAGCTGGAAGGGAAGGCGTGGAACAGTCTCTACTGGGACAATCACGACCAGCCGCGCGCCGTCTCCCGTTTTGGCGATGACAGTCCGGAGTACCGCGTCCTTTCCGCCAAAATGCTTGCTTCCTGCCTGCATATGATGAAGGGAACCCCCTATATCTACCAGGGTGAAGAGCTTGGAATGACCAACACACATTTTTCCGGTGTCGAAGACTGCAGGGATATCGAAGCCGTCAACGCCTATCGTCAGTATGTGGAAGATCACAAGGTGGTCCCAAAAGATATCATGCTGCGCTGCTTTGACGCCATCAGCAGGGATAACGCCCGCACGCCCATGCAGTGGAACGGCAGCAAAAATGCCGGTTTTACCACCGGCACTCCCTGGATCAGCGTCAACCCGAATTATAGAGAGATCAACGCGGAAGCAGCTCTTGCCGATCCGGATTCAGTGTTCTATTATTATCAGAAGCTGATCCGTCTGCGCCATGAGATCCCCGTGATCGTATACGGTGTTTTCGAGCCGCTGCTGGAGGACTCTCCTTCCATCTATGCTTACAGAAGAATTCTGGACAATACGGTGCTGACAGTCGCATGTAACTGGACCTCATGCAGTCAGCCGTGCGATCTCTTTGAAGATCAGAATGCAGGCCGGGAACTGATCTCCAATTATGACAAACATGAAGAAGGATATCTTCTTCCCTTCGAAGCCCGCGTATTCATCTCGGAGAGATAAGCATGGACGACAACTTTTCCAGACTGGAAGAATCAAGGGTGCAGGGAACCTTCAGCTTTCCCTGCACCATGTACCGTGCAGACTCTTCCCTGCCGGGAGCTGCTCCTGTCTTTCTGGTCAAGCCTCACTGGCACAACGCTTTTGAACTTCTTTATTTTGAAAAAGGGGTCTACTTTTTCAACATCAATATGACACAATACCGTGTGAATTCGGAAGCATTCTGCTTTGTCGAGAGTGAAAATCTGCATTCTCTGCATTGTAAAAATCCTTATCGTGAGCAGGCGCTCCTTTTTGAGCCCGGCATTCTCTCTTCCGTAAGCATGGATGAGAGCACAAGGAGCCTGATCGATCCTCTGCTTCGGAAAAGCCTGCGTTTTCCGGATATCGTAACGCCTCAGGACGGATGCTTTCAGGAGCTGAAAAAGGAATTTCTGCGTCTTCTGCGGATCTTCACCGATTCCGGAGAAGTTCATGAAGATCAGCTCTTTCTGCATGATCCGTCGTCCCAGCTGCGTGTGAAAGCTTCCATTCTGACCATTCTTGCCTGCGTCTATGAGGACGGTCTTCTGCATAACGAGGAACAGAAGGAAGATCCGCGCGTAGAATCGATGAAGAACCTGATGAGATATGTTCAGACGCATTACGCCGGGAAGATCTATCTGAGCGAACTGGCAGAGATCATGCATATGAACGAGCAGTATTTCTGCCGTTTTTTCAACAAAACCACCGGTCGTACCCCGATGGCTTATATAAACGATATCCGGATCAGAAAAGCAGCTCTCCTGCTTTCTGACCCGCAGAATAAAATGACCGTTCTGGATACAGCCGCCGCCTGCGGTTTTACGAACACAGGCCATTTTATCACGGAATTCCGCAAACGCACCGGAATGGCACCAAAAGCCTATCGGCTCAGCAAACTGCAAGGTACGCTGTAGTTTTACGGTCATGTCAGGCAGCATAAAAAACAGCATCAGGATGCCGGCTTCTCATGCCGGTTCTGGAGGTATTATCATGAAAAAACAATGGTGGCATGGCAAGACAGCCTATCAGATCTATCCCAAAAGCTTCTGCGATTCCAACGGAGACGGGATCGGGGATCTGCAGGGGATCATCAGCAAGCTCGACTATCTGAAGGAGCTTGGAGCGGACATCCTGTGGCTTTCGCCCATCTATGTGTCTCCGCTTGCCGATCAGGGCTACGATATTGCGGATTATTACCGGATCGATCCCCGGTTCGGAACCATGGAGGACATGGACGAGCTGATCGCCGAAGCCAAAAAGAGAGACATGTATATTCTGATGGATCTTGTGGTCAACCATTGTTCTGACGAACATGAATGGTTCAAAAAGGCCTGCGAAGACCCGGACGGAAAATACGGGAAATACTTCTACATCGAGACGGTCAAAGACGGAAAGCTTCCCTGCAACTGGCGTTCCTATTTCGGCGGTCCTGTCTGGGACAGACTTCCGGGCCATGAAGATAAATATTATCTGCATGTTTTCCACAAAAAACAGCCGGATCTCAACTGGGAGAATCCGGAACTGCGGGAAGAGATCTATACCATGATCAACTGGTGGCTGGATAAAGGCCTTGCCGGCTTCCGGATCGATGCGATCATCAATATCAAAAAGGCGCTTCCCTTCAAGGATTACCCGGCAGACCGGGAGGACGGTCTGACCAGCGTTCAGAACATGCTGCACGAAGCCAAAGGCGTAGGAGAATTCCTCGGAGAAATGCGCGACCGCACCTTCCTGCCTCACAACGCGTTTACGGTCGGCGAAGTCTTCAATGAAAAAGAGGAGGAACTTCCGGACTTTATCGGGGACAACGGTTATTTTTCCTCCATGTATGACTTTGAGGAGAATATCTTCGGACGCAGCCATCAGGGATGGCACAAGGACACGCCCATCACCCCTGATGATTATCGCAACTGTGTGTTCAGGACGCAGAAGAAGATCGGCGACATCGGATTTATCTCCAACATCATCGAAAATCACGATGAGCCCAGAGGCGTCAGCCGTTATATCCCTGAGGGCGATGCGGACGACGCTTCCAAAAAGATGCTGGCGACTCTGTATTTTCTTGTAAGAGGCCTTCCCTGGATCTATCAGGGCCAGGAGATCGGCATGGAAAACGCCCCCGTCCGCTCGATCGAAGAAGTAGACGATATTTCCAGCATTGATGAATATAAGGTTGCTCTCGCCGCTGGCGTTTCCGAAAAGGAAGCTCTTCATCTGGTGGAAAGATACGGCCGTGACAACGCCCGGACCCCCTTCCAGTGGAATGACGGCAATGCGGCAGGATTTACGGACGGAACCCCCTGGATCCGTGTAAATCCAAACTATACAGCCATCAATCTCGAATCCCAGCGGCATGACCCTGACTCGGTCTACAATTATTACCGGAAACTGATCATCCTCCGGAAGAACCCTCTTTATTCGGAGACTTTGATCTACGGAGAACTGATCCCCTATCTGGAAAACGAACACAATGTGATGGCCTACTTCCGCAGGAGCCCGGGACAGACCATCCTCGTGATCGCCAATTTCCAGAAAGAAAGACGGACTCTCCCGCTGCCCTCTCCTGTTAAAAATGTACTGCTGTCCAACCTTCCCCTGGAGGCTGCTTCATATACCGGCACTGCTGTCTCTCTCGAAGGATATCAGGCCGCCGTACTCGAAATTTAATGCAGAATGCAGCCGGCTTCAGCTTCCTTCTTCCAGGCTTCCAGGGCCTGCATTGCAAGGCTTCTCTCGGCATCGGATACGGTGTCCTCGATATCGGTCACCTGCAGATACAGACAGAAGTCGTCGCCTTCGTCGACACGCTTTTTCTCGTCTTCCGTGATCACTGCGTCGATCAGCTCTTCCTTGTTCTCGTTCCTGTTAAGGCTCGCAGGCCGTAGCTTCAAAGCAAAAAAAAGAAGGACCACGGGTTATACAACCCATGGTCCTTTCCTGATTTTCAGACTATGCTTTACTCACAGCCCCTTTTTATGCAGCTGATGATCAGTCGTACAGGTTGGGAGCGATGTTCTCATCAGCCATGTTGTCAGCATTGTACCAATAACCATCGGTGGGAACGTCGATCAGCTCCTGGCCGTTTGCAGCAGCGGTCAGAGCATAGATGCAGTAGTAACCCATCATCAGAGGAGACTGGGTAACAGCGCCAAGGAATGTGCCGTCTTCAACAGCTGCCTTGATGGAGGTACCTGCGTCGAAGCCTACGCCGACAACGGTGTCGCCAAGAACTTCACGGTTGTCGTTTGCAACCAGAAGTCCTTCAGCTGCGGTCTGGTTGGAACCGAAAACAGCGATGGTGTCTTCTTTGTCAAGGATCGTGCCGGCCTCTGTAGAGCAAAGGTCAACTGTTGTCTGAGCAGGTACACGAACCTCAAGGATGATGTCGGCATCGCCTTCAACAGCGCCTACAGCTCCGTTTACATAGAACTCATTGCCTTCCATAGCTACGGTGAAGCCATCAGCAGCAGCCAGCTCGATGAGCTTGTTGATGAAGCCAAGGCCTCTCTGCTGGATGTTCAGAGCATAGTTGTCCTGGTTGATCTCGCCGATACGGACAGGAGCGCCCTGGCCGATCTGATCCTTAACCGCTTCATAAAGGTTGATAGCAGCTACTTCGCCTGCTGCGGTGTTGTCGGTAACAACTGTGCAGACCACGGAGCCTTCGGGAGCATCTGCGATACCGGTATCGAATGCAACGATCGGAACACCGGCGTCTGCTGCTGCCTGCAGAGACTCAAGAACAGAAGAGGTGTCGCAAGCTGCAAGGCCTACGCCTGCCGGAGCGCCGTTGATGGCACTGTTCAGCATGTTAACCTGATCGGCAATGTCGGACTCAGAAGCCGGGCCCTGTGCGGAATAGGTTACGCCGAGCTCTTCTGCTGCCTGATCCATGCCCTGCAGAGCTGCCTGCCAGTAGGTGGACTGGAAGGATTTAACTACGATCTGGAAGTCATACGCTTCGTTGGCGGTCAGACCGTCGAACTGTGCGACGCCTTCTGTGGTGTCAGAAAGGTTCTCTGCTTCTGCGAAAGCCGGAACGGACATCAGGCTTCCTACCATTGCTGCACACATCAGAGCTGCTAACACTTTTTTCTTCATTCGTTTTTCCTCCTTTTTTGAATGAATGGTTCCTGCAGTCCGTTCCCATCGGACCGCTTTATAAAATCCCCCGTCTCACGGGGCGATTTTCTGTAGTAATGCCGCTTATTTGATCACCTTACGTTTGACGATGTCGATCGCGACTGCGCCGATCAGCACCAGACCTGTGATGATCTGCTGCATGTTGGCGTTAAACCCGATGTAGGGAAGGCCCTGCTTCAGGAAGATAATGACATAAGCGCCGATCACGGTTCCGTAGATGGTACCGTATCCGCCGGAAGCGGAAACGCCGCCTACGATGGCTCCGCCGATGGCATCCAGCTCCATGCCGGCGCCGGTGCCCGGCTGCACCGTCTTGATGACGGCGCCGTACGCGATGGATGCGAGTCCGGCAAAAAGACCGCTCACCGCATAAACCATGACATGATAGAACTTGACGTTGATACCGGAAAGCATGGTGGCTTC
>CAMOQF010000064.1 GCA_946622645.1 uncultured Blautia sp.
GAAGGCTATAAACCAGAATACTTTGAAGCTGAATATATAAATGTTAAAAGCTCTATAGCGGAAAGGGGCTTGTATGTTCTGCAATTTTAATCAGTTGATCATTCCACAGGGTATGACCTGCGTGATCGGCAGCGGTGGAAAGACTTCTTTCCTCCGGTTTCTGTCTGATACGCTGCAGGGAACCGTGATCCTCACTACATCAACGCATATGTTTCCTTTTGAGGGGATTCCCCTGATCGACACAGATCGTTCCTGCTCCGTCCGGCAGATCCGGGAGGCGTTGTCCGTAAATCATACGGTCTGTGTGGGAGCGCTTCTGCGCAATGACAAGCTCGGGTCTCCTTCAGAAACCATTTCGTTTGAAGAGCTGACGGAACTTGCGGATCATGTGATCGTGGAAGCGGACGGCTCCAGGGGACTTCCTCTGAAAGCGCACAGATCGTTTGAACCGGTCATTCCATCCTGCAGCGCTCTGACCATCGGCATGATCGGCGCATCGGGGATCGGAAGACCCCTGCGGGAGGTATGTCACTGTCCGGAACTGTTTGCTTCGCTCGCCGGTACTGCGCAGGATACCATTGTAGAACCGGAGCATATCGCAAGAGTGATAAACCAGGAAGATCTTGCGGATGTTTATTTTATCAACCAGTGCGACGTACTTCCTGACCTGCAGACAGTCCGGCTTCTGAGCAGCCTGATCAACAAGAATACATTTGCCGGCTCAATTGCCCTTCAGCATTTTCTGACGGCAGATCAGCTCCAGAACGCTTCCGGCGATGCATCGCGCCTTGTCTGAGATGGTGAAGCAGTTTTTCTGTTCCTCCAGACGCGGATCTACGTCGGCCAGCTTAAAGCCCTTTGTGACGGGAAAACCATCGCGGATGATGCCTCGAAGCACGCCTGCGATCTCTGTCCGGACAGGGCTTTTTTCTTCGCCTGAAACAATAAAGCCGATCTCTTCACCGGCGCAGACTGTATCCCCGATCTCCCGAATTGTCCGGAACACACCGGCGGCATGAGCATGCATGACTCTTTCGGAGGAATAGCCGCCTACCATCCCGGGAACGCCCGTATTCGGCAGCGCATATCCTTCGGTGATGATCCTGCCGAGATCGTGTCCCCGCATGGTTTCGATCACATAGTGTACATCTCTGCCGGCTTCAAAACCGGGGCCGAGGGCGATCGTAAGCGGAGCCATGTCGATCGTGGTTCCGAGGTTCTTTTTAGCCAGGATCGCGTCCACGACAGCTGAGGGTTTACATAATCTGATACTGTCACCTGCAGGATCGACCAGTACCGGCAGGTTTCCATCCTCGAGGACTTTCCAGGTTTCCTGTACTGTTTTTACCAGCACGGCCGTAACGCTCTCCACAACGGCAGTGCCGTCATAGACCGCTTCCGAAAAAGCGACTTTTCTGCGGATCGCGGAGGGATGGGCGCTCTCGAGCGCCAGCACCAGAAAACCGGCGCTGTGCAGCCGATGAAGGGTGCCGGTACTGATATCACCGGCTCCCCGGACGATCACCAGATCATTCTGATCAATTCTCATTACTCATTATCCTTCTTTCCGGTTTGTATTCTCGCAGCTGGATATGTCATACTTATCTTCTGTATCACGTCTGATCTGCAGACTCTCTTCTCAATTATCAATAAATTTCCCACGGTATCTCTCACTGAGCGCAAGAAGAAAAATTTCAAATGCAATGAGCCAGACGGCAGGTCTGTCATTGGAAACCATCAGCTGACGATCCGCATAATCGGTATAGCGGGATTCGGCGTTTCCGGTGAGCCAGATCTTACTTCCCTTTTCTTTTATGGTTTCAAAGACCCTGGTCATATCCTGCGTTTCCGCCCGTTCAATGGAGCTGATCAGTACGATGGAGTTTTCGTTCAGATACCTGGTTGCAGCAAGCATGTCCGGGATCAGACATTGATATTCCGTGTCTTTACCGTCTATCCATAAATTCTGTTGAAATGAATAGACAAAGGCAGTACGGAAAGGCAGATAAAAATGGACTTTGGATGCGTCAGAGATCTCATCTGTCAGTTCATCGATCTCGTCTGCGGATATCATCTGTGTGAGAAGCCTGCCCACATCCTTGATCTGGCTGTTCAGATCCAGGATCAGCTTTTCCCCGGATACGTTTTTCCGTTGTTCTACCATGCGATTGTAATAAACATATTGGGAAGAAGCGGACTGCAGAGCATACCGGAAATCCGAGAAACTGTCGTATCCCAGTTTCTGGACCAGTCTCCACACAGTTGTCCTGGATGAATTAGTGAGCTCGGCAATATCATAGATGGTGACACGCTTCATCTGGTCCAGGTTTCCAAGAATTTTCAAAGCAAGCTCCCTGTATATACTGTCAATGTCCTGAGAATTATACAGTTCCGTGAGACACTGCAATACATTCACGACAAATCCTCCTTTCTTATTATGGCTGTTCTTATTATAACAGAAAACCGGTTTTCAGGCAAGAAAAAGGTTCACAATTCTGGAATAATTGTATACTTTACGAATACATTTATTTCAAAACGGGGCGCATCCGGTTATCATTGCTGATACAATCAAATCATCAAGAGAACACAGAAAACATCCACATCCAAACAAGGAGGAAAATCATGAAAACACTGAACATCGGCGTTATCGGAACCGGCGTCATCGCAACCACGAAACACATCCCCAATCTTCTGAAAAGGGAAGACGTAAAGATCACAATGCTGTGCGATCTGGATACTGCAAAAGCTGAGAAGGCTAAAGAGGATCTCGGCCTCTCTGACGCGGTCGTATGCGCGGATTACAAAGAAGTCTGCACCAACCCGGATATCGATGTGGTTCATGTCTGCACCGCAAACCCGTCCCATTATGAGATCACCATGCTCGCACTGAACAACGGAAAACATGTTTACTGCGAAAAACCCATGGCTCTGACCTACAAAGAAGCCAAAGAGATGGTGGACACCGCCAAGGCGAAAGGCCTTAAGCTCACCAGCGGCACCCAGTGGAGATACAATGCGGCTCCGATGCGTATGAAAGAGATGGTCGAAAACGGAGAATTCGGCGACATCTACTATGTCAAGTCTTCTCAGCTGCGACCCAGAAGACTTCCGGCTTACGGCGTATATACCAGCAAGGCCGGCAATGGCGGCGGCGTCCTTCTGGATGGAGGTCCTCATTCCATCGACCTGCCGATGTGGCTGACCAACAACTATGATGTAGCCAGCGTTTATGGCGTGACTTTTGACAAGATGAAGAATTTCCCGGAAGGGAATGACCTTGGTCCGTGGGATCCGGAAAACTTTGATGTAGAAGACACCGCTTTTGCCATGATCACAATGAAAAACGGCATGGTGATCTACATGGAAACCGCATGGGCTACCAACCTGCAGCAGTCAGCTATCGGCGTAGTCGCGGAGATCGGCGGCAACAAAGCCGGCGCTGATATGGTCGGCCCGGGATTTGAAAATCATGTCCGTACCACAAAGATCGTAGACGGCAAGCTGACCACTTCCACAGAAAAGATCGAAAAGCATATAGACATGAATGAATATGATCTCATGCACTGGATCGATGCGATTCAGACCAACGGCGATCCGCTCATTCTTCCGGAGCAGCAGGCTGTGGTCGTGCGCGTGATCGAAGCTATTTACGAATCTGCAAGAACCGGAAAAGTCGTCAATTTTGATTAAATTCAGGAAAGGGGTATTCATCTATGAAAAAATCAAAGATCATCAGCCTGGCACTCGCAGGACTTATGCTTTTCTCTCAGGCAGCTTACGCCAGCGAGGATAATGCAGTCAATACAGAAATGACGGACGAAACACTTGTCGTCTGCCTGGCTTCCGAGCCTTCCACCCTGTGGGGCGCGCCGGATGGCAAAGTAGAAAACGAGTGCCAGATCATCAACAGCGCATTGATGGATCGTCTTGTAAACACTGACAAGGAAACCGGTGATGTAATTCCCATGCTGGCCAGCAGCTGGGAATGGGTGGACGATACCCATTGCCGCTTTACTCTGCGGGATGATGTGATCATGTCCGACGGTACTCCGCTTGTGGCGGATGACGTGTTGTATTCGGTAGAAGTCTGGACTACATACAGCGGGAATAATGACACCGGCATTTATATTGTAGGCGCAGAAAAGGAAGATGACCACACCGTAACGATCGAGTTTAACACTGTAGCACCTGACCTTCTGGCCATGCTGACATGGTCCAACTTCGGCATAGCCAGCGAAGACGAAGTGAATGCAGCGGGCGGGCTGGAAAATGTCGGCCGCAACCCCCTGGTCGGTTCCGGAAAATACAGATTTGTCGAATGGGACAACGGCCAGTCCATCACAATTGAGAGAAACGATAACTATTGGGATGAAAACTGGAAAGGTTACTTCAAAACCATCAAATTTACTTTCACGAACGACGGTTCCTCCCGCGTGATGGGTGTGGAATCCGGTGATGTAGATATCGCCAATGACCTTCCTGTGGCTCAGGCAGCCACCTTCGCCGGCAACGACAGCGTGCAGACGATCATATATCCGTTCGGACAGATCATGCATCTGTGGTACAACATGGGTGAAAAAGCCGGCGCCACCAAGGATATCCGTGTTCGTCAGGCGATCGAAAAGGCTCTGGATCTGGACGCGCTGACCATGGTCGGAACTGCGGGATACGGCGAGGTTGCTCTCGGTTATTTCCCGACCAGCAGCAGGTATTATAACGCTGTCTACACTCCGGATGAGCTGGCTGTTGATATTGAGGGCGCCAAGGAACTGATGGAAGAAGCCGGTTATGGCGATGGTCTGGACATGACCATTCTGGGAACACAGGATTCTGTCCTTCTGTATACTGTCATTCAGGAGAACCTGCGGCAGATCGGAATCAATCTGACTATTGAAACACCTGACATCCCGACATTCGTCGCAGCTGCCAATGCCGGCGATTATGATCTGATCCAGGTGGGTGACTATTGTACCTATCGTTTTCCATCTGTGATGATGAGCCTGCGTTGGGCAAACATCAATACCTTTACCATCGGCGGAACCAAATATACCACGGAAGAGCTTGAAAATTCCATCTATGCCGCTATTGAAGAGCCGGATGAAGAGAAAGCCAAAGAGATGTGGAAAGGCGTAGAGGAATATATCAAAGAAAACACAATGCTTACCAATATTTGTCCTGAAATGCATGCTGTAATCACAGCAAAAGATCTGAAAGGCTTCTCTACCATCGAACGCGGCTATCTTGATGTGACTAATTTCTACAGATAATCGCTGAATCACGAGTATCCGGTAAATCAGCAGAAGAAGCTGTCGGGTCGTTCCGGTTTTCTGAAACGCTCATCAAATCAGATTATCAGAACAAAACAACCATAACCGGTTTTGAAAGAGGAGGAAAATATTTATGAAATACAGTCTGGTAGCCGACATTATGTTTGTAGCCCCGGGCGAACATGGCCCGGTCTGGCCCGATGAAAAAGGCCTGTGCGCGGCTATGGATCTTGCAAAGTCCAACGGACTCAATGCAATAGAGATCTTTGATTTTGAAGGGAGAGATCTGAAACTCCTGGCTGAGGAAGCGAAGAAAAGAGATATGGAGATCATCTCGTTCTGCCAGAAAAACGGTAAGTTCTGGGGCGATCCGAGCCACCTGGATGAATTTGTTCAGGGTTTCAGCGACAGCGTTGAAGCAGCAAAAACGCTTGGCGCAGCAAACGTTATTGTCAGCGATGACTTTTATCCTACAGACCTTCCCCGCGAGCAGGTCCATGCAGCTATGGTAGATGGGCTGAAGCGTATCGCGCCTCTTGCGGAGCAGGCAGGACTTACAGTTATTGCAGAGCCTCTGAGCGGGAAGTATTTCAAAGACGCCAAAGAGCCGTTCGATATCATTCGGGAAGTCAACAGCCCCAATGTCAAGCTGCTCTACGATATCTTCCACTTCCAGCTGATTGCAGGAAACATCACAAATACGCTCAGGGAAAACATTGACCTGATCGGTCATATTCATGGAGCGGGGGCTCCTGACCGCGGAGATATGACAGAGGGTGAGCTTGATTACAGTTACATTCTTGAACAGCTCTCCAAGACAGGATATGACAAATGCTTCGGCCTTGAATTCTTCACCTTTGAAAACAGAGACGAAAAAGTGTGGAAGTCAGCGAGACTTGTCGTCCGCAATCATGAACTGAGACAGAAACTTGCAGAATATTTTGCTTCTCACAGAAACAACTGACAGAATATAAAGCGAGCCGGGGTCACATCCGTTCATCGGATGTGCCCCGGCTCTTTTTAACAAGAAATCTGCAGACTGCGTTCTGCTCTTATACATCGCCCTCCAGAACCAGCGCGTATTCTTCTTTTTCCGTCGCGTAGCCGATGATATGCGCGCAAGGCACCTCTGCAGAGAGTTCATTTTGTATAGCAGCCGCTTCCTTCTCCGGAACGGCCATCAACAGGCCGCCGCTGGTCTGCGGATCATAGAGAATGTCCTGAACGGGCCGCGGAATGGTTCCTGACACTCTTGTATTTTTTTCGGCAAAGTCGCGGTTCCGGTAAGCGCCGGCAGGGACAAAGCCCATGTCTGCGAATTCAAGCGCTTCTTTGTGATAGGGAATCTGATCCACCTGAAGATGAAGCGTGCAGCCGCTCCCCTGGGCCATCTCACAGCTGTGGCCCATCAGGCCGAAGCCGGTCACATCGGTGCAGCTGTGGACATCGTACTTCTTCATCACGCTGCAGGCGGCCTTGTTAAGCGTGGCCATCTGATGGTAGATTTTCTCCATCAGCTGGTCCGGTACGAGCTCTGCTTTGGCCGCTGTGGTCAGGATGCCGACGCCCAGCGGCTTGGTGAGGATCAGAACATCTCCGGGCTTCGCGCCCGCATTTTTTTTGATCTGATCCGGGGCGGAAAAGCCGGTCACGGCAAGCCCGTAGAGCGGATCGCTCCCGCGGATCGTGTGGCCTCCGGAGATGATCACGCCGGCCTCGTAGGCTTTGTCATAGCCGCCGCGCAGGATCTCACGGATCCAGGCTTCCTCCATCTGCTCCGTCACACAGAGCAGATTCAGAGCAAGGCGGGGCTCACCTCCCATGGCATAGATATCTGAGATCGCGTTGGCGGCTGCGATCTGTCCGAATAAGAACGGATCGTCCACGATGGGCGGGAAAAAATCCACCGTCTGGATCAGGGCTGTATCATCGTTCACGACATAGACGCAGGCGTCGTCGCTCTTTTCAAATCCTACAATAAGGCGCGGATCCGTGCGTGTCTTGAAATCTTCCAAAAGCTTCGCCAGGGTTCCGGCCCCGACCTTGGCTCCGCAGCCTGCGCAGCTGGCAAGCCTTGTAAGGCGTGCTTCTGTCTCCATGCTTAATCCTCCGGCAGCTTCAATTGCTGCGTTTTCTATACCATCAAAAGCTTCAGGTGCTGTGCCTGGATCCCGGTATTCTCAAGGTACTTCCGTACATCTGTTTCCGCCTCGGGAGGAGAGCTCCAGGCCAGGCCGCAGCCTGCGGAGATCTCTCTCGGCAGGGGGATCAGGCGACCTTCGGCGCCGCATTGTAAACAATACTCTTCAAACGCCATGGCGTCGTGGGTGGAAAAGAACGCAACGATCAGACGTTCTTCTTTTTTTCTCATACAGATTACGGGCGTACGACCAGCGAAGCGTTCATCTGCGCTTCAACAATGTCGTACATGTTGGAGACGATGCCTACCTGCAGCTTTTCTTTCAGGCCGTAATAATCCAGGCAGGTTCCGCAGGTCATGATGGTGACGCCTGCTTCCTCCAGGGCTTTCAGGTCCTTGATGGTGTCCGGATCCTCCGTGGTGAGGAAAGCGCCTCTGTTGTAGCAGATCACTTTGGAAGGCAGCACATCCTGGCTTGTAAGAGCGAAGATAAAGGCTTTCATCAGCTTTTTGCCGAGCTGTTCGTCTCCGGTTCCCATGGTGTCACCGGACAATATAACGACCGTGCCGTTTCCGGAAGGCAGAGCGCAGGTCAGCGCGTCCGCCGGGACTTCGGCTGCTTTCTTTGATCCGGCTTTCACCTGCATGGTGACCGTGTATTCTTTTTCGCCGGGCTGCGCAGAGGTGACGACAAAGCCGTTGTGTTCGCCCAGTCTGGTCAGGTTCTGGACGGCTGTGTCGTTATCGACCTTCACGATCAATGTTCCGTCCTCGGTAAACGCGTCGATTGCCTTTTTGGCGTTGATGACAGGCAGCGGGCAGGCCATGCCCATACAATCCAATGTTTTTTCCATGATAAACCTCCTGTGAATTTATATTGTTCCTTCCGCGATTCCGGCGACCGCTTCGGCAGCCGCATCGCATTCTTCCTTCGTATTATAGTATCCAAAGCTGAACCGGACGGCTCCCTGCTCCTCGGTTCCGAGCGCCTTGTGCATCAGCGGCGCGCAGTGAGCGCCGGCCCTGACCGCGATCCCATAGGAAAACCCGAGTTCATCGGCGGCGATCGCCGAATCCAGTTCTCCGATATTGATGGTTACGATGGGGCATCTTATCTTTGCTTCAAAGTCTCCGTAGACCTTGATTCCCGGGATCGCGGTGACCTTTTCATAGAACCGCCGCGCGAGGCGCATCTCGTGTGCGTGGATCTGCTCCAGACCGGTCTCTGTGATGAAGACAAGAGCTGCCGAGAGTCCGGCAATACCGTGGCCGTTCAGGGTTCCGGCCTCCAGCCTGGTCGGATATTCCTCCGGCTGGGTCGTTAAAAACGACTGAACGCCGGTGCCACCGACTTTAAACGGCTTCACGTCAATATCTCCGTTGATGCAGAGCCCCCCGGTGCCTTGCGGGCCCATCATGGATTTGTGTCCTGTGAAGCAAAGGATCGAGATCCCCGCTTCCGCCATGTTGATGGGCAGGGAGCCGGCTGTCTGGGAAGCGTCCACGATGAAAAGCAGACTGTGTTCCTTCGCGATCTGTCCGATCCGCCCGATATCCAGGACATTTCCGGTCAGATTGGATGCATGGGTACATACGATGGCACGGGTGTCCGGACGGATCAGCCTCTCGAACTGATCATAATCCACACGTCCTTGCGGATCAGCGTCCACAAAGTCAAGCCGGACGCCCTGTTCAGCCTGCAGCCGGTAAAGAGGCCGCAGAACGGAATTGTGTTCCAGACAGGTGGTGATGACATGATCCCCGGAACCGATCGTACCGTTGATAGCGATATTCAGAGCCTCCGTGGAATTGTTGGTGAAGATCACCTGTTCCGATCTGGGGCAGCCGAAAAAAGCCGCAAGGGAAGCCCTTGTCCTGTAAATGATCCGGTTGGATGAAAGAGCCCCGTCATGTGCCCCCCGGGAGGCATTGCCAAGAGTGGTAAGCGCTTTGGCGACGGCTTCCGCTACGCAGGGAGGCTTATGCATGGTCGTGGCGGCGTTATCCAGATAAATCATGTTTCCTCCGTTTTTTGAGCAGGATCCAGGCTCTTTGTTTCAGCCCTGTATCTGCTGGTGCTGACAAGCGCAAGAATGCGTTATGTTTTTACGAGAATATCCATGTGTATTATAATACAGCGGGCTGTAAAAGTAAATCAGATATCCATTTCCGGGGGTTCTTATACTTCCGCTGTATGTGCTTTTTTTATCCTTACAAAATGCGGGATTTTCATTCTCCAAAAGATTCATCCTGGAAGCAGTCCTAAAGAAAGAGAGACGGCAGTCCGTCTCTCCAAGGTGTAATTTGTATGAATAAAGGCAGAGAGAATATTCTAATAGTACACGATCGCTTTTCCTTTACCGCGCGCCAATAGTTCTTTCTGCAGGCGCAGGGCTGTTTTGCCGATCTCTTCAAAATCCATCGCCAGGCGGCCGTCGTACTTGAGAAATTCCCCCGCTACCATGGTATAGCGGACGTTCCGGCTGTTGGAGCTGTACAGGATAGCGGAGACAGGATCATAAAATGCCATCGTATCCGGGGTCTCCAGATCCCAGATGACAAGATCCGCCGTGGCTCCTTCCTGAAGCACGCCTGTTCCGGCTTTGAACACCCGGTGACCGGCCATCGTTTTCTGCCAGATGCTTCTGGCCGGATGGATGGTCGGGTCATTTCCGGTAAACTTTTCAAGCAGACCGAAGAGTCTGGCCTGTTCCGCAATGCTCAGTGTGTTGGAACTGGCCGCGCCGTCCGTACCAAAGCTGTACCGGATCCGGTCGGAGAGGGTGAAGAACGGGCCGTATCCCATTGCGAGCTTCATGTAGGTCTTGGGACAGAAGGCAAACCAGGTATTTTCGTTCAGGTAAGAAAGATCTTTTTCCGTGACCCAAAGGCCATGAGCCACAAGAACGCCCACATCAAAGCCGCCGGCGTCATACAGACACTGGAAAGGAGTTTTGCCGGTGGAGGAAAGAGACTGCTGTACCTGCAGCTCCGTCTCGGACAGATGGAGATGGATCGGTACGTGGATCCTTCTGGCTTCATCGACGATTTCGCCCAGTACATTCTCCGGGCAGGTGTAGTTGGAATGCGGCCCCAGGCGAAGGCTGATCCTGTCGGAATCATCCTGATGTTTCTGTATGAATTCGCTGACCGAAGCCAGACGGTCTTTATAATCCGGAGACATTCCGAATATCGTAGGCGCGATGTCCATGCGTATCCCGGTGTCTTTGGCAGCTTTGAGGACCTGTTCTTCGCCGAAATAATGGTCGCAGACCGCCGTGACGCCGTTATCCAGCATTTCCGCGATCCCGAGGACGGTCCCGGTGTAGATGTCTTCCGGGGACATTTTGCTCTCGTAAGGCCAGATCATCTCGTTGAACCAGGCGTCGGAAGTCACATCCTCCGCGATGCCTTTGAAGATGTTCATTGCGGTGTGGGCGTGCAGGTTGCAAAGCCCGGGACTTACAAAATACCGGCTCCCGTCGATCACTTCATCCACGTCGTCTGCTGCTTTCAGGACGCCTGCTTCACAGATCTTCGCGATGATCCCGTCCCGGATCAGCAGATCCCGGTGTGAGAGACATTCTCCGGTTTCCGTGATCAGACTTGTATTTCTTATCAGAATCGATTTGCGCATACATACCTCCTGCAGCAGCTATGTGTGCTGCGTCTCATCAAATGTCCGGCAGCCACGTTTTGTACAGTACATCGGCTCGTGCTCGGCGGGCAGTATTCATACCGTACATCTGTCCGGATTCAGACGCCGGGTTCCCCGCCGGCCAGGCTCCAGACTTCATATGGAACCGTCCCGGCTGTCACATCCAGCGCATAGACGGAACAGTTTCCGATATACTTTGACCAGTAGCTTCCGCCGGATTCGGGCGTCAGATATTCCAGCGCTCCCTTCATGGCGATAGCGTGTGTGGAGATGAGGACATTTTCGTTTTCGGCTTCCGGCAGGATCTCCTCCAGAAACAGTCCGAGACGTCTGGTGACGGAAGAGAGCGGTTCCATGCCATCCGGAGCCGGCTGGTGAACAAAGTCCGAGAAAAACCGGATGATCTCGGGAGAGGGTTTTTCCAGTTCCATCCCTTCATAGGGACCATAATCCATCTCGAGAAGGCGGTCATCCGTAAGGATCCTGGTGTCGGGACCGGCGATCAGTTCCGCCGTTTCAACCGCGCGCCGCAAGGGGCTGGAATACACTTTTGAAAAGCGGATCCCCTGTGCTGCAAACCAGTCTGACGCCTGAAGCGCCTGCTGCCTTCCTTCTTCATTTAAAAGCGTATCGCTTCTTCCCTGGAGAAGCTTCTTTTTATTGTTGGCTGTCTGCCCATGACGGATGATGTACAACATATGGATATTCCTTTCTTCTCAGATGCAGTTCTTCAGAGAAAGCGTATAGCACCTTTCGATACTTCTACTATAGCATAGGCCGGCCGGCTTTTCCACCCGGAAACGCTGCGGCGGGCGGCTTCTCCATCGGAAAAACGCTGTGCCGGCATGACGCCTCAGAACAACGGTGTGCTGCAGCCAGTTCCTTTTTTGATTGAACGGAAATTGTGTTTCGGGTATACTGTACTTATCCGGTTTCCAATGTGAAACAGCAGTTTATTGTGTTCTTGAGGCTGATAAAAATGAACAGGGGGATATGAGATGTATAACTTTGATAAAATAACAGACCGCCGTGGAACCGGCGCCATCAAGTGGAACGTGTCCGAGACGGAACTGCCCATGTGGGTCGCGGATATGGACTTTGAGACTGCCCCGGAGATCATCGACGCGCTGCAGAAACGCGTATCCCACGGTGTGTTCGGCTACACCGACCTTCCGGAAGAGTGGTACCGGGCTTACATTTCATGGTGGGAGAGAAGACATCATTTTACAATGCGGAAAGAATGGCTCGGCTTCTGTACCGGAGTGATCCCCGCGATCTCGAGCGTCATCAGAAGGCTGACGGCGCCCGGGGACAACGTCCTGATCCTTACGCCTGTCTACAATCATTTTTTCTATTGTATCCGGAATAACGGAAGGACCGTGCTGGAAAGCCGGCTGCAGTACACGGGCGACGCTTATGAGATCGACTTTGCGGATCTGGAAGAAAAACTGAAGGATCCCCTGACGACCGCTTTTCTCTTCTGCAATCCGCAGAATCCGACCGGGCAGATCTGGGACACCGGAACACTCGACAGGATAGGGCGTCTCTGTGCCGAAAACCATGTGACCGTGATCTCCGACGAGATCCATTGTGATCTTACCGATCCGGGCACGGAATACGTGCCTTTTGCGTCGGTGTCCGATGTATGCCGGGAAAACAGCGTCACATGCATCGCGCCGACCAAGACCTTCAGCATTCCCGGACTACAGACCGCCGCTGTGGTCGTTCCGCAGGAAGACCTCCGGAACAAAGTGAAACGCGCCCTGAGCGTGGATGAGAACTGCGAGCCGGGCGCGCTCGCCGTCACCGCGGCCATCGCAGCCTATGAACAGGGCGAAGCATGGCTTGACGCCCTTCGGGCTTATATCCGGGATAACAAAGAAATCGTCCGTTCTTACATCCGTGAAAGAATTCCTGCCATAAAGGTGCTCCCTTCCGAAGCAACGTATCTTCTCTGGATCGACTGCAGCGGGATCTGTAAGGACGAGGCCGAACCGGCAGCCAGGATCAGGAGAATATCAGGACTGTTCCTGACGGAGGGTTCCATATACGGAGGAAACGGAGACAGATTTGTGAGAATGAATACAGCCTGCCCAAGGCCCCTGTTGATGGACGGCCTTGGCAGGCTGGAGAAAGCGGTTATGGAGCTGCAGCATTGATACCGAACGGATACCGACGGCAGTGCTGATACGGCTGTGAAATGACACTGGCTGTTGAAATGATCCGGCCGGCGTCAGAGGGTCTTACTGATCGGCGTCCAGATGGCCGTCCCGGTACATGGAAAACTGATCCATGGGATAATTCTTCAGATTATCCAGAATGCCGCGGTCGTCCGCAGCGGCGAGCAGATCATTGCGCGCACGCGTTACGACCGGCTCGGCCTGATGCTTGGAGGGACCGCCGATACAGCCTCCGGGGCATATCATACCTTCAATAAAGTCTTCCTTCAGGCGGCCGGCTTTCAGCATGGTCAGAGCCTTTTTGCACTCATCGCCTCCTGCACAGCGAAGCAGGGTGATCCCGGAAGT
>CAMOQF010000065.1 GCA_946622645.1 uncultured Blautia sp.
TCCTACAGTTCCGGCGGATCCTACAGATACAGCAGTTCCTACAGCTCAGGTTCAGGCGGAACGACATCCACGACGGATGATTCTGCAGATGACAGCAGTCCTGCCGTCTCTGAAGACACAGAGCCGTCTTTTGCCAAGGTCCTTTTATCCGTCAATGATATGAACGTCCTGAAGAAGAACGATACCATGATCATAAAAGCCCATTACGGTGAAGAAGATAATGCCACGGCCGCCGAGATCTATGTGCTGGAGAAAGAAGTCCCGCTTGAAGAAAACGTCCTTCTTGATCAGGAAAGCCTGGACAAATATCGTCTTTGGAATAACGCTCTCACAATGCACGACGTTTATCTGCTGCCAAACGCCGCTCGGCTTTATGCAACCCAGAAACCGGACTATGTATCCGACACCATCCGCGGCGATGTAAAAGGAGACGGTGGAGAGTATGACATCGATATTATCACCGCGTTGAACAAATGGGCATTTAATCAGCCGCAGATCCCTGTCGGCTCCATCGGTTCGCTGCGTTTTGACACCGGCGTTCTGATGCTGCCGTCTCTGGTGGACTATGAATTATTCCTGCACGAGGTTTCCGCTTCGTGGATGAAGGAACTGATGGACAACGGGATGATCCGGATGATCTCCGCCGAACAGGAGGATGTCAACAAGTATGCTCTTGACGGTGAAAAGGAAGAAGAGATAGCCTTGCCCGCCGGAGAGGTCCTGGAAGGACTGACGGAATACGATGGAGAATTCGACAGGATCGTACATCAGGAAGAAGATAAGGACATGATCCGGAAAGGATACTGGCTGGGCGCAACGCCCGAGACAGTGTCGGATGACGGTCAGACGTTGATCTTCCTGCTGGTCAATGAAAATACGGACGAGATCGATGCCTTCCGTACCAGCGTCTCCATGCTGGATGCGGGAGAAGAGGGGATCGACGTTTCTCTGTATCTCTATCGAGACAGCAAGAGCGACCGCCGCGGCGAGGAGAAGTACAATGTAATGTTCTTTGACACGCCAGAAGGTGAAAAGAGCCTGTTCAAGGTCATCACAAATGTGCTGGAAGACCGTGTCATGGTTCTTCCCAAAGCCCTGAATATCCGGCTGAGAAGCTATGACCTTGGCGCCGACCTGCCGTCCTACAGTCTCAGTGACCATTTCTTTGCGATGAATGACGGAACTCCTGAGGCAAAGGACGCGTCGGATGAACCGGAAGGAACCGATGACCGGAACGTTGCTGACGATAAGGAAGAGATAGTCCGCAGAGTAAGCATGTTCAACGGCTTCTACCAGGCGGCCTTCAACGGAAACGCCTTTGAAAGCGGCTATACCCGCATCGAAGGCATCGAAGAAGGCGATCTGACCGTCACCGTGAAATCAGGCCAGGATATCTGGCCTGAATGGACCGGCGAAGACAGCGCGGAAGATATTCAGAAGCACCGTTATGTGCGAAATGACGGTGCGTGGGAACTTTCAGAAGAAGATGAATCAGATAATGATTCCGATAAAGCAGAGAGATGACAGACAGAATACAGAAAACGATTATTACCGGGCTGCTGATGATACTTGTACTGGCCGTGCGTGTTCCTGCAGAGACAGAAGATACGGATCCTGCGGAATGGACTGTGATGATGTATTTCTGCGGTTCCGACCTGGAAAGCAGACACAGCTGTGCCACAGGCAATCTGGAAGAGATTGTCGGCTGTATGACTTATGATGCTTTGCGTCATGTCATGCGCAGTGATCCTATTGATCCTATGGCTGGCCGGATTCCTGTCAATGTTTTGCTGGAGACCGGCGGCTGCAAAGAATGGCATGCGCAGGAACTTGGAATGGATATCTCCACGGACCGTCTTGAGAGATGGCACCTGAAACCGATGAGCCGTTTCAGACTGGAAGAAAAAGGCTCTTTTGTGAAAGACAGCGAGCTTCCTCTTCAGAGTATGGCAGCTCCTGAAACGCTCACTGATTTCATCCGTTGGAGCGTACAGAACTATCCTGCGAAAAAATATATGCTTGTTCTCTGGGACCACGGCGGCGGCAGCAAAACAGGAATCTTCATCGATGAACTGTTCGACAACGATATCATGTATCTGGATGAGCTTCATGATGCCCTTTCTGAGGCGGAAGTGCATTTTGAAGCCATCCTGTTTGACGCCTGTCTGATGGCGAATCTTGAGACCGCAGGCGCGGTCAAGGACTACGCTGACTGGATGATCGCTTCCGAGGAGGTCGTTGCAGGCAACGGAACGGCTATGGGAGAATGGTTACAACAGCTCTATCTTTCTCCTCAATGGGATGGAAAGACCCTTGGGCGGTGGATCAGCGATATGACGCAGATCAAATATGCCAACGAAAAGAGCCAGCAGGCGCAGGATATCCTGACCTGGTCTGTGATCGATCTGAATAAGATCAGCCGGGTGGAAGATATGTTTGACCGCTTCTTTGAAGAAATCGGGATCTGGTATTCGACCAACCCCGCTGCCATGATGGGAAGCGCCGATTTCTTATCAAGAGCGTTTGAGTTTGGCCTTCACGATATGGGCATGATCGATCTGACCGAGATTTTTTACATGAATGTCATTGCCGGAATACTGGATCCGGAAATCTACTTTGGCATGCTGGAAGCGCTGCAGGAAGCGATCGTCTATACAACGCGCGGCGGAAGCCGCAGCGGAGCAGGCGGCTTATCCTTCTGTTATGCCGCGCCGTTTTCCGCCGAGGAACTGGAAGTTTATTCCCGCAATGCACGTTCTCCGCATTATCTCGCATTTCTGGATGCGATCACGCCTGCGTGGACAGCCCCCGACTGGGTATATGAGAAGGCAGATCATCTGCCGGATATCCGGGAGATCGACAGTTATCAGATCAAGATCGAAAAGCATCAGGCTCCCGACGGCACTCCCGGCGTCACCATAGAGGGCGGTCACCGGCTTGTCAACAGGATCTACGGCACTCTTTATCAGAAAAATGAACAGAGTGGAAAAATATTGCGGTTAGGCACTGCTGCAGCTGAAGTGGACCTGGAAGGCGAAGTCCCAGATGAAAGCGGAAATGATATTATTGTTTACGCACTGAACCGTTTCTGGATGTGGCCGGCCATAGAAGGGATTCACTGCGACGCTGAGGTCGTCGATTATATTTACAGCGGCAGCGCCCTGTATAATATCCCCGTCAGGATCGGCACGGATATCTGTCTGCTTCGCTGCGGGTTTGATGAATCAGAAGACGAACCGTTTACGGTTTACGGCGTCTGGGAAGGCTACGATGCCGACAGCAATGTTTTCAGCCGAAACGTCAAAGCATTGTCCGGGCTTGCCGGCCAGGATTTCTGTCTTCTGTATCCTGTCGACGGCACCGAAGAGACCGGACAGACGCTCTATGAGTCCAGCGAGATCATGCCGATGTACCGTTCTCTGGAGATCACGGCTGAACCTCTCCCCGCCGGAACCTATTATATTGATTATTGGGTCGAAGATATCTTTATGCGGCTTCTTCCTGTAGGCAGAGCAGAACTCTGTCTGGATGGACAGACCGTATCTCTCACATCCCCTGATGACTGGCAGGGCAGCATGATCGTTACGCTGCCGGAATCATAACCTAAAAAGACCTCCGCCGGGCTGCGGCCCGGCGGAGGCCTTTTGGTTTTTTTAATGATCCTGTTACGGTTCTATGATCTCAAAGAACTGATTCTGTTCAGCGACAGTGTTGGCTTCCATCAGACGGTCTAGAAGAGTTGTGTCGCCTTCCTGTACGACCAGTTCTTTGATAGCGTCCTGCCTGTTCTGCGCGATGGCAAACAGACCTTGCCTGGTCGTTGTCCAGTTGACATCCGCTTTATCTTTGAGGGATCCTTCCTCATACAGTATGACGCCGTTTTTCACAACAAGCACATAGGAAGCTTCGGGAAGAATGATATTTGCAGTGAAGGACAGATCCTCGATCTTCTTGGAGTCTGTATAGATGCCAAGGTACTGCAGGATCATCTCAGGCGTCATATGGGAGATCAGGCTGCCGCTGGAAGTGGTTGAAGCCCGTGTGCCGGAATCCGTATTGGTTCCAAAGCGGAGCTCCTGCACTGCCGAAAGGTAGGCGTTTCTCCATGTTCCGCTTTCAGCCTGATAGGCGAGCTGTTCCAGAGCATCCGCACACAGCAGGCGCGCATCCGTATTCTCGGGATCTGCGTAGACAAGCATATTGGTGAGTTCCGCTACCCACTGGTATTCACCCTTTTCATAGTCTTCTTTTGCTTTCTTCAGGACTTCGTCGATATCGCCGAGATATTCCACAAACTTGCGGGCACGTTCGCTCGGTTCAAGCTCTCCTAAGTGGATCGGATTTGCGTCATACCATCCCATGTACTTCTGATAAACGGCTTTGGCGTTATGGGCGACCGTTCCATAATACTGTCTGGTGTACCAGTTCTTTTCCAGTTCTTCCGGCAGCCGGATCATGTTTGCGATCTCTGTGCTTGTATAGCCCTGGTTCAGATAAAGGAGCGTCTGATCGTTGATATACTTATAGGCGGCAGCTGTATTAAGGATAAATTCAGTGATGTTTTCATTTCCCCAATGCGGCCAGTTATGCGCATGAAAGACGACCTCCGCCTCATTTCCATACAGCTTCAGAGTTTCCATCAGGAAATTTGCCCACGCCTGACCGTCACGGATCTGCGCGCCGCGAAGGGTATACAGGTTATGTAAGGTTCCATTGCAGTTTTCTGCCATCCAGAGAGCTTTTTTCTGCGGAAACCAGGTGTTCATCTCAGCAGGCGCTTCGGTTCCGGGAGTGAGCTGGAATTCCATGATCACGCCGTCCACGAACAGGCGCTGCCCGGTATGGTCGATGATGGTGTTAGGTGAGATATAGGAAGAAGTCCCATGCGACTGTCCCATGCCGATACCGATGGACAGCGAACCCTTTTCACCTCCGGTGAGGATGGTGCCGTACTGGTAGCTGGCTCTTCTGCCCATGGCATTGCCGGCATAGATATTCTCGCTGACAGCATGCTCCTCAAATCCTTCCGGGGCGACGATCAGGATCTCTTCTTCCGCGACCTGCTCCTCTGATACGATTCCAAGTACGCCTCCGTAGTGATCCACATGTGAGTGGGAGTACATCACGGCTTTTACCGGAAAATCACCGATGTTCTTTTTGACGAGATCAAAAGCTGCGCGCGCACATTCCACTGTCATCAATGGATCATAGACGATCCATCCGGTTTTTCCTTTAATGAAGGTGATGTTGGACATATCGTAGCCGCGTACCTGGTAGATCCCGTCCATCACTTCGAACAATCCATAGATATGGTTCAGCTGGGCGTTCCTCCAGAGACTGGGATTGGCGGTGTCCGGTGCTTTTTCATCAAGAAACGCGTAGGCGTCCTGGTTCCAGGCAACATTCCCGTTGTCTCCCATGATCACCAGACTGTCAGGAGCGTCGATCAGGCCTTTCTGCGCGTTTTCCAGTTCACGTTCATCGCTGAAATCCAGAAGCGCATAAACCTGGTCATTCGCATCAATGGTATACTGGGTGGCTTCTTTGGAGTCAGTGGTCAGGCCAAGACCTTCGGCAAATGCAGCGGTCCCGCAGACGCTGACGGTCATGATGCCTGAAATCAGCAAAGCAACTGTTCTTTTTTTCTTCATTCCGTTTCTCCTTTTCATAAAAGCCATTAAGAGATACTGATCATAGAATAATCTGTTTTATAGAAGAAATCAATATATCTGGGATGAAATGATTTCCCTGGGGACAAGTAACAGTCAGAATAGAAACGAAAGGCTGCATTTCCGGGATAATATCCCAGAATAATCACTTTTATCCCAAAAGTCTGTATTTCTTTTTCTGTTTGGTATAAAGTATAAATTAGATTATTATGTCTGTTTATCAGAGATAAGCTTTTATAAGAAGGAGAAGAAAATGAAGAGACGAAGAGGAATCCATCCTGGAATGAGAGCCGCATCGGTAGCTTTGAGCTTGTGTATGACAATGAACTCACTGGCGGACACCTCGCTTGGTTCTGCAACAGTATGGGCGGAAGATCAGGCTGTCGAAAATATCGCCGTGCCGGAAGGCGTGACGACAGATACCGCAGCGGAACCGGCTTCAGTACAGGCAGGGTCTGAGACATCCTCAGCTGCCGGTGCGGATATTCTGCCGACCGGTTCTGAGACAGCCTCGACTGCCAGTGTGGATGTTCAGCCGACCGGGTCTGAGACAACCTCAAATGCCGGTGCAGATGTTCTGCCAACCGGTTCTGAGACAGCCGCGGCAACGGAAGCGGATTTCCTGCCGACCGGCTCTGAGACAGCCGCAGCAACGGAAGCGGATGCCCTGCCCGCCGGTCCTGAGAGCAATGTGTCTTCGGACAACGAGACCGCACAGCCGGCTGTTGAAACAGATGGAACGCAGGATTCTGCTATGACGGATGTCAATCCTGCGTCTGCAGAAGAAAATCAAACAGAGGAAAACGCCGCCGGGACGACCAACGCTGAACCGGCTTCCTCAGCGGAAGATGCTGTTCCGGTGAATATCAGCGCCGAAGCAGTGCAGGTCGGCGACATTGATCCGGGATCCGCATCTGAACAGGATGAGAGTGCCCCTGTATCTGCGGCTCCGTCCTTTACGGCTGCCGCAGGAACGTCAGGCCCGAAGCCGTCAGACGTCGCGCAGGCAATGGCTGATTCCGTATTCTACGACGATCCGGTCAATCCTTCCGACAATATCGCTACACTCACGACATTGCAGAGTCTTGTGATGGAACAGCTTGCCAGCAAGACCACCCTTTCCGGTAAGATCTCGCTGGCACTTGCGCGAAACACCACCTACAGCGGCGATGTCACCATCAAGAGCACCCAGCTCGGTCAGATCGAAGATGGTTTTGAACTGGAGCTTGCGTCGGAAGATGCAGGGGAAGACGGCCTCTCCGCTGACGGAAGCACGACTCTGGACGGCAATCTCTATATCGAAGGCATCAAGGTCGTGATGAAGGGCGTCCGCATGGCTTTTGAGAAAGTCATCACGGTCAAATCCGGCACCAATGAGATCCTTGGAGACAAGACTCTGAACGGCGGTCTGGATTTTTATGGTACCACCGCAGCGGATATTGTGACGATCGACGCCATGAACAACAGCTCTGTGAATGTACACACCGGTGAAAACAGCGACCGGGTAGCCTTCACGACCGGCGCCAAAAACGTGGATGTCGACGTGGACACCGGAGACGACGATGACCTTGTCTATGGGTTTGTCTATGGCGGAACAGCTGATGTGAACACCGGCAGCGGAGACGACGAGGTACAGATCTATTCCTACGGCGCGCAGCCGGAAGATGACAAAGAAACCCCGCAGGTCACCATTGACACCGGAAAAGGAGAGGACACGGTGGAAGCCGCCCTCACCGGCTCTGCCGTAACCAGCCTGGATACCGGAGAGGACGCCGACGATGTCACCGTCTACGCCCGTTATGGCACGGGCAGTCTGGATCTGAATACGGGCGGCGGAAGCGACACCGTCACGATTCAGAAAAACTATGAGACAGCGGACCTGGTCCGCATGGTCCCGGACATTGCCGGCATCGATCAGCTGACCTACACCCATACGGCCGACGATACAGATCCCAACCCGATCGCTGTCATTACAGCCGATCTCGGGGATGAAAACGATCTGATCAATATCGATATGTCGACCGCCGATACGGTCAGACAGATCCTTCTGAATGGCTCTTCGGCAGCCAGAGTGCATTTTACCGGCACTTTGAAAGAAGGTGAAGACAATCCCATATCCGGGACGGGGGAAGCTCTTTCTTTTGTGACTGAACATGGAAATACGCTTTCGGTCATCTCCGAAGGAATCAGCCGTTTTACAGATGAACTTGCGAACAAAAAGAGAGTCCTGCTGAATGCTAAAGCGGATTATACAGGCGTCTTTGACGGCGCCGGCCATTTCTTAAAGGAAAACGAGACCGGAGATGCAAAAGCATTCGCCGATTTTACGGACTATGTGCTGACCGGCGATCCCTTCATCAGCGCTTCCATCAAGGCTGAAACAGGAGGTTCGCACAGGCTTCTTTCCAATCTCGTCATAGACCGGCATGAATGCCATCCTGAAGGCGGTGCGGTCCGATTGAATGATATCGATGTGACCGGTCTGAACCTCCTTGTAAAGGGAGAGGACATTCAGGTCAGCGGCAGCGTCAAAGCCGACAATGTCGTGATGCGTGCCGCAGACAGCTCAGGGGTCAGCCTTGAGAACCTGGATCTCAGCGATTCTCTGTCCGATATCGGGGACGAACTGCTCGAAATCGCACTGGATCTGGTGACCGTTGCCCACGATGCAAAGATCACCGTTGCAAAAGAAGGTTCCATCACGACAACGGGAGACGTCGATCTTCTGGCATCGGTCAAGGAGACCGGCGCGATCATCGCCCTGATTCCCTCCTTCCTGAATCTTGTGAACGTAAAGATCGGCAATGCGACGGTTGAAGTACTTGGCAGCATCCAGGCTGGATATAAAGGTTCCGAGGAAGACACATCGCCTGCCTATGGAAGCGCACGTCTGACCGCCGAGGTAACCACCCTGGCCGGATATCAGTCCGAAGTGGAAGAAAACGACGCCACCATGGCTGTAACAGGATACGGCGTGCCAAGGCTTGCTTCTTACGCATATCCGATCTCTGTGAACGTAGTGGTGAGCGAAGCGAAAGTGAATATCGCAAACGGAGCCAAAATTACCGCTGCCGGCGACGTCCTTATCTCTGCCGGGAATGAAAACCGCGTTCTCGCGTCCGCAGCGTCAGGTCTTCTCGGAATTCCTGTTTCACTGGCCCTGAATGTGATCGACAGTTATGCTACAGCCGAGTCCCAGGGTACCATCACGGCAGGCGGCAATGTGAAGGTGAACGCTAATAATTCTTCTCTGATCGCCGCGCAGTCAGAGAGAGGCAACAGCCAGGCGCTGACTTCAGGCGCCTATATGGCGTTCAACGTCGTGATCCAGGATGCTGCGGCAAGACTTCTTTCCGGATCCGTCACGACCGCCGGCGGAGACGTGGACGTGACTTCCAACTCCGAGCTGTACGTGGATACGAATGTGGCTTCCGGGATCGCTGATCATTACGATCCGCGGACCAGCTTCACCCGCAGCACGGACCAGGCTTCCGCTATTGCAGGAACCATTTCCAGCGGCCTCTTCAGCTGGCTCTGGGAACACTTCCCGGGAGCAGAAAAAAGAGCCGCCAAATCTGCCAGGAAAAATCTGCTTTCCTCCGGATATACGGTCAATATCGACAACTCCGGAGACAATGCCAAAAAAGGCGATGTGTCCGTCTCGACCGGCAACGCCAAAAAGGCCGTCACTGCGACAGTGAAGGTAAAGCCTGCCGCCGGATACAAGGTGGAGAAGGTCCGTTACCGCTACCTGAAGCCGGGGGAGGGCCATTATACATGGGAAGAGGCAACAAAGTCTGAAACATCCGACAACACCTATACATTCGATCTCCCGCAGAAAAACGTGACTGTTCAGGTGGTATACAGCGATGGCACCGCCGAAGAGACAACGGAAGATGACAACAACGGCGATCCGGAAGACGACGCTCCGACGATGGAAGACATGATCAACGCGGCGGACAAAGGAACGCAGGATGCAGAGGATAAAGTGGAAGAGGACGGAGCGAAGAAGATCGCCGTTTTCAGCCAGGCATCCTCCGAAAAACCAAACGGCATGATCGTGACGCCTGACTGTGATGAGGATGGAAAGTGCATCTGGACGACCACGCCGGGAGGCAGGCTGGAGCTGATCCCCAACCCGGAGACCGGCTATGCGCTTGCAAAGGATTCTCTGGTGGTCCGCTATTACAAGGGGAATAACACCAAGGCCCATGTGGAGACTCTGAAGACAGATTCCAGGGGAAGATATATCTTTAACGTTCCTGCTGACGTCAACGTAGAAAAAGGGCTGGAAGTCTCTGCTGCTTTTGTCGCGGAGACAGATGATTCCGCCGGGATCTGGCAGACCATCAACGGATTCGGAGTCCAGGTTTCAGGCGCCGCCGGCGCGTCCGTGATCGTCAATGAAAACGACGCGGAGGTATCTTCCAATGCCCGTGTATCCGCGGAAAACGGGGAGCTCTCCGTGATCGCCACCGAAGAAACACGGTCCGAAGCAAGCGCGGACGGAACATCCGTCACGCAGGAAGAAATGCAGAAGGCCAACGCGGACAACAACAAGAGCCGGAGCCGTCCTGCCCAGAAGATGCATTCGGAATATACAGTGGGCGGAGCCCGGAATGCCATCCGTCTCACTGCCACAAGCGGCGGAACCGTCACCGAGACATCCGGGGACTTTGACGGACTGCACTGCACCTTCCAGGCTTCGCCCGAAGAAGGCAACAAGGTCAGCCGGGCCGTTCTGTATTACATCGAGAACGGCGAGCAGAAGACGGCCGATCTTACAAGCGAAGATGGAGTCACCTACAAGGTGAATCTTACGGATTACGCGATGGACGACGGCACTCTGTGCGAAGCTTCCTTCCAGTTTGCTGACCAGGACGACCAGCTGCCGGAAGGCGCGGATTACACGGAACAGTATCTTGTCCGGAATCCCATTGAGATCCGCTACAATGTCCTGACCATCCCGGAAGACAAGGATATCACGGGTGCTGACTTCAAGCGCATCGGCAACGTCTATTTCCGCGAATACAAGGATGGAAAATACTACTTCAAAGTCTCTCCGGATGAAGAAAACGGCTATACCATCGACTGGGAGAATTCCGATCCCGCCCACCCGGAAAAATCCAACACAAAAGCTCTCTGGGTCTCTTTTGTGGACGCCAGCGGCGTGATCAGAAAAGTCGCGATGGAAAGAGACGTAACAGGTACAGCCGGAGAAACGCCGCTGGATTATGATGCGACCAACGAGCTCGGTGTATGGTATGTGAAAGCTTCTTCCCTTGCGGTAGGAGCCGGATCTGTCATAACAGTCAATGCTTCCTTCACGCCCGACTATCACAATGTGGTGGTCCGGAACACGAGCGACAGCCATGGCAAGGTGACCGTGGATTATAACGAAGCAAAAAAGAAAGATGTGATCAACATCTCCCTCACTCCGGATGATGAATATATCTGCGATGTCGTCACTGTCAGCTATCGTGCGGCTGCGACCGGGCTTGTCTTTACGGAAGAACTGACTCCTGATCTCAGCGGCAACGTGAGCTTTGAGGTCCCCGGCCTTTCCAAGGACAGCGAGATCACCGTCACCGGATCCTTCAAAGAGAAGAGCCTTACGCTCAAAAATACCGGGAGCAGCGTTCGATTTTCCGAGAGCAAAGTCGTTCCCGGACAGAGTGTGCATATCTATCTGCCGGATGAAAAGATGAAAGAGGGACGCCGCCTTGACAAGGTCACCCTGACCTATCAGACCAAGGACGGTTCCTCCAAAACCGCTGATGCAAAGGTTACAAACGGAGCGTTCACCGTTCCTGACGACGCCTTGAACGGCAAATACGAGATCAAAGTGGCTGCTTCAGAGACAGATATGATCCTGAAAGAAGTGGCTCTGGAAACCAAAGAAGCTCAGAACGGTTCTGTCTCAACTCCATGCGGACGGGCAGACCGCGGTGAGGAAGTAGCGATCTATGTCAGCCCGGAAGACGGTTTCCGCCTGAAAGAGAATACCCTGAAGGTCTTTATCGAACGCAGTCTGACCCATGACCAGATTCAGACCTACAAGAGGGAGGATGGATCCTGGTACTTTATCATGCCGGCATGGATCGACGACACCGAGCTTAACACACTCAAAGCCGAGATCTCGGCGGAATTTGAACCCGGGCACCCCGAAGGAACCAGCTTCAGTATGGGAGCAAGTCTTGGTACCAGTGTGGTCATCGCCAGGAATGACGCCTCACTGCATGGCGTTTTTGTCACCGCAAAAGACGTGACAGTGGAAGCCGACAGCATAGGGACAGACAAGCTGGATGTGGCTGCTGGTTACAGCGAGGGAAGCATCGGCATCGCAGGCGCCCTTGCAGTGCAGGTCAACCGTACGGCTTCCCATGCGAAGATAGATCCTTCAGCCGCGATCACCTTTACAGGAACAGATAAAGACGGCGGCAGTCTGACTGTATCCGCCACCGGCAAACAGACCCTCGGTCTTTCCGCCGACGCGGCGGCTCTCGATCCGGATCAGCCGGCCAGAGACGCCGGCGTGGGTGCCGGTATCGCGGTAGCCGTCAATTCCGCATCGGCCTCGGCAGACGCGGATGGTAAAATCGCTTTCGGAGAAGGCCGGACCACACTGGGCGACGTCAACGTTTATGCGGAACAGGTCATGAAAGACACTGTGAAGGCATCTGCCGGGTCTTCAGGCGGTATTTCGGCGACCCCTGTGGCGGCCGTGGACGTGAACAGTTCACATGCTTCTTCCAGATTCGGCATGTACGCCGGAGATTCGGGCCTCACCGTGAAAAACATCGACGTCTCCTCCTTTAATGATACGAAGCACGAGATCATCGCGGATGCAAGCGCTGCCGGAGGAAAAGCAGCTGCAGGCGGTGCCTTCGGCGTGGCGGTCCTGAGTGATAAGGCATATTCTTATCTGAGCGAGGACACGACCTCCTCAGGAGACATTATCGTTTCATCACGCACTTTGTCTACCACCAAAAATAATGTGACGGCAGGGGTTTCCGGCGGCCTGAAAGGAAAATCCGGCGCGGGCGGAAGCGCGGGCAGTTCCGACGCGCAGGTGGACAGCCTGCTGTCCGGAGCTTCCGGCCTTACAGATAAGACCAGCAAAGAAACATCCGGCGCTTCTGCAGGCTTCAGCCGTCAGAAAGCGCAGACGACGGAAGGCAGCATCGCAGGAGCTGCCGCAGCAGCGGTCAATGTGATCAGCTCTTCCTCCGTCTCGGAGATTCCGGATTTCATCGACCTGGTGAGCGCAAGTGCGATCCGGATCACCAGCACCAACCGGACCCATGCCGAGGCAAAGGCCAACGCGTCCGTCGTAAAATCGAAATACGGGATCGGTGCCGGCGTATCCGTGAACGTCGTGAATATCGACAATAAGGCTGTCGTCGGGTCCGGAAAGCTGGAGGCTGCTTCTGTCAAGGTGGCCGCCGAAATGCCGGAATCTGAGAAGAGCAGCACCCTGAGTGATCAGAAGACTCATACGCCCCTTACCGACGACGCCTTCGTGATGCAGATCAAAAACGGAATAGAAGATACCGTTACAGAATTCCTGCAGTCGATGGGCATCGAAGGCAGCGTGATAGCGGAGATCGTTTCCTCCGTGGCCGCTGTCATGGCGGATACCATTCTGGAAGAGACAGGACTGAAAGATATTCTGGGCAGAGGCGGCCTGGAGACCAAGCTCGACCGTGCTTCCGGCATGATCAACAATTACTGGGAACAGGTCAAAGGCTTCCCTGCAGCGCTTTTCGCTCCGGTGACCGAGCTCCTCTCTGAGTTTGATGAACTGAAAGACCTGACCTCTGAAGACATTGAGAATATCAAGAATGATGTCGTAAACGAGCTTACTGTATGGCTGCC
>CAMOQF010000066.1 GCA_946622645.1 uncultured Blautia sp.
CCAGGATGCGTCCGCTGCAATGCGAGAAAGAAAGGCGGTCAGAAACTGCCGCTTCTGCCGCCGTGGGATCTCCCGGATGAGCTGGTATGCATCGTGCTGTGCCCTCCCTTATCGTTATCCTTCGGTTTGGGAACACGCGTCACCCGGCTGTATAAAAATATATCTTCATTACGGTTCAGATGAAAACTGCCCTTCTTGATATAATCCGCCGCCTGATCCTTGAATCGCACCGACTTCAGCTGACTCTTCATAAGCATAGTCACCAGAAACGCAAGCGCGACCGCGATCACCGCAGAAAGAAGGATCCACTCCAGCGCCAGCTTCCGGCGAGGTCTGTTAGAATCAGAATACGGCGTACCCTTTTCCGCCTCCTTCAGGAACTGTTCCGCAAGGTTCGCAAACTCCTGAAAGCCGCCCGCATAATCATCCTCCCTGAAATATGGGATGATCTGATCCTCCAGATATGTAAGGCCAGCATCATTAAAAGCGTAGGCACCGTCCTTATAAGTCGAAATGGCCCATTTACGCTCAGTGCTGGCAAGAAGAAGCAGAATGCCGCTGGCTTTCTCGCCCATTCCATATCCATTGTAGTCGTAATAATCATCTGCATAAGCCTGAGCGCTCATGTTTCCGATCGAACGAATCGTCACGACCACAACGTCGCATTCATATCTTTCACTGGTCGTATCCAGCTTTTCAGCAAGCTCTGTTTCTTCAGAATCCGTGAGCAGATCCGCCTCGTCCACCACGCGGTCCGGATGAGCCGAAGCCCAGACCAGTACAGACGGAGCCAAAAGCGCGAGGACGATGAAAAGGGCAGCCAGTCTTTTGATCTTCTTCATGACTTCCCTCCTCTACTGTACGAGCCACATGATCAGGTACGCAAGCACAAAGCTCACGATGCAGATCACGGCACGCCAGATCCACAGCTTTTTGGTGTCGGCCGGCAGGTCGCCGACCATCTTGCCCGTCTGGCCGTTCATCGCAAACACGAACGGTTTGTCCCTCCAGGTGGAATTGAGGATCCACACAGGATAGAGGGCATAGCTTGAGTGCCCGTCCGAAATACGGATGGAATTGTTGACGGTATGGAGCTCCTGGTACCCATGTACGGTACTGCGGAGAGCATTCTCCGAGCTCTGGCGGATACGCGCGTTGGCCCTTCCGATGCTGTCCTCCACAGATACGTCATAGCGGTCTGCAAGATATCCTGAAAGGAAAGCTGTCTGAAAATCCACCGCTTCATCGAAGTTGAAGGGTTCGATCGCCTCCATCAGGTCATCCGCCATGCGGCTGGAGCCGTCCACAGGCACATGCTCAAATGACAGGCTTCCTTCACGGTAGATGGAATAAAAGCTTGTGCGGGTATAGATATAATCCTTGTCGCTCCAGACTGCTTTTTTTGTACCGTTGTAGCGGGCCGATGCATCGGTGCGCGCATCGAACAGCCAGAACGGAACATACACGCCCTGGATCTCGTCGATGTGGTTTTCATCCCGGAACTGTTTTGGAAGCAGGATCTTGCCCTTCAGGTGATTCCGGTAAGCCTCCTTGGCGGCCTCCTTGTCAAGCTTGAAAGGGATCACATAGTCCGGCCGCATTGCGCCGGTCACCTGTTCTGTCAGCACCACGGGACTCCCGCAGAAGGGGCAGCTTGTGGCGGCGGTGCTGTCCGCCGCCATGATCTCGCCGCCGCAGGATTCACAGATGTAGGTACGCATGTGGGTCGTTTCGTCTTCTTCCCACGATTGCCCCGAATGGATGTCCCAGTTCACTTCATCCGGCATTTCCTGATTCAGTTGTGCATTGTATGCCTCAACAGCCTCCACTTCCATCTCGGTCCCGCAGTACTCACAGCGCATCTTCTGGATGGTGCTGTCAAAGTGCAGGACGCCGCCGCAGGAAGGGCATTTGTATTCCTGGATCTGTGACATCTTCCATGACTCCTATAAAATGTGTCTGATTATTTTACGATATCATCCGTATTGAAGGGATCGCCGCATTCCGGACAGAATTTGGGCGGATTCTTGGGATCTGCCGGTTCCCATCCGCACTTGTCGCAGCGGAACAGCGGAGCTCCGGCCGGTTTCGGCTTACCGCATTCCATACAGAATTTGCCTTTGTTCACAGTGCCGCAGGAGCAGGTCCAGCCGTTCTGGGGCTGCATCTGCGCGGGGGCTGCCTGCTGCGGAGCCGCCTGTTGTCCCATCTGGAACAGGTTCTGCGCGTTCATTCCTCCGCCGCCCTGGGCCATGTTAAATCCCATGAAGCCCGCCATAGCGCCTGCGGAATTGCTGGCTGCCGCGCGCATCGCGTCCGCCTGGGCGCCGACCAGTGTGGCGGCTGCCATGGTGGGATCACGCATGATCGCGCTCTTCTGCACATTTTTGATCATCTCGGCGTCTGCTTCCGGAAGGGTGACGGAATTGATGGCGATGGAAACGACCTCCAGGCCTCTCAGCTCGCTCCATTTGCGGGTGAGCTCCTTGTTCATCGCATCGCAGAGCTCGGTCACATGACCGGGGATCGCGCTGGGACGGACGCCCATATCGGAAATGCGGGCAAACGCAGGCTGCAGAGCGCTGATGAATTCCGTACGCAGCTGGCTGTCGATCTCGCTGCGGGTGTATGCTTTCTGGACATTGCCGCAGACGTTCGCGTAGAAAAGAAGCGGATCTGCGATCCTGTAGGAGAAGATCCCGTTGCAGCGGACAGATACGTCCACGTCAAGGCCGATGTTCCTGTCGACGACACGGAACGGGATCGGGTTCATGGTGCCGAATTTGTTGTCGATCAGTTCTTTTGTATTAAAGTAATAGACTCTCTGGTCCTGGGCTGCCACGCCGCCGTAGGTGAAACGCTTGCCCATGATCTCGAATGTCTTCATGATGCCCTGGGAAAGGCTTCCGCCGAACACGCTGGGCTCAGTGGAAGAATCATAGGTATACTGGCCGGGCTCCGCGCAGACATCCACGATCTTGCCCTGTTCCACGATGATCATGCACTGGCCGTCCGCAACGACGATGCCGGATCCGTTTGTGATCACATTGTCGGATCCGTTGTTGCCGCCGAATCTGTTGGTTTTTTTCTGTCCTTTTACCACCAGGACGTCCTTCGCAAGAGAATCACAGTAAAAATATTCTTTCCAGATGTCGGAAAGTGTGCCTGAGACTGACGCCAGTCCTGCTGAAATAAGACCCATATCATTTCCCTCCTGTAATCACTTTTTTACCGCATTTCTTTGGAGCGGTTAATACTATACAGCTTTATCATACTATAGTTTTATCAAGCTGACAAGCCAGGCAGCCACATTTTCCATGTTCTTGCAGCCGCTGGCCACCATCACATAAGCCGGCGAATACGGGAGCCCCAGCAGTCTTTCGGCCTCGCATCCCTCCGGAAGACGGATCACGCCCTCTTCCGCCTCGTATTCCTTGTAAAGCGGAGCGTCCTTCCCGAAAATTTCCTCCAGAGACGCCTTTTCTACATTCTCCCGCATCTTTTCGAGACCGAAATCAGGAACGATCACCATATCAAGCTCCCCGCTCATGTAGATCGCAAGAAACGCCATATTGCTGTAATAATCCAGCTCTCCGGTCTCCGGATTGACCACGACCGTGGTGCGGATGTCGATCTTTTCATCCGGGTCGGTGCTCCCGATGGCTTCCTTGATCTCAGCCTCTGCAGTTTCCGCCGGCTCGTAAGCGTTTTCCGCCAGAATGTGGAGGATCGTGGTCTCCTTCATCCTGCCGAGCCATCCCACAAGGCCGACCGCGAAGGCGATCACGCCGATCACGGCCACGATCACCCATTTATAATACATCCAGAAATACTCCAGTTTTTGCGAGAATGACAGATTTTTCAGCTGCTGTCGCAGCTCTTCCTTATCCCGCTTTTCTTTCTCGTCCAAATGACCACCTCACCCTGATTTGATGCCTTTATTGTACTATAGAACCGTTTTTGGGGCAACTCCGCTTTTACAATTTTGCCAAAAGCGGTTGAATAAAAGCGATGTGTTCTTTATAATAGTGAAAAGAATCGGTATGAAATCCATGAAGGGAGTTACAATATTATGAAGGGAATCATCCTTGCCGGAGGCAGCGGCACCAGGCTCTATCCGTTGACCATGGTGACCTCCAAACAGCTTCTGCCCATCTATGACAAACCCATGATCTACTATCCCATGTCCGTTCTGATGAACGCCGGCATCCGGGATATCCTGATCATCTCCACCCCGCAGGATACCCCGCGTTTCAGTGAGCTTCTGGGAGACGGTTCCCAGTTCGGCGTGCATCTTTCCTACGCGGTGCAGCCAAGCCCGGACGGCCTTGCCCAGGCCTTCCTGATCGGAGAAGAATTTGTGGGCGGTGATCCCGTCGCCATGGTGCTCGGCGACAATATCTTTGCCGGACACGGTCTCAAAAAACGTCTGAAAGCCGCCGTCAAGAATGCGGTCGAAGGACGCGGCGCCACCGTTTTCGGCTATTATGTGGACGACCCGGAGCGCTTTGGCATCGTAGAGTTCGACAAAGACGGACATGCCGTTTCCATCGAGGAAAAGCCGGCGCATCCCAAGAGCAACTACTGCGTCACTGGGCTGTATTTCTATGATGAGCATGTGGTGGAATACGCCAAAAGCCTGAAGCCCAGTCCAAGAGGCGAGCTCGAGATCACTGACCTAAACCGGATCTATCTGGAGCAGGGGCGCCTGAACGTAGAACTTCTCGGCCAGGGCTTTACCTGGCTGGATACCGGCACACACGAAAGCCTGGTGGAAGCCACCAACTTTGTCAAGACCGTAGAGAGCCATCAGCACCGCAAGATCGGCTGCCTGGAGGAGATCGGCTATCTGAACGGCTGGATCACAAAAGAAGATGTGCTCAAAGAATACGAAGTATTGAAAAAGAATCAGTACGGCCAGTATCTGAAAGACGTGCTGGACGGCAAGTATCTCGACATTCTGCATTGATATCAGGAGGAATAAAATGACCATTATCGTAACCGGCGGCGCCGGATTTATCGGAAGCAACTTTATCTACCATATGCTGAACAAGTACCCGGACTACCGGATCATCTGTCTGGACTGTCTGACCTACGCGGGCAATCTTTCCACCCTCGCTCCCATCATGGACAACCCGAATTTCCGTTTTGTGAAGGACAGTATCACGGACCGCGAGGCTGTCTATCGTCTGTTTGAAGAAGAGCATCCCGACATCGTGGTGAACTTTGCTGCGGAGAGCCATGTGGACCGTTCCATCGAAGATCCGGAGATCTTCCTGGACACCAACATCAAGGGAACTGCCGTCCTGATGGACGCCTGCCGTAAATACGGCATCACCCGTTATCATCAGGTCTCGACGGACGAAGTGTACGGGGACCTGCCCCTGGACCGCCCCGATCTGTTTTTCACGGAGGAAACGCCCATCCATACCAGCAGCCCCTACAGTTCCTCCAAAGCAGGCGCCGACCTTCTGGTGCTTGCCTATCACCGCACCTACGGGCTGCCGGTCACCATCAGCCGCTGCTCCAACAATTACGGGCCTTACCATTTCCCGGAAAAGCTGATCCCGCTCATGATCGCCAACGCCCTCAATGACAAGCCTCTCCCCGTCTACGGGAAGGGTGAAAACGTCCGCGACTGGCTCTATGTGGAAGATCACTGTAAAGCCATCGACCTCATCATCCACAAAGGCAGAGTCGGCGAAGTCTACAATATCGGCGGCCACAACGAAATGCGCAACATCGACATCGTCAAGCTGATCTGCAAGGAGCTCGGAAAGAGCGAAGACCTGATCACCTACGTGACAGACCGTAAAGGCCATGACATGCGTTACGCCATCGACCCGACCAAGATCCACAACGAGCTTGGCTGGCTTCCGGAAACAATGTTCGCGGACGGTATCAAAAAGACCATCAAATGGTATCTGGAAAACCGTGAATGGTGGGAAACCATCCTCTCCGGCGAATATCAGAACTACTACGAAAAGATGTACGGAAACCGCGGGGAGGCATAAATATGAAAGTTTTTGTGACAGGCGTCTGCGGTCAGCTTGGCCATGATGTTCTGAACGCGCTCCACGAAAAAGGACATATCGGCGTCGGGAGCGACCTTCCACCGCAGTACAGCGGCGTGCAGGACGGCAGCTTTGCCTGCAGCGCGGATTATGTTTCCCTGGATATCACGGATGAAAAAAGCGTCCGCGATGCCCTGGACCGCGTGCAGCCTGACGTCGTGATCCATTGTGCAGCCTGGACGGCAGTGGACCTGGCTGAGGATGAAGATAAACAGGACAAGGTCTGGGCAGTGAACGCCAAAGGGACCGAGTATATCGCCCTCTCCTGCAAGGAGCTGGATGTGCCCATGGTCTACATCAGCACGGACTATGTTTTTGACGGGCAGGGCGAAACTCCCTGGGATCCGGACTGTAAAGACTACGCTCCTCTCAACGTCTACGGTGCTTCCAAGCTTGCAGGGGAACAGGCTGTATCCCGGATCCTTGAAAAGTACTACATCGTCCGCATAGCCTGGGTGTTCGGAAAGAGCGGCAAGAATTTCATCCGGACCATGCTCCAGATCGGAAAGACCCACGATCTTCTTTCCGTCGTGAACGATCAGGTCGGCACTCCGACCTACACCCTGGATCTGTCAAAGCTTCTTGTTTCCATGATCGAAAGCGACAGGTACGGGTATTATCACGCCACCAACGAAGGCGGATATATCAGCTGGTATGATTTTGCTGTGGAGATCTTCCGTCAGGCCGCCGGGATGGGCCATCCGGAATACGACGAAAACCACCTGACAGTGCGGCCTGTCACAACCGCCGAATACGGCGCGTCCAAAGCCGCGCGTCCCTTCAACAGCCGCCTCGACAAACAGAAACTGGTCGAAAACGGTTTTACGCCCCTTCCGGACTGGAAGGACGCCTTGCACCGGTACTTAAAAGAGCTGGGAGACTTCTGATCTCCCAGCTCTTTTTGTATTTTAGTCATCTATTAGTCATCATACATGTTCGACTGATCTTCCTGTACGATGGGCTCTCCGTTTATTACCTTGTTGATCAATTCTTTTGCATGCTCCACGGTGGCTTCATCCGGGATCATGACATACTGCGGATTGCTCTGTGAATAGACGTGCTGTTCATCTCCATGCCCATCCACACTGTAGTTCACGACATTCCAGCCGGAAAGGTTCTCCAGCTGCTTCTGCAGAATGGCTGCCAGCTCTCCGTAGGGAAGGTTTGTCTCAAAGCACCCGTTGAGGGTGGACAGCAGAGACGAATAATTGCTGATCAGGTCCATGCTCTTCAGCTTTTCCAGCACGGCCTTGATGACGGCGATCTGGTTGATCCCGCGCTGTCTGTCTCCGATCTCAAACGCATATCGCTCACGGGCGAAGGCCAGCGCCTGCTCTCCGTTCAGATAATTGGTGCCTTTGTTGAAATGATACCCCTGCGCATTTCCGGTGTCAAATTCGTACTCCGATTCCACGGTGATGCCGCCCAGGGAGTCAATGATGTTTGCAAAGCCGCCAAAATCCATACGGACAAAATAATCGATGTCCATGTCATACAGCATTCCAAGCGTATCCATGACTACCTTGATGCCGTATATACCTGCATTGGTAAGCTTGTCCTTTACGCCGTTGGAGATGGAAAGCGGGACAAAATAGTCTCTAGGCGTATTCAGCAGAAGGACCTGCTTTGTATCCGTATTCGCGATCGCCAGAATATTGACATCGCTCCGGCTCTTGGCCACCAGGCCGCCCCTGCTGTCAATACCGCTGATGTCCACGATAAAAACATTCTGTTCGCTCAGAGGAATCTTCTCTTCTGTTTTCTCCTCTTCGTCTTTTTCGACCTCGGTCTCCACGTTGTTCATGCTCACCTCACGGATCTTTGAATCAAGGTCCGGATAATCCTCGGAATCCCGGGCGATGTCCAGAAAACCGGTATTGAGGATGACAGCCTGCGTTTCCCCGTTGAAAAGGCCTTCCACCAGCTCCTCTACGCTGTCGTATTCTTTTACCGTGATCTCCTGTCCCAGCTGTTCTTTCACATCCTGGACCGCCATATCCGTCACGGTCCTGTCCTGTGTTTTCAGGATACCGTAGGTGCCCTGCGCCGTCCCCTGCAGATCCTGCGCCGTGTTGTCAGCTTTGACATAAACGCCCATCTGCGTGATCTCGGTCTCCACGCCGGTGATGCCGGAAAGCGTCGACCTTGTTCTGTATACATACATTCCGCCGAACACCAGCCCTGCCACCGCGGTGAACCACAACAGCAGACCGATCAGAAAACGGCCTTTGTGATGGACGTTCCATGTCAGGATGCCCACCACTGCCAGGAGTACCAGCAGACCGGCCCCGGCCGCAATCAGGTATTTAAGCGGGATCATCTCCGTATAGTAGAGAAGAGCCAGCACAGCGGCCGCTCCAAGTCCCAGGACGCCGGTCAGAAGCTTTCCTATGGCTCCGCTCTTTTTATAATCATTCATCTGAAAAACCTCCTGTGGTCAGTCACGTCGGAACAGATCTCTGGTATAGACTTTCTCCATGACGTCATCCAGCTCCGGATCGCACCGGTTGGCGATGATCGTATCGCTCATGGATTTGAAGGCTGCCAGGTCATTTACGACCCTGCTGCCGAAAAAGGTGCTCCCGTCCGGAAGCGAAGGCTCATAGATGACGACCGCAGCCCCCTTGGCCTTGATCCTCTTCATGATCCCCTGGATACTGCTCTGCCGGAAATTGTCCGAGTTGCTTTTCATGGTCAGACGGTAGACGCCGATGGTCACCGTATGTTCCATCGTCTGATCATACGCGTTCTTTTCCAGATAGCTGTAATATCCGGATTTCTGCAGGACACGGTCCGCGATAAAGTCCTTGCGGGTCCGGTTGGCTTCCACGATGGCCCGGATCAGTTCTTCCGGTACATCCTGATAGTTGGCCAGCAGCTGTTTGGTATCCTTTGGCAGACAGTACCCGCCATAGCCGAAGGAGGGATTGTTGTAATGCTGACCGATCCGGGGATCCAGGCAGACTCCGTCGATGATGTCGCGGGTGTTTAAGCCTTTCAGCTCCGCATAGGTGTCGAGCTCGTTAAAAAAGCTTACGCGGAGGGCAAGATATGTGTTCGCAAACAGCTTGACCGCCTCAGCCTCTGTGTCGCCCATGATGAGGATTTCCACCTTCTCTTTGATGGCTCCGTCTTTTAAAAGCGCGGCAAACCGTTCGGCTGCCTCCCGCATTTCGGGAGAATTCATGTCCGTTCCCACCACGATCCGGCTGGGGTACAGGTTATCATAGAGCGCCCTGCTCTCCCGCAGGAACTCCGGACTGAAAAGGAGTTTTGCCTGGGGATGCTTCTTTCGCATGGATGCGGTAAAGCCCACCGGAATCGTGGATTTGATCACCAGCACCGCCTCCGGATCTGAAGCCAGGCAGGTCTCGATCACGCTCTCCACCGCGGATGTATCAAAATAGTTCCGCGTAGAATCGTAATTGGTGGGAGCCGCTATCACCACAAAAGAAGAGCCGCGGCAGGCTTCTGCAAGATCCAGCGTTGCTGTCAGATCCAGCTTTTTATTCTGCAGATAGTCCTCGATCTCCGGGTCCCGGATAGGGGATTGTCTGCGGTTGATCATTTCTACCTTTTCAGGCAGTATGTCCACAGCTTCCACATGGTTATGCTGTGAAAGAAGCACTGCGATGGAAAGACCTACATAGCCTGTTCCTGCCACTGTGATCTTCATAATACTCCCTTCCCGCGCGTCTGCAGCGCACGTGATTCCCTTTATGCAAAAGAGAAGCCGCCGCGCATTGCAAAAAGCACACTGCGTGACTGCCTCTCCCTCCATTTTCCATTCTGTGTAATGAACTGTCTGTTACTGTACCACGATGGTCAGTGTCGCACGGTTGGACATATTCCCGTCATTGTCGACCACGTAGTAAACCAGTTCATAACTGCCGGGCGTGTAGATATCTACATCGCCATCCACCTGGATCCTGCGGTACAGTTCATTTTCGTTGTCCATATCATCATCGATGTCCCGGACAAAGCTCAGACGATCCAGAGCCGTTCCTCTGGGGATCTCAATATAGTAAGTGGTCAGAGCAAACCTGGGGAATCCGGGAGCAAGACTGTCGAGTTTTGCCCTTTCTCTGGCTTCTGCAGCCTCTTTGGGACTCAGCTCGACTTCTTCCTGCGGAGTCTCTTCGGAAGGAGCATTCTCAACGGCCTCTTCACCGCCTTCAGACACTTCCTCTTCGGGCTGTCCGTCCGTATTGTTTTCTTCTTCCTCTTCTTCGTCGGAAACAACTTCCTGCACGACACCGGTGGTCGGGCCTGTCGTCTTCATGTCAAACTCTGCTTTGGAAACATTGTTGCTGTTATCCTTGGCGACATAGATGACAACGACCTGCTCTTCGTTGCGCGCAAAGATACTCTCAACATTGAGGGTATCGCTCACATCCCCGTCTTTTGCATCGATGGCGGAAACGCCCTCCAGCAGCTCAGACTTCGGGGTGCCGAGTGTATAGACCTCATTTTTATCCTCTGCAAAACGAATCTCCGGACCGGTCCTGTCAGATGTGCTGTAAACCCAGAACACACCGGCTCCCAGCGCTCCGCAGATTATGATCAGCAATGCAATCAGAATTTTTTTCATCTGTCATCCCTCTGTCATGAAGATTTGCCGCTGTTCCGGCGGGTTTTTTTCCTTTTGCTTTTCTTTTCTTTTCCGATCATGGGGATCGTGCCGAGAACGCTCAGCTTCAGATAACGTTCCACGTCCTCCGCCGTCTTGATAGAGTCATTGGTCAGATAGATGGCGATCACGATCACTGCAGAAAGCAGAAGGCCGAGCAGGCCTCCGATGATACCGTTCCTGCTTAAGCTGGGGCTCGCTTTTCTGTCGGGAATGTTGGCTGTCTCAACAACATTGACAGCTTCGATATCCATGACCGACTGAATATGCTCCGCCGCCACGTCACGCACGGAATTGGCGATCTCGGCCGCGCGGTACGGATCCGTATCCTTGACTTTGATGGTTACGATACGGGTGTCCGTGCTGGTCTCGATGGAGAGCTTTTTGAGCAGCGTTTCATGCGTCATATCGAGTTTCAGATGCGCGATCACGCCTTCGGTAACGGTACGGCTCTGGATCAGCTCCGCATAGTCCTTGGTCAGCTGTGTACTGGTGGACATATCCTGGCTGGTAAGCGTATTGCTGTCCTGCCGGTTCAAAACATAGATTTTTGTGGTCGATTCATACTGGGGCGTGATAAAAAGCAGCGTCCCGATGATCGCGATCAGCCCGCAGGCAATCCCGGATAACGCGATGATGCCGATATGTCCGATCAGCAGTCGGAATATCTCACCAAGATCTATCTCGATCTCGCCATTGTTGATTTCCTGATTTTCCATATTCTCACTCCATTAACTGATAATCTTTGAAGGATTTTCGATAAAAATATGATCCGCGTACGACTGGCCCATGACTTTAACAACAACCGCATAGGCTTTGCCCATGTCCGGCGTACGGCTTTTTGCGCCGTGTCCGTCCGAACCGACAAAATCCAGCAGGTCTTCTTTCATGAGCTTTTTCGCAAAACGTTTCATGCCAAAGCCGTCTTTTCCGCTGATGGTGTCAGCGTTCACCTGAATACAGGCGCCCATGTTGCGAAGCTCTTCGATCAGGTCCAGGTCATCCCGCACGGAAGGATATCTTTCCACGTGGGCGATGATCGGATAATAGCCGCTGAATTTGAGCTTCTGGATCCGCTCCTTTACATAGGTCTTGCCGTCTCCGCCGGAAAATTCCGTCAGAACGTAACGGCTCCCGGCCATGGTGCGGCGTTTTCCCTGGCGAAGGCATTCCACCATATCCATGCTGGTGTGCAGTTCACAGCCCAGATAGAGTTTCAGATCCGCCCACCGTTCCGAAGCTGCTGCCACCAGGCGCGCATACTGCTTCTGCACGGTCTCTTCCGATGCTTCGAACATGTCATATCGGAAATGGGGGGTCAGAATGATATTGCGGATTCCATCCTTATATTCCATCTCCAGCATCTTGATGGATTCTTCCAGGCTCTTGCTTCCGTCGTCCACCCCGGGAATAATATGGCAATGAATGTCAAACAGCCCGTGCATCAATAATCACCATAACTTCCGTATCTGCCGTATTTACCATACTTACCGTACTTGCCGTACTTGCCGTACTTCCCGTAGCGTCCATAGCCCTCGCGGGTATAGTCCACTTTGTTGAGAATCGTCCCCAGGATGGGGCATCCGCTCTTTTCGAGCTGCGCCTTGATCTCCTGGACATAGCGGTAGCTGATTGCGCCGGCTTCGATGACGATCACTACGCCGTCGCACGCGTCAGCCACAACGGCACTGTCGATAACACGGCCAAGAGGCGGCGTATCCACGATGATGTAGTCATAAACGTCCCGGACGGTACGGATCATGTCCTTGAACAGTCTGCTGCCAAGAAGCTCGGCCGGGTTCGGAGGAACGATGCCCGCAAAGATGATGTGAAACTTGGGAAGAGTCGTTCCGCAGATCACATCGGCCAGCTTGGCCTGTTTGGAAAGATAATGTGTGAGACCTTTGACTTCTCCGGCTTCTTCCACTTCCACCCGTCCAAGAAGAACGGATTTACGAAGGTCGGCATCCACCAGGAGAACAGATTTGCCGCTCTCTGCAAGAGAGCATGCCAGATGAAAGGCAACGTTGGACTTGCCTTCATTGGGGGTGCAGCTGGTGAGAGAGATCACCTTTTTGTCTGCGCCGCAGAACTGAAGATTCGTACGAAGTGCCTTGTATGCTTCGTCCATCTGATAGTCCTGTTTCCAGTCTGTCAGTTTTACTTTTACCATTTTTTCCACCTTGTTATAAAATTCGTTTTTTTCTAGTCCGCATGGACTCTCAGTCTTATATTATACGGCGAATGCTTTCAGAAAGCAATAGTTAATTTTTCTTGTCGCCAGAAAGGGGCGTGCCTC
>CAMOQF010000067.1 GCA_946622645.1 uncultured Blautia sp.
ACTCCTCAGCCAGTGCCTTATCATAAAGGAAAAGAGCACAGCCGGAGGAATAGAGGGTTCCCGGATACGCATAAATATCATCGCCGATCATACCTGCATGAAGCATCACGCCTGCTTTTTCTTTCATGGCGTCAGACAGATAATCAGTCATGGGCTGGATCAGGCCCTGGCTTGCCAGGATACTGGGAGTGGTCAGAAGGCCGGACTGTACAAGGTCAATTTTCTCGTTGGAAGCAGCGAGAAGAGGAAGCTTTGTCATCATTTCGCTGATGGGGACGGTTACGAAGTGTACACGGACTCCGACTTCCGGAACACTGATCTCATTGACTGCATCTTCTACTTCCTGAAGATCCACGTCATCAAACCCGTAGGTGATGATCTCCATGTTCATATCATAGACATCTTCTTCTGCCGTCACGATGCTGCTTCCGGCAAACAGAGAGACGCTCATGATCCCTGCCAGGAGTCCTGCAAAAATACGTTTCTTCATTCGGTTTTTCCTCGCTTTCTTTGATTTGGTGTGAATTGTGTTATCCCGGGTTGTACGGTTGTGTGAATATACTTATTTGGAATTATCCAATGAAGCACGTTTTCATGATCCGGGGATCAGCCCTTGACTGCCCCCATGGTGATACCTTTTACGAAATAATCCTGGAAGAAGGGATATACGATCAGGATCGGGATGATGCCGATCACGGCCGCCGCCATACGGGAGGTATTGGCCGGCATCTGCATGACGCCGCTGCCGCCGCCGGTCATCAGGTATTTTGCGTTTTCGTTGATGGCGTTCAGGATGTTCTGAATGCCGTACAGCTTCTGGTCGTCGATGTAGTACAGACCATTCTGCCAGTCGTTCCAGTAAGCCACACCGACCATCAGTCCGACGGTTGCAATGATGGGCTTGGAAAGGGGGAAGACCACCCTTGCGAAAATGCCTACTTCGGAGCACCCGTCGATCCGGGCTGCTTCCAGAAGTTCCTCCGGTATGTTGGAGGAGAAATAGTTGCGCACCATGATGATGTAGAATGCGTTGGTCAGCAGGTTCGGTACGATCAGAGCCCAGAGCGTATTCTTTACGTGGAAGGTCTGGGTGTACATGATGTAGGTCGAAACCAGACCGCCGTTGAACAGCATGGTAAAGACGACATAGAAGTTAAGCACTCTCTTGAAAGGAAGTCCCGGCCTTGAAAGCATGTAGCTGAAAGCCATGGTGATCACGATGCACACCAGTGTTCCGCAGACCGTCACGATGAACGTGATCAGGTATCCTCTGCCGAAAAGGGACGCTTTGGTGAGAAGATATCTGTAAGCATCCGTGGACAGGTGGCTGGGGATCAGCGAGAATCCGTTCTTTACCGCAAAGTTTTCTTCCGTGAAGGAAGCCACGATCAGCAGATAAAACGGCAGGATACATAAAATGGTTACAATGATCAGTACAACATGGGATAATGCCAGGAATTTTTTATGTCCGCGATTCATTCTCTCACCTCCTTAGAACATTGCGTCTTCTTTACTTACTTTCCGGATCACGGCGTTGAATATCAGGATCGTGATAAAGCATACAATGGACTGGTAGAATGCCGCCGCGGAGGAAAGTCCGATATCGCCGTTCTTCATCAACGCCCTGAACACATAGGTGTCAATGGTGTCGGTAGCTCCGTACAGAAGTCCCTGGTTGCGCGGCACCTGGTAGAACAGACCGAAGTCTGACCGGAAGATACGGCCCATGGCCAGCGTGACCAGCATGATGATCGTGGATTTGAGGAGCGGCAGGGTGATGTAGCGGATCTGCTGCCACTTTGTCGCGCCGTCCAGCTCGGCCGCTTCGTAGAAGGAACCGTCGATGCCGACCAGGGTGGCCAGGTAAATGATGGAACCGTATCCGATCATTCTCCATTCATACACAAACAGGAGGATGAACGGCCAGTACTTCTGCTCCATGTAGAATGAGATCGGTTTCATGCCGATCGAGGTCAGGAAACCGTTGATGATGCCGGTGCGGTCTCCCAGGAAAGCGTAAGCCAGATAGGAAACCACGACCATGGACATCAGATAAGGCAGCAGCAGGAAGGTCTGATAGACCTTTTTGGTCGCTTTTTTGCGGATCTCGTTGAGGAAGATCGCGATCGCCACGCCGAACACGGTATCCAGAATGATGAACCCGATGTTATACAGGATGGTGTTCCGTGTGATGATGAAAGCATCCTTGGTGGCAAACAGATATTTGAAGTTGTCGAGGCCTGCCCAGGGACTTCCGAAGATGCCCTTGGAATAATCGAATTTCTTAAACGCGATGATCAGACCGTAGAGAGGCATGTAGTTATTGATGAAGAGATAGAGAAAACCCGGCAGACCCATCAGAAAAACGGGAAGCCAGCGCTTGAAATTCTTTTTTTTCTTCGTTGTCATGGCGACGATCCCTCCGAAAGACTTTAGTGTTTCAGTGATGATTTTATTATAAAGAATGAGAAAAACCAAAAAAAGGAATTTTCGGATGTGAAATTGGACAAAACGGACTTCTGACATGAAAGCAGTCATTTTTATCCAATTTCCTGTCCGGTTTTTCCTTTCAGATCGTGTGTGCCATATATAAAATAGTAGAAAAAGCTCCTGCATTTCCTGAATCAGAAGTGAATCAAATAAGAAAGGAAGGCCTGTCATGAATATCAATGACATACTCGAGACCGAACAGCTGAAGTACTGTTACGAGCAGGCATATGCCCTGCACCGCCATACCGAGATCCCGGACATGTTTGTCCGCAGCTCCGACACGGTTTTTACACTGCCCTCCGCCGGGGACAGGACGACAGGATGGGACACGATCAACCGGAAATTCTGCGGCGAACTGTACTATGTATCTCCGAATGAAGACAGCTTTCACACCGGATGGCAGATCTGCGCGCCTCTTCTGTGGGAAGATGCGGACGGTGAGATCAACGGGATCTTTCCGACGTTCGGGTTTCTGGTCCTGAGCATGGATCCGGAGACCATGAAGCCGCCTTATCCGGTCCTTTCGACCCTGGAGCTGTGGCGGGACCGTTTTGCCAGAAGCGAGGGACACATGAAGATCCACTATCTGCAGGCCCAGTTTCTGCTGGGACAGTGTGTCCACCGCTGGGATCCGGCCATGGATACAGGGTACGCCGTCCGTAAGATGCTTCGGGAGATCCCTCATCCCGTTCTCGGAAAGCCGCCTGTCATAACGCCTGATCCAGAAGGGACTTCCGAAAATAATATACCGGCTGAATCATTATGCGGATCCCTTTCCGGCTCTGACAGCTCTGACAGCTTTGGCAGTATGTATTACGGCGTTCAGTCCGCCATGAGTCTTTACACGCTTCTGTGGCAGTGCGGCCGGATGCAGGAGATCCCGGAACAGCTTTTCTGCGATGCAGAAGACGTTTCCGTGTGTTATGGTAAAGAAGAGAAGGCCGAAAACCGGTCCGCTGTCGAAGCTTTCTACAAAAAAATGCAGGAAAAAGCTGCCGGAGACAACGCTTTCCTGCGGATCGATATGCCCTCGACCCAATGGATCGAGGTATCGGAAGACGGACAGTCTGCAGAAGGCCGGTGGATCACGATGACCCGGCAGATCAAAGCTTCTGAAAAAAGCAGCCTGTATTGCATAGAGATCGGGTCCTTCGAGAACACCTTTGAAAAATGTGACGGGATCTGGAAAATAAAAAGCATACGATACAAAACCCTTCAGGAATTTGCACCGTATGCCGAGACCCCGGATATGAACCTGGAGAACTATCGAAAAGATCCGGCCGGATGGCTCACAAGCCTTCCATCGCTTTCCGCGATATCAGACCGGGGAATGACAGAGCGCACGGAGCAGACCCTTCATCTCCGGAATGAGATCCTGTCCTGGTTTTACAGGTACTCCTGCGGGACAGCCGGAACAACATTGTTTCCTTGTCAGAACGAAAAAACACAGGAGCAGATCAGTGCCGCTCTATCCGGCTGCCGTTTTATTCTGGCCACCTCTCCTGTCATCCGGATGGACCGGGATCTGACAAAGGCGGAAGCTTTTTTCAGCGTCACTCTTCTGCAGGATACATCTCCGGATGAAATGACGTACGTACGGGGAAGCATCTATATGACGCTTGAGAAAAAAGAGACAGGTTTTGAGATCTTTGATTTTTCGTGGTATCCCTATGCTTCACTGGATCCACTTAAAAAAACGCAGCCGTAATTATATACCGGCCTATCAGAAGAGGAGGAAGCAACATGAGAATCGAACAGTTTCAACTCTACGAAGACGACCCGAAAGTCACCCTGACCGCCTATATCCTGGATGACTCTCCGGAGATGCTGAACGGGACCAAAAGACCGGCGGTCCTGGTCTGCCCGGGCGGAGCGTACATGTTTACGTCTGACCGGGAAGCGGAGCCGCTGGCGATCCGTTTTGCCGCCATGGGATACCATGCTTTTGTGCTGCGTTATTCGGTCTACTCGAACAGCGGAATTCATTTTCCGGACCCGGACCAGTCTCCGGCCTACCCAAAAAGCGTTTATCCCGGTCCCGCATATGAGATCGGTATGGCAATGCTCCTGATCCGCGCCCACGCGGAGGAATGGAAAGTCGATATGGACAAGATCATCCTGAACGGCGGATCGGCCGGCGCCAACAACTGCGCAGAGTTTGCCGTTCACTATCAGGATGAAGATCTGTGCAAAGCCATCGGAGCCACCCCGGAGCAGATCCGCCCGGCTGCCGCCGTCCTTGCATACGGTGTCTATGATTATGTGCTGATGCAGAAGACGCTGGAGAAGATCGGGGACCAGGACAGGATAGAGATGAACCGTGGCTTTAACCTGGCTGCCTTTGGTGATCCTGATGCCTCCGAAGAGATTATGGCAAAAGCAAGCCCGATCAACTATGTTTCGAAAAATACACCTCCCATGTTCCTCTGGGCGACCCGGGAGGACAGTACGGTCCCGGTCGATCAGACTCTGGCCATGGCCCTGGCGATGGAAGCTGCCGGCGTTCCCTGCGAGACCCACATTTTTGAAAACGGAGACCATGGCCTTGCGACGGCAGACCAGTCTTCCGCCCAGGCCAAAGAGCAGATCCGTCCCGACGTGGCCGTATGGATGAGCCTCGCCGAGACCTGGCTGCTGAAACGTTTTTCGCTTAACGTACCGGACAAGTGTCCGGACTGGAGGGAAGAGCTCGGGCTTAATTAAGCTTCGTCTGAATGGTCCCGTCCGGGATGAATTCCCATGCGTTCAGATCCACCCGGACCGCAGGGACGATACATGCGTCCCTGCAGGTCACGGGGATTCCCCGGTTGTAGATATATCCAAGCTCTCCGGCATATACTACGTTGGAAGCCGTATATCCGTTGGTCCGGAAGAACCAGAAGCCCTTCCCTTTGCTTTCTTCAAGATCCGACCTCCAGGCGCCGCGGCATACCGCATATTCTGTCGGCGTGATCCTTTTTGCCAGATCCCCGATGGCGTCCGAAGGCTGAAAACCGTAGGAAACCGCGTCAGGCGTGCTGAACGCTTCATCCTCCGACAGAAGGAAAACGGCGTCCTCCGTCTCTTCTCCGCAATCGGTTCCAAAATAATAGTTATGACTGTTTTTCACGGGACTCTTCCGTATCGCTTCCCGTTCTTCTCCGGTAAAGGCCATGGTAAAGAAGCCGGCGCCCTCGGCTGAATAATCGAGTCCCGCCAGGTTTTCTTCCGCGCCAGAACCGTTCAGCCAGCTGCGGATCGCGGACTGACTCCAGTTCACGTCCGTAAGGTCCGGGTTGTAGGCAAGGCAGTCCAGTCCCTGATCCGCCATCAGAAGCGCCGTGTCATCCGACACGTCCAGCACGCGCCAGCGGATCGGATCATAGCGGAAGTATCTCTCCTCCACTCTCTGATAAGCTGTATCGTCGATGACAGTCTTATCATCCTGCCAGTCGGCATTCTTCAGTCTGTCGAACAGTTCCGGATCGATTTCCTGTCCGTCTTCTGCATCTCCCTCTGCAAGGATCTCTGTCTGCGGATAGGTGCCGAAGGCTACAGCGTCCCAGGTTACCGCCTTCCCTCCGGGAAGGGATTCATCGTCCGTGATTGCAGGATCATGAAGCGCCGTCGTCGGGACATCTTCTTCTGTTTTCTCTTTTACGATCTCCGTTGAGGATACCTGGCCCGCCTCTTCAAGACCGGCCAGATCAATATCTACCCGGATCGCCGGAAGAATGCCGGCGTCATCGCAGGTCACCGTGGTTCCCCTGCTGTATACAAATCCAAAATCGCAGATATAAGTCACATTGAACGGGGAAGAGCCGCTGGTTCTCATGAACCAGAAACTGTTCCCTCTGTAGTCCTCCACGGGAGACCACCAGGAGCCTCTGCATTTTGCGTACATCGTGGAGGTAAAACGCTTGGAAGGATCGTCAAATCCTCTCCCGGGATAAAAGCCGTAATCACCGGAAACCGGATCTGCATAGACCTCTTCATTGGAAAGAAGAAAAACATGATCCTCCGTATCCGGTCCGCTGTACGTGCCGTAGTCCTGATTGTCCGGGGTCACGCATGTTGTTGAAAGGATCGCTTCTTTTTCGTTTTCATCAAAGGCCTGGTCATAGAAGCTCTCTCCCGCAAAATCCATCTGCGCATCGTTTTCCTGCGGGCCGTATCCGTTCAGCCAGCTGCGGATCGTGGAGGTTTCCCAGGAGACTCCTTCCTCCTCTTCATGAAACCTTCTGCAGTCCACGAGCCGGTCTGCCAGAAGCAGGGCCTCTCCGTCCTCAACCGAGAGTACGCGCCACCTCACAGGCTCCTTCAGGAAATAATGCCATCCCTGAAGATCCTCCCAGCGGTAGTGCTGTTCTCTGTCCACGGAAGCGGTGACGGCGTCCTCCGCATTGATCCGGACGTACTCTTCCCCGTCCAGAAACGCCTGGTCATCCTGCCAGTCGGCCGTCTCCAGCGCTTTGTACAGATCATCATCCCGGATCACGTCTCCGTCTAGGACCGCGTAATCGTCCACCGCGTCCCAGTCAGTCTGCACTACCTCTGCCGACGGATAGGAGCCGAAATAAACACAGTCCCATACCGTCTCCAGAGAGGTGGACAGCTCCTTGTTCTCCCGGACCACCGGGATCTCCGGCCAGGTCTCTTCCGGAACGGGAAGCGCCTCGGCCCATATCTGAACTGTCAGGAGCTGTATGCCGGCTGACAATAAGATCAAAGCCTTCCCGAAATGTCGTTTTGTTTTCATGGTCTCTTTATCCTCCTTACGAGCAAACACTTTACGGTACCGGAATCAAAGGAACACTTTCGTGTTTCTGCTCAATTTACTTATAAACGCTTCTGTCTTATAATAGTATCATAACAGAAACACCGATGGAACACCTGAATGAAAACTCAGAAGAAACCAGCAAAGGAGGTAGCTATGTCAGAGTATCAGATTCAGATCGTTGTAGTCGCAGGCGGCCCCGCAGGCCTCGCTGCCGCAGTGGCAGCGGCAGAAAAAGGAGCCAAGGTGGCTCTCCTTGAAAAGAGAGCGATACCCGGAGGGCTTGCCAACGCCGGAATGGGGATCCTTGCGGTAGAATCTCATTTCCAGAAAGAGGCCGGCATCGACCTCACTGTCGAAAAAGCAGTGAAAATGATGATGGAATACGAGCATTACAATATCGACGGAAGACTGGTGCGCCGCTATTTCGGCCAGAGCGCCGATACCATCGAATGGCTGGAAGGCATGGGAGTTGAGTTTGAAGGCGCTTTCCGCTACTTTGCCCAGTCAGAGGCGACATGGCATATCGTAAAAACCGGAAAGAAGATAGGACCCGCCGCCGCGAGGGTGATGAACCAGAAGCTTGCGGAGCGGGCTGAAGAACTCGGTGTGCAGATCTACTATGAATGTGTGGGAAAAAAGATCCTGAAAGACGGCTCCGGCAGGATCTCGGGCCTTCTTGCCACAGATAAGATCGGGAGAAACTTTGTGATCGACTGTGAGGCGGTCATCATTGCCTGCGGCGGCGCATCCGGAAACCCGGAGATGATCCGCGAAGAGACCGGCTATCAGTTTGGCGTGGACCTCTTCAACTTCTCTTCTCCCGCGATCACCGGGGACGGGCTGAAGATGGCCTGGGAAGCAGGAGCCGACCGTCTCCCTGTCCGGATCGAACAGGCCGCTCTCTGCGGAGGACTAGACAACCTGCCTCCCTGCGTGCCGAATGTCATGATGCAGCCGAACCTCCTTGTCAATCTGAGCGGAAAGCGGATCATGGATGAAGAGCAGATGGAAAATACGACGTTCCTGGGGAACGCCGCTACCATACAGGAAAAACGTCTTCTGTTCAGCATCGTGGATTCCTCGATCGTGGATCATTATATAAAGGACGGTCTGGACCGGACTTCTCTGGTGCGGAACGATCCGGACGTCTCCCCCTTTGCGGACGCGGTAGACAAGGCACTCGAACGAGGCAACCGCAGCGTCTTTAAAGCAGACACCCTGAAGGAACTGGCCGAAAAAACCGGGATCGACGCAGAAGGACTGCTCCGCACCGTCGAACTCTATAACGGTTACTGCGAATCCTCCGACGATGAATTCTTTAAAAAGCAGGAGCTGATGCGCCCCATCGTAAAACCGCCCTTCTATGCCGCGACCATCTATCCGGGAGGTTACGGAACGGTAGGCGGCATCCGGATCAACGAAAACTGCGAAGTCCTGAGCAACTTCAAACCGATCCCCGGACTCTACGCGGCCGGATCCGACGCCTGCAATCTCTATAACGACAGCTATATGTTCCTTCTCCCCGGAAATTCCATGGGATTTGCCGTCAACTCCGGGCGGATCGCAGGTATGGAAGCGGCCGGTTATGTCCTCTCACGGTCATAAACAGACCATATCGATCAGATCGGCGACAGGATAAACAGCTCCGAGCTCGCGCTCCCGATCTTGAACAGGAACGGAATATCATAGCTCATGATCCCGGAAGCGCCACTGAACACACCTTTTACGGTGTACGCTTCTGCATCCTGATCAGGCAGATTCAGGACGATGTCCGCCATGGTGATCTTTCCGTAGATCTCTCCTAGATCCCTTCTGAGATCGAATACCGCGACGAGGACGTCCTTTCCACGGCGGTTTATCACTTTCAGAAGGCCGCATTTCCGCGGATCTTTGAACAGGTATTCCGCCGCGGGGAGCCCGGGGGCGTCGCAGCGGAGGATCTTTCCGTCCTCCATGAGGGGACGGAGCCACTGCGGATCCGTTTTCCCTACCTTGTCGCTTACATAGACCGGCCCTCCGGACACACTGCGGAGCACCGCGTTGTTCTTTGCTTCCGGGTGTTCCGTAAAGAACATATCCCAGTCTCCGGTATAGAAAGCGCCTGACCAGAGGGAGTTATAAGCATTCTGCATGGCGTGCTCGATAAAGCTTCCCTCGACCGTGGGGAAGAAATCGTCGCTCGTCCTGGTCAGCATGGTCGTTTTTCTTCCCCACAGTTCCTGCGGAGCCATTCCCATGCAGTTGATGAGCGCTCCTCCGAAATTCTTTTCCACGGAGCGCTCCAGTCCCTGCAGGATCTGTGCGGAAGCGCCGTAGGAAGCGATCCCGTCGTAGAAGACCGAGATGGCGCTCTGACTGTCCACCTTTACGAAATCGATCCCCTGTTCTTTCAGATAACTGTGCCAGGTGTCGTAAAACCGAAATGCTTTTTCTGCATCCGGGGCGATCACTTCCCGGCCGTCCGGCAGCGTACTGCAGAACGTGCCCAGAGCCTTTTCCGCCTCCGAACCGGGCTTCAGTCCGCACCAGTAGCCGAACACCGCATGCCAGACGCCCACATATTTCACGCCGTATTTTTCTTTGATCAGCCGTACGGTGCTGCCGAGTCCGCCGGGGAACTGGCTGCGTCTTGCATCCAGCCCGGACAGTGTCAGATTCTCGTAATCCGCATCCTGCCATCCGTCGTCGATCAGGACCCAGCGGACGGGAATCTGCTTTTCTCTTAGTTCTTCCAGCTTGGCAATAATGCCTTCCTCCGTGACGTCTCGGTAAAAAGCGTCCCAGGTGCACCAGCCGAAGCCCTCGAAGATCTCGGGATAGACGCGTTCTTCCCGGGTCAGCATCCCCCGGTCTCTGCCGATCGCAAGAGATGCCCTGCGGGCTGCGTCATAGGGACTCAGGTCCGACGCCACGGCAAAAAGCGGCGTATGCACATGGCAGTCTCCTACGCGGTTGGAGGACGTGCGGACGCGGATCTTTCCCTCTGCCCCGGAAAAATCGGTACGGTAGATATCACCGCTTTCCGCGGTCAGGCAAATCGTCTCGTCCCGATACTTCAGAAGGAGCATCTGGGTCCTCTCCGGTATCGCTTCGAAGCTTTCCGGGAAAGAGGGTCTCACCCACCAGGTTCTGTGCTGATAGATCGCGAGGATCCTCTCCGGACGGTCAAGTTCGATCTCGAACGTAAAGCCCTCTTTCGAGTCCAGTCTCGGCTGCGGCTCAATGAGCGGCTCCGTGAAGAATACGTCCCCGTCTGCATAGTAACAATCCGTCCCGTCCGTCTGTTTCTTCGAGATGGAAATTTCCAGCCTTCCGTCCAGCGCAGAGATCCTGTCCGGAATTTTCATACTTGTTTTCATTTTGACCTCCTTTACGATCACCACGAAAGCCGTCGGCATCTTCATCCTGATGCCGACGGCTTTTTCTGTATGATGTTTTCTCCTTATGCAGCAGGCTCCATGGCTTCTTCTTCAGCTGCCTCTTCGCCTGTATCGGTCAGATCCGCAGCGCCCATTGCGTTCATCTTTTCCACATTTTCATATGAAGACTCCTTTTTGTTCACTGTGTTTTACGCTTTTTCCATTTCACAGTTACAGCAGATGGGCACGAAGTTCTTCTCCGCTCTTATCGCTTAGATATGCAGGCGGTATATCCAGCACGGTCTTACAGCCGGACTGTCCTTCCTCATACAGCCGTTTTGCGGCTCTTGCATAGGCCACGAGCACGCTGGTGGTAAACTCCGGGTTGGAATCGAGCTTCAGACTGTACTCGATGATGTGCTTGTGCTCTCCGTTGACCCCGGTCCTGCCGCTGCGGAAGACAAAACCGCCGTGCGCCATGCCGGCGTGATCTCTCTGCAGCTCTTCCTCGCTGATAAAATGCACGATCGTGTCATAGTCGGCAAAATAATTCGGCATGGTTTTGATCTCTTTTTCGACACGCTCTGCATCTGCTCCGTCTTCCAGAACGACAAAGCATTCTCTGATATGCTTCTGGCGCGTCGTCAGCTCAGGATTCTCTCCTGCGCGCACGGCTTTAAGCGCGTCTTCGACCGGTATGGTATACTGCTTGGCGTTTTTAACGCCTTTGATCCGCCTGACCGCGTCGGAATGTCCCTGGCTGATCCCTTTGCCCCAGAAGGTATAGTCTTTTCCGTCCGGCAAGATCGCGTTTGCGTATACACGGTTCAGTGAGAACATGCCGGGATCCCAGCCCACAGAGATAATGGCCGTCTTTCCGCCCTCTTTTGCCGCCTTGTCGACATTTGCAAAATGCTCCGGAATGCGGGCGTGCGTATCAAAGCTGTCGATCACGTTGAACATCCTGGCGTAAGCAGGCGTCTGTTCCGGCAGGTCTGTCGCACTGCCACCGCAGAGGATCAGCACATCGATCTTGTCTTTCCACTGTTCCGCTTCATCCGCATGTACCACCGGCACATCCGGAGAAAGGATCTTTACCGTCTCCGGAGCGCGTCTTGTAAACACCGCTGCAAGTTCCATATCATCTGCTGCATTTACGGCGATCTCCACCCCGCGGCCCAGATTTCCGTATCCCATGATGCCAATCCGTGTTTTCATCTGTCATTCTCCTTTTCCGATGCTTTCTGAAATCAGTCTTTAACCGGATAACAAACGATCCTTTTTTACAATTTCCCAGTTTATCATATTTAACAGAACACGACAACAAAAATGAGCTCTTTACGTGCCACGATAAATCACCATTCGATCCAGCCGCTTTTCTGCCCGATCTGCTTTTCTCAGATCAGTCCCTGCACCAGGATAACGATCACCAGCACCGGAAGCACCCATCGGAAATAATGTTTCGTCCATCCGGGTATCTTCAGGCCTTCCCCGGTGTTCACTTCTTCCTGATACTTCTGGAAGCCCCAGCCCCAGCGCGTCACACAGAACAGCAGAAACACGAGGGATCCCAGCGGCAGGAGCAGGTTGCTTACAATAAAGTCCTCCGAATCCAGAATTCCGCCTCCTCTTATCAGAGTGACGTCGCTCCAGAGGTTAAAGCCAAGCGCGCAGGGAATGCCGGTGACCAGCAGGATCACAAACCATATGGCGGAAGACCTGCGGCGGCTCCATCCGAAATTGTCCATCCCTGCGGCGATCAGGGTTTCAAACACGGCGATCACGGTGGAAAAGCTCGCGAACGTCATAAAGATGAAAAAGAACGACCCCCAGATCCGGCCGCCGGTCATGTCGATAAACACCTGCGGAAGCGTTTCAAAGATGAGGGAAGGGCCCTGGCCGGGTTCCACACCGTAGGAAAAGCAGGCCGGAAATATGATCAGGCCGGACATGATGGCTACGAAGGTATCCAGTCCGCAGATCCGCAGGGACTCCCCTGCCAGCGTATGGTCTTTGGACATATAGCTTCCGAAGATCTCCATCGCGGCCACGCCCAGAGACAGCGTGAAAAAGCTCTGGTTCATGGCGGCCGTGATCACCTTCCCAAGGCCTATCCGGCCGGCTCTTTCAAAATCCGGGAACAGATAGAACCGTATTCCTTCCGCCGCTCCTTCCAGCGTACAGTTGTGCACGACCAGCACCATGATCAGGAGCAGGAGCCCCAGCATCATGAACTTGGTGATCTTTTCAATGCCGTTCTGAAGGCCCAGGCTGCATACCACGATCCCGAT
>CAMOQF010000068.1 GCA_946622645.1 uncultured Blautia sp.
CAGTATTACCATTCCATGCCGGACGAAGAGGAAGCCCTTGAGGCGCTCGGAAGGGTCGGGCTCAGGGAAAGGGCAAGGCACCTCCCCGGGCAGCTCTCGGGCGGAGAACAGCAGCGTGTCTGCGTGGCCCGCGCGCTCATCAACCATCCGGAACTGATCCTGGCGGACGAGCCGACAGGCAACCTGGACGAAACCAACGAGAACATCGTCCTGGACCTCTTCCGGCAGCTTCACAACGAGGGGACGACCCTGATCGTGGTGACGCATGACCCGGAGGTGGCGGAAGCGGCGCAGCGCACTATCGTGCTGGAACACGGCCGCGTGGCAAGAGAAGTCATCAACGAGAATTTCGGAAAAGAAGGATAAAAATGTAAGATCAAAAAGCAGAACCATGATGTGCGGTTGCGATTGTTTTTTTACGCAGATTGTGATATAAAGTGTATATGGAAAAATAAAGAAAATCATTTTTTATGGAGGTAAACAATGAGAAAAAAAACCACAATGTTCCTGTGCATCTTATCACTTATCGGCACATTAGGTTCTTCTGTCGCTTTTGCAGAGGAAGAAGCGGAGAATAAGCCTGCGTCTCCGACCCTGCATATACAGATGGATATGGATATGCGTTTATCTTTGGAGCCGGCGCAGCAGTTTACGGTGGAGGTTGACGAGAAAGACGCTTCCGCCGGGGCCGAAGAGCAGGCACAGCCGGAAGCAGCCGAAAGCACTGCGGATACCGCTGCTGCGGACGCCTTCCCCTCCTGGAACCCGGACAGCCCGACCCTCGCGGAGCTGGTTGATTTCGTGTCCGCTTCCACGGATGAATCAAACCCCGGCTATCTTGATCCGGCAGACCGGATCGCGGTCTTTGACATGGACGGCACCATTCTCTGTGAAAAAGCGCCTGTCTATGTAGACTACTGTCTGACCATGTACCGTGTGCTGGATGATCCGACCTATGAAGCGAGCGAAGAAGAAAGAGACGCGATGCAGCAGATCCGCGACCATGCGTATTCAGAAGGCACGACCTTCCATCCCGAAACCATCACGAAGGAAGAAATGGTGGCTACGTCTTTCTCCGGCATGACCCCTGAAGAGTTCCGCGCTTACGTGGTCGATTTTGCAGAGAAAACACCCGCAGTGGGCTTTGAGGGCATGACCTACGCGCAGTCTTTCTACAAACCCATGATCGAAGTGATCGCATACCTGAAGGCAAACGACTTTAACGTATATATGGTCTCTGCCTGCGAACGTGAGGTCGTAAGGGCGCTCGTGGAACGCTTTGACATCCCGTTTGACCATGTCATCGCTACAGATGTGCCTTATATTGCTTCCGGAAGGACGGAAGAAGCCGCCGACGATTACAACATGACCCAGGACGAGTATATAGTGCTCGGCGCTCCGCTGGATGAGGTGGAATGCGGCAAGTCCGGCAAGGTGGCCGCCATCGCCCGCGAGATCGGAAAGCGCCCCGTGCTTGCGTTCGGCAACAGCTCAGGAGACTTCTCGATGCTCAACTATGCCGAGGGCAACCCGGATCATCCCGGAATGGGCGTCTTTATCGTATGCGACGATACTGTCAGAGAATACGGCAGCGATGAAAAGGCGGCCGAGTTCTATGAGATCGCAGCGAATGAAAACTGGACGGCCGTCTCCATGGCAAACGACTGGGCGACCATCTACGGCGAAGGCGTACAGAGAACCGAACTGCCCGGCGCTGCGGCGGCAGAAGAAGAACTGGAAGACGCCGCATAACAAAGCAGGAAGAACACTATGATGATCAGAGCAGCCTGTCCTTTGAGGACAGGCTGTTTTTGACGTTTCATGCAGGAAAGAGGCGGCAGGGTCTGTTTCTTTTGTTGCTTTTTAAGGCTCCGCATGGTATAACAATAACAGTGAAACAAGGGATGCTATCTTGTCCCCTTGGCTGCTTTTAACGAAGAGATAAGACAGGAGGCGTGGAGATGATCAAGGTTGCTCTTTACGATGCGAAGGCTTATGACAGGCCGTCCTTTGAGCATTACGGACAGATGCATGATATGAAGTTCAGATTTCTTGAAACAAAGCTGAACGAGGACACTGTGGCGCTTGCAAGAGACTGCGAAGCGGTCTGTGTATTTGTCAACGATACCGTGAACGCGGAAGTGATCGAAAAGCTGTATGAATATGGCGTAAAGATCATCGCGCTTCGTTCTGCAGGGTACAACAATGTAGATGTAAAGGCAGCTTTCGGGAAGATCCACGTCGTTCATGTTCCGGCCTATTCGCCCTACGCAGTGGCAGAGCACGCGATCGCATTGCTGCTGACATCCGTACGCCGTATCCACAAAGCATACAACCGTACAAGGGAGTTCAATTTCTCCCTGAATGGCCTGACCGGTTTTGATTTTCACGGGAAGACCGTGGGCGTGATCGGCACCGGCAAGATCGGCCGCATCTTTATCAACATCTGCAGAGGCTTTGGCATGAATGTCATCGCATATGATCTCTTCCCCGCGCCTGACAGCGGAATTGATTATGTCCCGCTCGACGAACTGCTCTCGAGGAGCGATATCATCTCGCTGCACTGCCCGCTGACAGATGAGACGAGGCACATGATCAACGCCGATGCGGTCGAAAAGATGAAGAAGGGCGTTGTCATCATCAATACCTCCCGCGGCGGACTCATCGATGCAGAGGCACTGCTGGAAGGCATCAAAGCCCGCAAGATCGGCGCCGCCTGCCTGGATGTGTACGAGGAAGAAGCGGACGTGTTCTTCGAGGACCGTTCCGGCCATATTCTGAATGACGACCTGCTGTCCCGCCTGATCTCCATGCCGAACGTGATCGTCACCTCCCACCAGGCATTCCTGACGGAGGAAGCACTGAACAATATCGCTGAGACCACAGTCAACAATATCCTGTCTTATTTCAAAAATGACGGCCTCTGCGATAATGAGCTCTGCTACCGCTGCGGCCACATTGACCATTGCAGGAAGGAAAGAAAAGAAAGATGCTTCTAACGCCTCCGGCGTTATGATATAATGAAAAAAAAGAAATTCCGCAACCGATTATCAGGAATAAAAAGAGGAGTGCACTTATGAAAAAGGAAATAATGAAGCGCTTACTGTCAGGTCTGACTGCCGTCATGCTTGCGACAGGGACAGTGCAGATGGCTGCGGCAGAGACCGTTGCTGTCGATCCGGCGGATTCGTCTGATTTCGTCCTGCTGTCCGAAGTGGTGCCGGACGCCATTCTGGAGATCAGGTATTATTCCACCTATAACTTTGTCGGCGACAGGATCGACGGATATGAAGAGCCGTATGCGCTTCTGACCAGAGAGGCGGCAGAAGCTCTGAAAGCCGTAAGCGACGATCTTGTGGCAAAAGGATACCGCCTGAAGATCTATGACGGTTACCGTCCGCAGATGGCCGTGACTAATTTTGTAGAGTGGGCGGAGGACGTCGAAGATACCCGCATGAAGGAGTACTTCTATCCGGAACTGGATAAATCCGTTTTGTTTGAACAGGGCTATATCGCTGAGAAATCCGGACACAGCCGCGGCAGCACCGTAGATCTGACCCTGTTTGACATGACCACCGAAAAAGAGGTGGATATGGGCGGCACCTTCGACTATTTCGGGGAGCTTTCCCATCCGGATTACACGGGCATTACGGAGGAACAGTACAATAACCGTATGATCCTGCGGGACGCCATGATGGCCCACGACTTTAAGCCGCTCCCGGAAGAATGGTGGCATTTCACCCTGGAAAACGAACCCTTCCCGGACACCTATTTTACGTTTCCGGTCAACAGCGAATCTGTAGAAGCACTTCAGTAAACTGAAACATCAGCAAGAAAGGGCAGATATATGACATCAAAAAAGATAATGGTCAGAAACGACGGATATGGAATGGAAGAGGTGCTTTCGCTCTCCGAAACGATGGCGGCCAGGCTCAATCTGGACCGGAAAAAAGCCATGCATCTGCGGCTGCTGTCCGAAGAGATGATGGCAATGCTCCGATCTATCGTAGGAAACGTGGCGGCGGAGTTCTGGATCGGCGAAACAGACGGGATGGTCTCCCTTCTGGAGCTGCATCTCAGCGCGGATACCAGACTGTATAAGAAACACATGCGCGAGCTGATCGCCGTATCTTCTACCGGACAGAATATCGCCAACAGAGGCGTGATGGGCAGGATCCGCGGCCTGTTTACGGCGGCCTTCATGCCGGAAAACGAATATGCCGAAGAGATGGCAAACTATATGTACGGTTCTTCACAGTCAGAAATGAACAGCGGTACCATGACCGGCAGCTCCGCGATGTACTGGTCCCTGAACAGATACAGGGACGACGTGCAGGAGGATCTGGAGCATTCCGGCGGGCAGACTCCTCCGCAGGCTGAAGAAGCCTGGGATGAGCTGGAAAAGTCAGTGATCGCCAATCTGGCCGAGGAGGTCAAGGTCGGAGTCCGCGGGAACCATGTGGACCTGATCGTATATATGACTCGTAAATAGACAATTGAACAGGAACCAAAAAGAAACAGGGACGTAAAAATCCCTGTTTCTTTTTGGGTTTCATATTTTGTCAGCCCTGGTTCTGTGCGGCGACAAGGTGAGCCGCTCCGTACATTTCGCGAAGCTTCGGCTTTTCGATCTTGCCGGTGGCGTTCCGCGGAACATGCGCAAAGATGATCTTGCGCGGGCGTTTATATCTCGGCAGTGATTTACAGAACAGGTTGATATCCTCCTCCGTCGTTTCAGCGCCGGGCTTGAGTTCGATAATTGCCGCTGCGATCTCACCCAGCCGTTTATCCGGCAGGCCGATGACAGCCACATCCAGTATATTGTTGTTGGTACGCAGGAAGTCTTCGATCTGCACCGGATAGAGGTTTTCACCGCCGCTGATGATGACGTCTTTCTTACGGTCTACCAGGAAGATAAAGCCGTCTTCATCTTCCATGGCCATATCTCCGGTGTACAGCCAGTCGCCGTGCAGCACTTCGTTTGTGGACTTTTCATCATGATAATAGCAGACCATGACGCCGGGGCCTTTGACGGCCAGCTCGCCGGTCTCGCCGCGTCTGACCGGCTCACCGTTCTCGTCGATGATCCTGGTCTCCCAGCCGAAGCCGGCTTTGCCGATCGCGCCGACTTTGTGGATGTTTTCCACGCCCAGATGCACGCAGCCTGGTCCTATGGATTCGCTGAGGCCATAGTTGGTGTCGTAGTCATGATGCGGGAAGTATTCCTTCCAGTGCCGGATAAGGCTTGGCGGAACCGGCTGTGCGCCGATGTGCATCAGACGCCACTGATCCAGCGTGTAATCGGACAGTTTGATGGTGCCGTTTTCGATGGCAAGGAGGATATCCTGCGCCCACGGGACCAGAAGCCATACGATGGTGCATTTCTCCTCGGAGACTGCTTTGATGATGAATTCCGGGCTGGCTCCTTTTAAGAGGACGGCTTTGCTTCCGGAAAGGAGGCTTCCGAACCAGTGCATCTTGGCGCCGGTGTGATAGAGAGGCGGAATGCACAGGAATACGTCGTCGTGAGTCTGGCCGTGATGGTTCTGCTCCACCTTGGCGGAATGTGAAAGGGAACGATGCTTATGCAGAATAGCCTTTGGGAAGCCTGTCGTGCCGGAGGAGAAGTAGATGGCTGCATCGTCCTCGTCCGTCAGGGTGATCTGCGGCTTTTTGCTGGAGCAGTTGGCCACATGGGAGAGATAGTCCTCGGCAAATCCGGGGCAGGCGTCGCCTACATAATACAGAAGGCGGTGTTTTCCGATCTCGTCGGCGATGGTTTCCACACGGCCGATGAACTCCGGCCCGAAGACCAGGATGTCCACGTCCGCGAGGTCCAGGCAGTACTGGATCTCATCCGCAGCGTAACGGAAATTCAGCGGGACCGCCAGGGCGCCGGTCTTTAAGATGCCGAAATATATTGGGAGCCATTCCAGGCAGTTCATCAGCAGGATGGCGACTTTGTCGCCTTTTTTAACGCCGCGTTCCAGAAGCAGGTTCGCAAAACGGTTGGCTTTTTCGTCGAAGATATCCCAGGTGATCTCTCTCCTGTAGTAGGGAGCTCTTACCGGCTCGATCAGCTCGTATTCCTTCCAGGTGACCCGGCGGGTCTCCGGCATTTCCGGGTTGATCTCGACCAGGGCGGTTTCGTCTCCGTAGAGTTGGGCGTTTCTCTCCAGAATGTCAGTGATAGGCATTTTTCGTTTCCTCTTTTCTTTGGTTGTTTTCGCGCTTTAACGCATAGACTTGCTAAAGTATATTGTACTGTTTTCTGCAGAAAAGTCAAGGGCAGTTCATAAAAAAGACCTGTTTTTTATGAGTGTTCTGTGATAATATTATTGTTATAGTATTTCCATCACAAACCTGCATGGGAGAGTCATTAACGGAGGGTGAAACTATGAAAAAAAGAATGCATCTGATCAAAGCACTGGCGCTGACCCTGATGGTCGCAATGCCGGTGACGATACCTGCAGTCGTTTACGCGGAAGAAACACATTTAGTCCCTGTGGACGCCCCGAAGACGCTGTATGTCAACAAGGAAGAAATCTCTGTATATGATGAACCGGACACAAATTCCCAGGTGCAGCAGAAGCTGCGCGGCGCGACGGACGTGTCGCTGGAAGGGACAAATGAGGACGGGACATGGGATTATGTAAACTACCGGAATGAGGCCGGAGGGACCTCCAAGGGCTGGGTGGAAGACAAAGACATGGTGGATTATTATCCCCAGAGCTTATGTCCTCATCAGTTCGGAGAATATACAGTAACACAGCAGCCTACCTGCACCGATCCGGGTTATGAGACGGCATATTGCACTCTCTGCGGCATCATGGATGAGAGAGAGATCGCGCCTCTCGGTCATACCTTCGGCGACTGGGCCGTCACCAAAGAAGCCACCTGTGTCGATCAGGGAGAGCGGACCAGGACCTGCACCGTCTGCGGCGCAGCAGAGACAGAAACATTCCTTGCAGATCATACCTTCGGCGACTGGACCGTCACCAAAGAGGCCACCTGCACCGAGGCGGGCGAACGTACCCGCAAATGCACGGTCTGCGGTACGGAAGACAAGCAGGCCATCGACAAGATCCCGCATGATTTTGAGAACAAGATCCTGGTGGAGCCCACCGATCATTCCGCAGGAAAACGTACCCAGGTCTGTAAAAAGTGCGGCTATACCACGGAAGAGCAGAGCTTTGATCCGGACGGAACCCTTCGCGTCGGCGCGAAAGGCAACGATGTGTACGCAGTACAGCAGATGCTGGTGGAGATGGGATATCTCAACGCCGGCGGCGCTGACGGCATATTCGGCGGCGGAACGGAGAAGGCTGTCAAACAGTTCCAGCAGGCGCAGGGCCTTACGCCGGACGGCGTTGTATGGCCGCAGACCCGCAAGCTTCTGAACCATGATTTCGGTCCCTGGAAGACCGTGAAGGAAATGACCCGCGCCGAGGCAGGCGAGCGTGTACGCACCTGCAAAGACTGCGGATTTGAACAGCACGAAGCGATCGAACCCGGCGTCACCTATGAGCGCGGTGCCCGCGGCGAAGAGATCCGCTGCCTGCAGCAGATCATCAAACAGGTCGGATTCGACGCAGGAAGCTTTGACGGTATCTACGGAGAAATGCTCGATAAAGCGATGGCAGACTTTGCCGAAAAAGAAGGCATCGAGGTGGAATCCGGCAAGATCCGTCCCGTCGATGTCGATGCTCTTGTGAACGCGTGGTTTAAGGTGATCGGACCAGAAGAACTGAAGGGCGAAGGCGTCGAGGGAGGCCCCGTAAACCTCGCTCTGACCGTCACCGCGAATGAAAAGGCCGATGACAGCGATATCACGACCTACAACTGGTCTGTCACGAACCTTGGCACAGAGAAGGCTATCTTCACCGGCATCCTTCTGGCCTTCGGAGATGAGCTGGAAGAAAGACCGGAAGTCATGGTCATGGTCCTGGACGGCGAAGAGCTTGCCCCCAATGCAGGCAACAGCGTATCCGGCAAATTCTTTGCCGACAGCGGCTGGGGCACCGGAGCCCTTAATTTCGCAGCGCTCGGCGCGACCGAAGCGGACGGCGGAAAATGGCTGAGCAACACGGTTGTCTTCGAAAACCTGACCTCTCCCGGAGAGAAGACGATCGAGCCCGTGTCCGATTATCTTGACGTGAACAACCTTCCGGACGGTATTTATCCGGTTTCCTTCAACCCCGAAGACGTAGTCGGCAGCGCATCCGGCATCTACATGAACGGCGTCCATGTCTATACAGAGGACTGGTATGACCTGGTCGATGTCAATCATCTGGCAGAGGGCGACACCATCGTGATGGGCGGAAATGCCGTGCCGGTTCTTTCCATCGAAAGAGGAGATGTGATCAAGATCAATGACGGCCAGGATGCAGAATCCTTCAATCTGGTGACGGAGGAAAATTCCAACGGCTTCATCGTACGCGGCCTGGACGATATGAGCAGCTATACCGAAAGAGGCGTGACTTCCCTGCAGGTCAGCGATTCCGCAGTTTATACGGATTCCTCCAATCCCGAAGGCGATCCGGTCACTGCAGATGCCGCGGGCATCGTGGAAGCCATCCGGAAAGCAGATGACGGGTTCTTTACACAGTTTGATACCACGATCCGGGTGGAAGCCGGCAAGGTCGTGGAGATCAACCGTACTTACAGACCGTAAAACGATCATTGCCGGAGAATCCTGATGTTGAAAACAGACTGTAAGGTCGCGCAGAAAGGTTTTTCCGCCGGTCCTGTGTTCTTTTGCCGGAAAGCAGCGGTTTATCCTGATCCGGCAGAAGACGCCGGTCTGGAAGAGGAGAGGCTTTCCCGCGCTGTCGAAGCGCTTCACAACAGACTTTCCGGAAGGCTTCAGAAAGCGGATCAGGCGGAAGCTGAGCTTTTTGAAGCGGAGATCATGATCCTGCATGACGCCGGATACACCGGCCGTGCCAGGACCCTGGTGAAGGAAGAAAACATGAATGCAGCCGAGGCTCTTCACCTGGCAGAAAAACAGCTGTGTGAAAAGCTTCTTTCCGGCGGAGATCCCTATATCAAAGAAAGATGTGAGGATATCAGAGGAATGACGGCGCAGCTGATCAGCCTGCTCTCCGAAAGAGGGACGGATCTTCCGCGGGAGAAGTGCATTCTCGCGGGAGAAGAGCTGAGCCCCAGCGATCTTTCGCTGATTGATCCGGATCTGATCCTGGGCATCCTGACAGAAAAGGGATCTCCGACTACGCATGTATCCGTCCTTGCCGGAAATATGGACGTACCCTATCTTTACGGAGTGGAAAACCTGGAAGACAGGCTCTGCGACGGAGACTATGTGATCCTGGATGCATACTCGGGCACAGTCATTATCGATCCTCCCGAGGAAGAGAGAAAAGCAGCGGAGGAGCGCCGGAACAGGCTCCGGAGGGAAAAGAAGCAATGGATGGAACAGGCTGCAGGATGCTTTACTAAGACGAAGGTCTATGCCAATCTGTCCGGGATGCACGAACTGGAAACGCTGCAGAAGACAAAAGCAGACGGAATCGGCCTGGTCCGATCGGAATTTCTGTTCCTGAACCGGGAAGATCCGCCTTCAGAGGAAGACCAGTTCGAGGTCTACCGGCGGATCGTATCCGCCATGGATGGGAAAGAAGTCGTGATCCGGACCCTGGATATCGATTCGGACAAGCAGGCCGGGTGGCTGTCGATCCCGCCGGAGACCAATCCGGCTCTGGGACAGCGGGGACTCAGGGTCTCGCTTCTGAACCGGGAACTGTTCGGCTCACAGCTCAGAGCCCTGCTGAGAACGGCGGCATCCGGAAACCTGAGGATCATGGTGCCCATGGTGACGGCGGAATGGGAGATCGATGCGGTGGCGGAAGAAATCAAAGCCGCCGCCTTAGAACTGGAGAAAAGAGGAGAGTCTTACCGGATCCCGGAGCTCGGCGTCATGATCGAAACGCCGGCTTCCGTAATGATCGCCCAGGAGCTGGCATCCAGGGTGCGGTTCTTCAGCATCGGCACCAACGATCTGACCCGGTATACCCTGGCTCTTGACAGGGAAGTGAGCGGGCTGGAAAGCTTTTACGATCCGCTCCATGAAGCGGTATTCCGCATGATCGCTCTGGCCGTGAAGGCGGCCCATGATCATGGGATACCGGCGGCTGTGTGCGGCGAGCTTGGCGGAAATCCGGCCGCGGTCGAAAAACTGATCCGGCTTGGCGTGGATGAACTGTCCGTGTCTGTCGGGAAGATCTGTCAGGTGAAAAAGCTGGTGTCGGAAATCGAAAAAAGAAATCCTGAAAGGTTTTCAGAAACGAACCCTGAAGAGCAGAAATAAAGAATGAAAATAAAAATGACAGTCCGGCTGCGGACTGTCATTTTTGTTATACGGTTTAATATTCCACGTCTTTTTCGGGAAGGGCCACTTTTCTCTTGACGGCGACTTCTTCGTCGTAGCATTTGAAGATCCCTTCCACCCGCTTTTTGTCGGGCGCAGGCGTCAGCAGGCTTACGATCGGAACCACGATCAGTCCGGCGATCATAGCGGCAGCGCCGGCGTTGATGGGAGAAGCGATGAACTTGATAAAGACATTCAGCACCGTGATGCCCACGCCGGTGATAAAGCTTGCCCAGACGGCTGCCGTGGTCGTTCTCTTCCAGAAAAGGCCGTACAGGAAAGGAGCAAGGAAAGCGCCGGCCAGAGCGCCCCAGGAGATACCCATCAGCTGAGCGATGAAGGTGGGCGGATCCAGCGCCAGGATCACGGAGATCGCGATGAAGAACACGATCAGGATCCGCATGATCAGGAGCTGCTGCTTTTCTTTCATATCCTTTACGATATTGCCTTTGATCAGATCCAGCGTCAGCGTGGAGCTGGAGGTCAGCACCAGTGAAGAAAGAGTGGACATGGAGGCGGAAAGCACCAGGATGACTACGACGCCGATCAGAACGTCGGGCAGGGTGGAAAGCATGGCCGGGATGATCGCGTCATAGGCCACGGCTCCGCTTTCGTTATAAATGGCCGGGCTGTCAAACAGGCGTCCGAAGCCGCCGAGGAAATAGCAGCCGCCGGCGATGATGATGGCGAAAAACGTGGAGATCACGGTTCCGGTCTTGACGGCTTTTTCGTTTTTGATGGTGTAGAATTTATGCACCATCTGCGGAAGTCCCCAGGTACCCAGGGAGGTCAGGACCACAACGCCCAGCAGATTGAGAGGATCCGGTCCGAAGAATGAAGTAAATGCGCCGGGCTGCCCCAGGGTGACAGGGACATCGCTCTCCAGCTTGGCGAGCTCCGCGATCGCGTTCATAAACCCGCCCTTGCTTGCAAGCACGGCTCCGATGACGGCGATGATGCCGACGATCATGATGATGCCCTGGATAAAGTCGTTGACGGCGGTCGCCATGTAGCCGCCGAGAATGACGTAGATGGCGGTCAGCGCTGCCATCATGATGACGCAGGCAGCGTAGGGAATGTCGAAGGACATTCCGAACAGTCTGGAAAGACCGTTGTACAGCGAAGCGGTGTAGGGGATCAGAAAGATGAAGACGATCCCGGAGGATGCGATCCGAAGAGCATTGCTGTCAAATCTTTTGCCGAAGAAATCCGGCATGGTGGCGGCGCCAAGATGATGGGTCATAATACGGGTCCTTCTTCCAAGAATGACCCAGGCCATCAGGCTTCCGATGACGGCGTTGCCGATGCCGACCCAGGTGGTGGAGATGCCGTATTTCCAGCCGAACTGGCCGGCGTATCCGACAAACACGACCGCGGAGAAATAGGAAGTTCCAAAAGCAAAGGCTGTGAGCCACGGCCCGACCTTACGTCCGGCCAGGACAAAGCCTTCCACGGAAGAGGCATTGCCGCGGGTCTTGACGCCCACAAGGATCATCACCGCGAAAAATGCTAACAGCAGGATCAGTTTAATGGCCATGATAGAAGTCCTCCCTGAATATGATGATGGCTTACATACTTTAACACATTAAAGCGTAACGCTTTTAATTGCTAAAGCGATCAATGACAGTATACCATTCTGAGAAAAAAAGTCAAGGGGTGATTTTTTGCTGTTCACTTGTGCTTGATTTGGTATGCAATTATTCATATAATGAATCTGGAAAACGGTAACTGATAAGATAATAAAAGATTTGAAAAGATATTTGAAAGAGGAACGGATATGGATCAGACGGTCCGGTCAGGGAGCGGACTCACGCCCCGGGAGAGTTTTCAAAAAGGAATAAAGGACGGGATCCCCATCGGTCTTGGCTATTTTGCAGTCTCCTTCACCTTCGGGATCATGGCGGTTTCCGGCGGTCTGTCGGTCTGGCAGGCTACGCTGATCTCGCTTGTGAATCTTACATCGGCCGGACAGTTCGCCGGCCTTGGCATCATCCTGGAGGGAGGAACGATCTGGGAGATGGTACTGAGCCAGCTGATCATCAACCTCCGTTACTGCCTGATGTCCTTCTCACTGGGGCAGAAGCTGCGGAGGGACGTCCCCTGGGCGCACCGTTTTGTAGTGGCCTTCGGCGTGACGGACGAGATCTTCGGGGTGAGCGCAAGCCAGCCGGGCAAAGTGCATCCTTTTTATAATTATGGAGCCATGAGTGTTGCCATTCCGGGCTGGACTTTGGGAACTCTGTGCGGAGCCGTCTCCGGAAGCGTTCTGCCCACGATGATCATGAGTCCCTTAAGCGTTGCGATCTACGGAATGTTTCTGGCCATCGTGATCCCGCCGTCCAAAAAGAACAAGGCCGTTTTAGGGGTCGTGCTTTCGGCCATGGCGGTCAGCACACTCTTTAAATATGCTCCTGTTCTGAAAAACATTTCTCCCGGCTTTGCCGTCATTATCAT
>CAMOQF010000069.1 GCA_946622645.1 uncultured Blautia sp.
AGGGATTTCTTGTCAGTCAGAGAACAGAGCAGAAGAAGGTTTCAAGACCCATAAGAGAGCTGAGCACGGAAGAAAGCCGAGAGCAAAAGAATTCGTAAGGGAGGTGTCTCTTTGAGCCTTGGCGCAAAAATCGCGGTGTCGGCCATGCGCGGCATCAAGAAAACCAGCCTTATTAAAGGTCCGAGTGCGGATCTTGATGCAGAGCTAAGAAAAGCGAAGAAATACAACCGGAAGCACCCCTATGCGAGACTATGTGAATCGCAGAATAGAGGGGTGAAGGCTGTGAGAATTCTGATTTTCGGTGCCGGCGTGATCGGTAGCCTGTACGGCGCGCTGCTTGCGGAGGCCGGATACGGGGTATCCGTTTACGCGCGAGGACGTCGGCTGGAAAGCATGTCACAGGATGGCCTGCTGGTTAAATACAAGGGAAAAATCCGAAAAGCCTCCGTAAAAGTGCTTTCAAGGCTGGAGGCGGAAGACCGCTATGAGCTTGTTTTTTTGACCGTCCGGGAAAACCAGCAGCATGCGGCGCCGGATGAGATACTTTAGTTGCACGTGCAGTTTTACCGGTGGCTTGAGTAAGAAGGCAATCTAAAAAAAGAGGACAACATCCTTCGCAGTCAGGAGGACAACAGTATGCTTTTAACAATATTTATGGCGATCGTATTCTGCGCTGCGATCACGATACTGCTGATATCGGCTGTGGCTTTCGTTCAGTATGACGGCACCAACAAGTGGTTTTTCTCGTCAGCCCCGAAGGAAGCTCTGAAACTCTTAAAACCCAGAAAAGAGGAATTGTTCTACGGCGCAAAGACAATGGGATGGGTGCTGATGATCATCAGTATCCTGATAATATTGGGCGTGGGTGTGATCTCCGTCTGGGACGGTTTTCGGAGCGGCTTCTCTTTTTTACAGTTTTTCCTGCGCTTTGTATTGATCTTTACGATCTACAAAGCCTACGACATGGTTTTCTTTGACTGGTTTCTGCTGTGCCGCTTCCGTTTCTTCCAGCATTACTACCCCGAGGTGGCGCCCGTGTACGACGGCAGAAAATATGGATACAACCTGAAAAGCCAGCTTCTGAAGCTGTTTGTGATCTTTCCGGCGGCCTCTGCGCTGGGTGCCTGGATCTGCACCCTGTTCTGAAAGGAGGAACAAGCATGACGTTGCAGGAACGTACGAAGATCACGAAACGAATGCAGTGGATCATTCCCGCTATGATCCTGTGCATCATCGGCGACTACTGCATGGGGCTTGAGCCGAAAAACAGCACGGCCGCCTCTTTCATGATCTCAACAGGTTGGCTCACAATTGCAGACTGGCGGATCGCCCTTTCCAATATTGGCGGATTGATCGGTACCGCATTATACATGATCGCCGTTTTGCCTTTCATTCAGTATCTGAATTGGAAGCTGACTCAGTGCAGTGACAAGTGGAGTCGCCGTTTTCTGAAGCTGTATATCGCGGGGCTCTACTGGGGCTGCATGGTGTTTGTGTATTTTCATCTGGCCTGCGGAACGCTGATCCACAACTACAACGTCATTTATGAAGCTGTACAGAGCAACACGGCAAGAGCCGTTGCGGCATGGAACCGATCGTATACGGTGCAGGCAGTCCCGTATTGGGTATCGTTTGCCGTACTGGGGATCACCTCCACCGGCGGTTGGATCGCCATTGTTCTGAAGGGTGTACTGCCGTTGAAAAAGCTTTGGGTGCTGGCGGCCCCGCTTCTTGTGGCCGGGATCGGATTTCTGCTGGAACTGATTCTTCCGCTGCCCTTCAACGGCTTCGCGTCAGGTTTTGAGAGCCTCGGCTGGATCGTGATGTTCCTCGGGGGCATACGGGCAGTAAAGGAGGCCGAAAGGACGGACGACAGATGATTGCACTCAAACTGATTGTGGAAGGCCTCGGGCTGGGGCTTCTTCTGTACCTTATCTGCGCCCTCGGCATCCGTAACGGCGCCGTTGGTATGGTGCACCTGTACGATCCCAAGGTGCAGGATCGCGTTGTAAAGCTCGGCCTGACGACAGCGGAGGAGATCCGAAAAAGAAGCCTGAGCTTCAAAAGCCTGTGCTTTCCGGGCTATCTGATCTACGTTTTGGTGTGCGTATATGCGATCAACGGTGCGTGCGGCTTTTGGCCCGGTTTTTGGCAGAGCTTCGTGATCCTGTCCATCATGAATCTGATCGACCGCTTTCTGATCGATGAGTATTGGGTAGGCCATACCGAAGCCTGGATCATCCCAGGCACGGAGGATTTACAGCCGTATATCACGGCGAAGGAAAAGAAACAGAAATGGATCATGGGAACCGTTGGCATGGCAGTTACATCTGCTGTCCTCTCCGGGATCATGACCCTGATCCTGAAATAAGGAGTGGAAAAAATGGTCACCCTGGTTCTGACGCTGATAATGTGCGCACTGCCGTTTGGCATGCCCGCTTGAAGATCCTGCATTTGGAACTCGTAGAAGAATGATTACCAAAGTAAGTGCCATGCATCCTGCGCAGATGGAGACAGCATGCAGGAGGATGGCAGAGAGCAGCCTTGATTATAAAATGACCGGAAGAAACCTCGGTATGTGTGAGCATTTGGACAAAGAACACTTTTACCGCTTCACACAGGGCTGTTTTGCATCGGATATGCGCGGGCAGGATGCGGGCTTTATCGTATGAGAGGTAAAAAAGGGGATGATCTGCATGAGAATTTATGAGTATGGGAAAGAGAACCCGGAATGCATTCTGCTGATCCACCCGTCGCTGGTGACCTGGGATTACTTTGAAAATGTTATTCCGCTTTTGGAAAAAGACTATCACCTGCTGATCCCCGCGATCCCGGGATATGACCTTGAGAATGGTTCTGAGTTCAGCTCGGTGGAGAGGATCGCGTCTCAGCTGGCGGATGACCTTCTGGAAAAAGGGATCCGTGAAGTAAAGGCGATCTACGGCTGCTCCATGGGCGGCAGCATCGTTCTGCGGATGGCGGTGGACGGAAAGCTGAAAGCGCGGCACTACGTCATGGACGGAGGGATCACGCCCTATCAGCTACCGTGGCTCCTGACCCGGTTGATTGCGTTGCGCGATTTCGGCATGATGGCCCTCGGCAAGCTAGGCGGGGAAAACGTGATAGTGAAGGCCTTCAGCTCCACCCAGTACAGCGAGGAGGATCTGAAATACTTAGCCAATATGTTCCGTCACTGCACGTATAAGACGCTGTGGAATACCTTCGATTCCTGCAACAACTATCAAATGCCGAAGAAAACCATGCGTTTTTGCAGCGAGATTCATTACTGGTATGCGGAAAAAGAACGCAAAGCCAGAGATTGGGATCTGAAGTACATGAAGAAGTTTGTCCCTGATACTGTTTTCAAAAGCTTTGCGGGCATGGATCACGGAGATATGGCGCTGTTTTATCCGGAGCGAATGGCCCAGGAACTGAACAGCCTTTGAGGAAAGCAGAAGATGCTCTCCGGGAAAGGGAGGAATAAACCATGAACGCCAAAAAAGCATTGTCAGAGCTGTACCAATTAACCCGGACAGCACCCGCCTTGACCGTGCAGCTGCCATCAGAACTGGGCTGTGGCAACATTTCCTGCCTGACAACGACGAATGGTATCAGCCTGTCCAATTGGAGCATGTGCTATGAAAGAGAAGCCCAGGTGTCAGGTAAAGTGGGGGGTGACCTCCGCCTGCTATTTTGTCTGGGGGAAGGAGTAGTATGGCATTCATGTAACCATAATCATGCATTCAGGCTGGATCCATGGGAGGCATGCCTGTGCCTCGGCGACGGATCAGACGAAGCAATGTGTTACGGAGCAGGCGCACAATTTGCCTTTCACGCCATCAACATTCCGAGAAGCTATGCGGTGTCACTTTTGAGCCAATATTTTTCAGAGACAGATGTGGCGGAAATCACTCAGGAGCTGAACGGACGGCGATTCCCGATCTCACGGGAGCTCAGAGCTATGCTGGGCACGTTTCATCATCTGAGCGATATTACCGATCGCTTTGCCATGATGCGCGCGGAAGGGGTTGTGCATGAATTGCTGGCAATATGCATGCGGGATGCAATGGGAGAGCACCAGAACAGGCTTCGGCCTGACGATGCGGAGCTTGTGCGGGCAGTAAAAGAAAGAATTGACCGCGAGTATACTTCGGCGCCAAGTATTTCCACGCTGGCACATGACTATGGCGTGAGCCCCTCCAAGCTTACCGGAGACTTCAAGAAACAGTACGGAATGCCCCTGCATGCATATATCATTGAATGCAGACTGTGCGAGGCAGCAAGACTGCTTCGTACTGGAATGTATACGGTCGGAGAAGTGGCAGAAACAGTTGGTTATGTCAAAGCCGGTCAGTTTTCCGAAGCGTTCAGGCGCCGTTTTGGAGTGCTCCCGAGAGAATACTGATTTTGGGAAAAAACGAATTGTTTTTGGGCTGGATGAAGCGAAAATGGTGTCCTACAATAGTAAGAGGAAACTAACCATGTTGCCATAATTTGAGAGGAGGCATTTCTATGCAGAGAAAATGGTGTTCGATTCTGCTTGTGGTCGCGCTTTTGCTGGTGTTCCCTGTAACGGCTTCGGCAGAAGCAGTCTTTGCCGGGGGCAGCGGGACAGCGGAAGATCCATGGCAGATCTCAACGGCGGGGCAAATGGACCATGTACGTGATGATCTGACGGCACACTATGTGTTGATCGACGACATTGATCTATCTGAGTACGAGAATTGGAAGCCCATTGGAGCGTTTCAGCCAAGGTCTGACGCCCCGGAAGATGCTGAGGTCCCGCATCCGCACTATGCTTTTGCCGGCGCCTTTGACGGACAAGGCCATAAGATTTTCAATCTGACAGTAGCTGCCGATACTCCCATGGGGGCCGGACTGTTTGGATGTGCCAGCGGAACAGAGGCTGCAGAAGCATACATCGGCGATTTTGTCCTCGAAAACGTAAATGTATCGGGAGCTTATCTCGTAGGTGGTGCAGTTGGGCTGCAATTTATGAATTGCAAGGTCGCAAACATCGATCTCGTTGGAGAGAATGTTCTGACAGGCATGCAGGGGATCGGAGGCATCGTGGGAACCGGCTTTGACCTGATCTCCGATTGTGCCGCCACAGCCGATATTACTGTGCTTGGCGATGACGGCGCGTGTGCCGGACTGATTGCGGGCGGCACAACCATGAGTTCCATTGAAAACTGCACTGCAGTCGGCGGCAGCATCACCGCAGAGGGCAATGCCACATGGGGATTCGGTGCAGTCTGCGGCGCACCGTGGGGTGCCCCTGCGATCACAAATTGCATCGCAAAGAATACAGTGCTCACAGTCAGCGGGGAAGGTAACCGCCTTGTAGGCGGCCTGCTGGGCTTCGGCGGAAGCTATGATCCGTCTGCACCGGCACAGATTACCGGTTGCACCGTGCAGGATGTTACCATCCATGTTTCCGGTACCACAGATTCTGTAGGCGGCCTCATCGGTGCTGGGAAAGAAATGATGGAGGGCAGTGACGTGATGTCCTCTTTTGAAATCCGCGAATGCGCCGTGTCCGGAAGGATCACCGGCGGCGGAGAATCCATTGGGAGTGTGGTCGGTGACCCGGCCTGTGCAAAGACCATAGAATGCGATGGCGGCATGGAGATTCAATAGAGGATATGTCAGCCGGATAAGTAAATAGGAACCAGAAGCGCTGTGGAGATTCAAACATTTCCACAGCGCTTGTACTTGACGAATTAGCAATATCTAACTATAATAAACCATAGATCAGGATAGATGACATCATGGATTTGCTCCTTGTTTTGAGGGAGGTTTATTATGAAAAGGCAGGTATTCAGAATAGAGTCCGATGGATATAACGGAGCGTGGTATCCGGCATCGGCCGAGAGTAAAAGGGGGTTCATCCTCATGCTGGGCGACAGCGCGGAGGACCGCATGGCCCGGACCGGGGCGAAATGGCTGAATCAGCAGGGTATCCATGTGATGGCGATGTCGCCGGATAAGAGAGATTACGGGCATCACAACTATCCGCTGGAGCGCTTCAGCAAAGCGATCAAGTTTATGAAAGCACAAGGCTGTGAAATGATCGGGGTTGTGGGTGCTTCCACCACAGGAATGATGGCGCTTCTGGCGGCATCCTATTATTCAGAGTTGTCGCTGACGATTGCGATCTCGCCCCCGGACTTTGTGATGGAGGGCTTCTACCGCGACGGCAAGGACGGTGCGACTGAGAGGCCCGGTGATAACGAATCCTCTGTATCATGGCAAAACGAGCCGCTGCCTTATCTGCCCTATGCCTATCGGCATCCGGAATACTGGAAAAAGATTCAGGAGGAATCCAAGGCAGGCGGCGATAAGGTCGCTTCACGGAACATGTTCGACGAATCCGAGAAGAAGCATCCCATCCGAGAGGAAGAGCGGATCAAGGTAGAGAATATCCACGGGAAGCTCATCTTCATCGGTGCGGAGGATGACGTGCTTTGGGATACCTGCAGATACATCCGCAGAATGGAGGATCGCCTTGCCAGACGGCCGCATGACTGCACATACGAAAGCTGGCTCTATGAATACGGGACGCACTTTACCTTTCCCGAGTCCATGCTGAAAATGATGTTGCCGGTGGGCTCCGGACTATTGGTTTCCTTTATGTTCAAGGCCGGAAAAGAACACCCGAAGGAGTGCAGAGAAACACGGATCGATATTGACCGGAGACTAAAAAAGGTCTTGGCGGATTGGGGATAGAGAAATCATGAGAGAAAAAGATCTGCCGTTTGACCGCACAGAGCATTATGTTTATTTCTTTCCGATCAGCAGCGTGGAACCGGCAAGTCCAAGCCACGAGGCTTCTTTCCTGCCCATAAAGGTCCCGTCGGTGGTATCGATCAAGCGAACCTGCTCATAGCCTTCCGCTTTCAGTTTTCGCACAAAGTCGTCCATATCGCCGTAGCGGGCCTTGCTCATCAGGTCATGGATAGCAAAGGTGCCGCCTTTTTTCAGCACGCGCAGGGTCTCCAGAAGAAGTTTCTGCTTATCATGACCGGTGATATTGTGATAAACATAATTGCTGGTGACGGCATCGAAACTCTCGTCTTCAAACGGCAGACGGATGGCATTGCCTTCCTCAAAGCGAACGTTGGACGCACCCTCTGCTTTGGCATTTTCCTCACAGCGTTTCTTCGTAAAATCTGCCTTGTACGCCCCGGACCAGATATCACAGCCGACCATTGTCGCTTTCGGATTCCACTTCGCACAGGCAATGGTCAGTGCGCCGCTGCCGCAGCCCACATCCAGGCCGGTTCCGCCATCCGGGATCGTTACGTATTTCGCGGTGCCGTCAATGATCGTCTTTGCCAGTTTCCGCTTTCCGTTGTAGTCGAATGTCCTGTGCAGCGCTCCCATCCACACGGTAAAGAACAGCAGAACCAGGGTGCCGATCCCGAAAATGATCCCGCAGATCAGTCTCGGCGTTCCCTGAAGAATCATGTCTGTTGCTCCGAAAAGAAGAAACAGGACAAACGCGGCAAGCGTCCCGCCTGTGAGCCCATAGACCATGCTTTTCGGTACCCAGTTCTTATAATCTGCCTTCATTTGATTGCCACCTTTCTGAGAAGTATATTTCTCGCACTTTCTTCGGTGTCATCGTCCTCTATGTAGCCGTCGTACGGCGCGGACGGATCCGTATATTTTTTGGTGAACGGTTTACAGATCTCTGTTCTGTGCTTAAAAGCAAAGTCAAGGTTATCCGTCCAGCCGGTATGACCGGTAATGATCTTTATGGACTGCCCTCTGCTGCGGAGATTCTTTTCCAGCTTTGCAAGGGATTGCACCGCCAGCTTGTTATCCTCAGCCAGCGTGCTGATAAAGCTGTAGCCGCCGTCCGCACCGAACCAGATCGTATCGCCGGTAAACAAATACTCATCATCGATGAGGTAGACCATGTGTCCCCAAGTGTGTCCAGGAACCAGAATGCATTCGACTTTGATATCCCCGATCTGAAACACTTCGCCGTCTTTTAGCAGAATCTTCCGATTATCCGTCTTGACCATTGGAAGCCTGTATGCTCCGTGAAACACCTTCCTCCTGACCTCGCCGGTCAGATACCGGTTCTCGATCTCCCCGATATACACTGTCGCGCCCTTGAAGAGAAGTTCGCTGTCCCGCTCCAAGGCACCGACGTGGTCCGTATCCTGATGCGTGATCAGGATATGTTTGATCGATGCCGGGTCCATGTCCAGCCAGCCCATTTTTTCTTTCAGTCTGGCATAATTGTAGCCCGCATCGATCATGATCGTGGTGCCGTTCTTCGTATAAAAGAAAATATTTGCCACCCACTCACGCACACAGGCCACATGCTCGTCGATCCTGCCAGTATTCAGCGGTTTGAAGATCGCCTTGCCCCGAAACAGTCTGCTCATGGATTTCTTCTGATTCTCTGAATCTTTTCTCGCCATATCTGATTTCTCCTCAAAACAGTAACTTTATGTCTTGCCGGGTCAATCGGAAGGACTTTTTCTTTCGTGCTCTGAAAACTCCTTTATTTTTTGCAGCAGAAGCATCCGATTCCTTCCACCATCGTAACTTCCGCTTCCCTGTAAAGCCCGGAAAGACGGGTACGAAGGCTCTCAGCCGTTTCATAGGGCGGTGTGAAGAACCCCTTCGGCTGATAAAGGTGACGGATAAACCAGTCGGTCCGCTTATGACCTCCCTGCACATAGAAGCAGCCGCAGAAGGTGCCGCCGGGTTTCAGAACCCTGTAAGTTTCCAGATAAGCGGCTTCCTTGTCCGGGAAGGCGTGAAAGCCGTTGAGGGACAGCACGATGTCGAAGCTCTCGTCTTCAAAGGGCAATGCGCCGACATCGCCCTGCTGAAAAGTGATGTTTTTTATCCCGATGGCCCGTGCTTTTTCCCGTGCTGCCGCCATCATGTTTTCTGAATAATCCAGACAGGTGATATTCGCATCTGGCAGCTCCCGGTAGACCGGCATAGTCAGTACGCCGGTTCCGACGGGGACCTCCAGCAGCTTCCCGGAGAAGTCCTCCGGAATGCCGGAAAGCGCCTTTTCCAGATACCGAAGGTTCTTTTCCCCGTCCATGTTCCAGACGACCCGGCAAATCACCTTTCCCGGGAGAGTGGCATAGGTCATCATCCCGTCGTAAAAGCCGGCATGCCCTCCCGTCAGCTTATAGGCGCTTTTGATCTGTTCTTTTCTTGTCATGGAATTATCCTCCGAAGACGATCTTTATGATCTTCATCTTCACAAGTCCGTCGCAGAAGCGGATCATCAGCTTATGGAACGCGCCGACATTATTATAAATATCCCGATATCCACGCATGTAGCTTTTGGCCGTGACGGAAGCGAAACGGTCGCTCCATCCCTTAAGCTCCGACTCGTCCTCCAGGGAGAAAAAGGCGCTCACGTCGGTGATCCCGGCCTCCTTCAGCCAGGTCTTCCGCATCAGTTTCGCGCCGCGCTCGTTGCAGGAATCGAAGGCGAGCACGCCTCCGGGGAATCGCTCTGCCATAGCGCAAAACAGTTTTTTCACGTCCTCCGTCCTGAAATAGTAAAACACGCCCGCCGCAAAAAAGACTGCGCCGCCCGATGCGTCGATCTCATTCATCCAGGAAGGATCATTCAGATCGCAGGCAAGATTTGTCTCCCGATCGCCTGCGGGGAGAAGGTCGTTCCGCACCCGGATCACATCAGGAAAATCGATGTTATATCCCCTGCACGCTCCGTTGTCGACCTTGGAGAAAGTGTCGTCGAGACCGCAGCCAAGGTTGACTACAGCCGCTTTCGGGTGCTTCTTCAAATAGCGCTCCACTTCACAGCGGAGGTCGTATTGGCGCTGTGCCACCTCGAGTGCGCCGAACAGACCAGCGGCCGATTCCATCTTCTTCCGCTTTTCCGCAAAATCGTAGTCCAGGCTGTTGCAGATTCTCTCCGCCTCCGGGTCGGAGAAGAGCTCCGGAAAACGCTCAGAGCACACGAGCCTCCCGAAAAGAGGAATGACCAGCGTCTCCTGTACCGTGTTTTTTTCAATGTGGTATTTCATCGCGTCAGACCTTTCTTCTGTATCCGCAGTCGCAGTAGGGACCGCCGGAGGCCAGTGTGTATTCCCGCACGAATTCCGACGCACCGCCCGCCTCACTCATGGTATAGTCCAGGCGGCACATGGCAGGAACCAGGTCATATAACCCCAGCTCCTTCATCAGCGTGCAGATACCGCATTTTGTGAACCGTGCCTCGTAACCGCTGCCGTCCGGGTAAGGCAGAAATTCCATGTTCCAGGAATAGGGATTCCGGTCCGCTGCTTGCAGAGCTGCGGTTTTCGCCATCCCGTCTGTATCGGATTCCGTGAATTTCTTCATCCCGCTCATCCGGCAGAACCACTTCATGGGAGCGGTCATCATGGACGAGCGATAATACTCTGTTGCCGTTTCCACCGTCGGTCTCTCCGGCAGATTCAGAAGAAAAGCGGAAAGCATGGCGCAGTTTACAATGTTCATTTTAAACCGATCTGCTTTCTCAAATTCCGGAAGGCGCCGGATGATTTCCTTATATCGAGGCTTTGCCTTATTTGTAATCACTTTTGCCGTTTCAGAATCATATCCGCAGACCGATGATAGATGTTTCCTGAAAGAAGTTGCAAACAGAGCCCACATGCCCATAGGCATTCCTGTGTATCTCATCTTTTTTGACCTTTTAATCCGCGTTTCATTGTTTTTCCCCCTTCTTTTTACAAGCTTCCATAAACTCATCGATCGCTGTCAGCACCGGAGCGGTATACTGCTCACCGCCGAAAAGCCACTGCTCATGCTGCATATCAAATTCCCGGATATCCGGATCACGGAAATACTTTTTATAGCGCTTCAGATACTTTTCACCCATCTTGTTGGCATAGATGAAATGGACCTTCGTGTTCTCCACATGAATATCGTCCCTGAGCCAGGTGAGCAGGTCCGTGTAATATTCGTTTTTAATGGACTCCGGACTGAATTTTGCGAAGCAGCCCATGAACCGGTCTGCGGTCTCATCATTCATCTCAAAAAAGCTCTTGAGTTTTTCTCTGGTTTTTTTCTTCCTTTTTTCGTTCTTTGTAAAGCCGGTCAAAAGAGGAACTACCAGCTTAGACTGCAGCCATGCGCTGAATTTTCCGCTCTGATCCAGATCCGGACTGCCGAAGATAGCGTGATCGATATGTATATTTTCCCGCTGTACCAGTTGGCCTACAAAGCTGCTTCCCAAAGAGGAGCCGATAGCGCCGTCGATCTTCCCGTTATAGTTGTCTCGGATATACTTTTCTATCTTTTCAGTGACCGTGACCATGTCGGGAAAGATCCTGTCACTGCCGTCGAACCCATCGTAATTGACGCAGATCAGGTGATATTTTTCTCCGAGTCTTTCCAGTACGGTACCGAAGTTTGTCTGATAGTCGCAGGCTGTCCCCGGAAGCAGCATCAGCGTCTTTCCGGATTTGTTTCCCATTTCATCAAATTGCATTGCAGCGCCTCCTTAAAACAAGCTGCATCACTTCCGGTTCTTCCTTTTCTATTTCTTCGCCAGTACCGTAATCCACGGCTTGGACGGGTGATGATCGCTCACTACTTCCGAGAAACCGGCAGCTTTCAATGCCGACGCAATTTCCTCCACGGTATGGTTTTTCATGCCGTCAATGATTTTTTCATATTTCAGACTTGTGGGGTCCATGCCGTCCGATTCGTTGCAGATCATGAAGGTTCCGCCGGGTTTCAGTATCTTCGCCACCTGTGCAAAGCATCTCTCAATTCCCGGCCAGAAGTAAATGGTTTCAAATGCCGTGGCGAGATCGAACGCTTCGGCAGCGAGTCGGAGATCCGATACATCCCCCTGCTGAACCTTGCAGCGCCCTGCAGTGATCATGGTCTTGTTGTATTCTTTTGCCTTCTCTACAGACAGTTCCGAATAATCAATAGCTGTTACATGGGCGTTCGGGTACCTTTTCAACAGCTCCCCGGCGTTCCGTCCGCCGCCGCAGCCCAGATCCACTGCCTTTTCTGGAGTGATTTCAGGCAGGTGTGTAAAGCCCCAGTCTGCCAATTTGGCGTGTCCGGAATTCATACCGCTGAGCATCATCTTCCCGAGAAGTCCCTCAGGTTTCCGAGTCTGACTTACAAAGCTTTTAAACAGGCCCATTGTTTTACCTCCTTCAATACTCTTGCTGCGTCCCCGGCCGTCACCGGCGATGGTTGCTCCTGACAGTTAGCTTTCTATAACCATACTGCAAAAAAATATTCCCTAATTTCTTTCAAGCATCTTTCTGGGGCAATGCGTTGGTAACAAAAATTAGAACTATCTAACACCAAGTTATTATATTCCTATCACAGAAGAAAATCAAGAGGAGAAATCATCTCTGCAATTCTATTTCCTGTCGAAGACCTGAAGTACCAATGACGCGGATGGTTCACATGCCATCTGCGCATCCTTGAGACCGGCATGGAACGCATCGCCGATTCCATCGAGCGCCACAACAAAGGCCTCTGCTGATCAGAATTATTTCATAACAGAAAGAACACACAGGGACTGTATTCCACTCAGAATGCAGCCCCTGTTATCCGTTATCTCTTCTCATTACTTGCCCTCGCGGTGAGAGAAGCTTTCATAGAACTCCTTCAGCATATTCAGCGCCT
>CAMOQF010000070.1 GCA_946622645.1 uncultured Blautia sp.
GGAGAACTATGTTTCTTGATCTCCTCTTTTCCTTTGTTCTATGTGTAATATAACACATATATTAGCACTCGTCAAGTGCGAGTGCTAATATTCTAAATTTTCGTAAAATTCAATCAATTCAAATCCTGTTCAGCCTTCTGCCTGTGGAGATCGCAGATAACAGGTCCGCCGTACTGCCGGCGTATCTGACCCTGATCACAGGCCGGACCCCCATAGAATAATGAACGCCGTTTCCCATCAGGTTTGCCGCTTTTCCGAGGATGTATACTGCGTCGCTCTGCCTCTTTCCGGGCGATCTCAGCCACCACCACTGGTTGGCCATATCGTACCATTGGCCGGCTTTCAGGACATTTTTGTCAAGGGCATCCGCCTCATCCACGCTCAGAAGATAGATATAATCATCCATATCGTTTCCGCCGGGAGTGCCGTATTCCCTGCTGTCAGGATTGCTGTTGTGCGTCCTGGCGATCAGCGCTTTTTCTTCTTCCTTTTCCTCACCGGATCCGGAAGTCCGAATCCGTTCCGCAGAGTTCCCCTGTTATGACTGCTTTGCCCGTGTCAGCGCATAATCTGCTTCATGATACAGATCCGGGTTCGAGTTCTCACTATCGCCGAATGCAAGCCCAACATACAGATTTACAGGATATCTATACTCTCCGCTGCGGAAACCTTCACATGCTTTCTGTACCTTTTCGAGAATAATTTCCCGCTGGTCACTGTGAACGCGCGGCAGAATTACAGCGAACTCCTTTTCACGGATCCTGCATATAAAGTCTGAAGACCGGAAGCTCTCTTTTAAGGCGGACGCCGCGTTCCGCAGCATATGGTCTGCAGTGCTGATCCCCTGGGATTCCTTCAGTTCATCATAGCCGTCCATTTCTGCGAGCAGCAAAGCTGTATGCTTTATGTCCGCATCGTGGAGGAGCATATCGAACGCGCTGTAGTTGTAGAGCCCGGTCAGCGGGTCATGCATGGCGTCATAGGTATGCTTGTCGTGGGACAGGTGCCGCTGGTTCCCTTGTCTGGCAGGAGCTGCCTGCGGCTCATCAGGGTTCTTTTCCAGCAGGAACGTTTCAAACTGGTCCGCGGGGACCGGCTTCGAAAAGTAATACCCCTGCGCCATATCGCAGCCCATGGATTTCAGCGTAAACATTTGTTCCGCTGTCTCGATGCCCTCCGCAATGACGGGTACGGAGATCGAATCTGCGATTTCGATGACGATTTCCAGCATACGGATGTTTTTGCCGTTTTTGAAGGCGCTGCGTATAAACTGCATGTCCAGCTTCAGCGAGTCAACAGGCAGGTCTGTCAGCATATTCAAAGAGGAGTATCCCGAGCCAAAATCGTCCATCTCGATGAAGAATCCTGCGCTACGAAGGTTCTCCACCGTTCGGATAATATACTCAGAATCCTCTGTGTAGGCGGATTCTGTAACCTCAAGGAGCAAATCGCTCCTCTTGATCCCGCTTTCTGCGACCAGCGAGACAAAACCATCCACAATATTCGGATCATACATATCCACTCTGGAGACATTCACAGAAATCGGGATGGATATACCCAGCCGGTCATTCCAGTCTTTGATTTGACCGGCGGCTTCTTTCCAGACATACTGGTCAAGCTGCTGGATCAGTCCATTCCGTTCAAACAGCGGGATGAACACGCCGGGACTGATCATGCCAAACTCCGGATGACTCCATCTGACCAGCGCCTCGGCGCTGCTTAACACCGGCGTTTCGCCCTGAATGCTGTATTTAGGCTGATAATGCACCAGAAACTGATGTCCTTCGATCGCTTTGGGGAAATCAATCAACAGCTGCTCTGCAAAGATGGAGGACTCATGAAGGGCACTGTCATAGATGGCAACTGCCTTTGTGAAAGTGCTGCGCACTGTATCAGCAGCCAGCTTCGCCCGGTCGATCCTTCTTTCAATATCGATTGTTTTATCCACACGCGGGTATACACCCATCCGCAGACGGACAATGTTCTCATCTTTCCCTTCGCCCGCAGCGTTCTCCGATATCATTTCCAGGAGCCCCGTATAATCGCCGCGGTGCGGACAATAAATCAGGAATGTATCTGCGTCCCTCCGGCAGGCTATGCCGATCCCATCGGAAACGGCGGTTTGCAGCTTTTCTCCGATCCTTCTTAGGACTTCGTCTCCGTATTGCCGTCCGTAACGCTCATTGATCATATGAAAATGGTTGATGTTGATCACAATGGCGTCCATCAGGACGTCGCTGTGACGGGCGTCGAGCTGCTCTGTATACAGATAAAAATATTCCCTGTTATACAGCCCTGTCAGCGAGTCACGCTCTGTCTGTCCGATAATGACCCGTCCTTCGGACAGTTCTATTGTCCGGCGCACCCGTGCCTGTATGACCTCCGGCCGCGGGTATGGCTTTGGAATGAAATCCATAGCTCCCATCGTCAGGCTCTCGACCTCCGCATCTTTATCCGCCGTCAGGACAATGACCGGAAGCCGGTCAAGAAGGCCTTCCTGCTTCATCTTCAGCAAAATGTCTTTTCCGTTGACATCCGGCAGGTTCAGATCCAGGAGTACAAGGCTCAGAGATCCGGCATTTTCAAATATCTCCTTCAGGGTCTCCTCCCCGGTCGCTGCATATCTCAGAGTATAGCTCTCCTGCAGTACCAGCGTCAGCAATTCACGGTTGATCGCTTCGTCTTCCACGATCAGGATCTGTTTTCTATCTCTTGCTTGCATATTGTCCGATCCGATAGGCATATCCGTTCCTCCCTGTAACGATGGTCTTCGGTTCATCTTCCCACTCCTATTTCCTTGAGCTGCTGTTTCCGGCTGTACATCAGCCTGTCGGCTCTTTGGAAGACAGAATGTGCATCTGCATCCCCGCCCGGCAGGTAATCCGCAATACCGGCGGCCACAACAACCTTGCCGTTCCCGATATTTGCTTCGGACTCCTGATTCAGCTTTTCGAGCAGTAATTCACGTTCTTTATAGTCATGGCCTGTCAGGAGCACGACAAACTCATCACCACCTATGCGGAAAACAGGACTATGTTGAAATATTTCACAGATCATTTTACTTGCAGCGCGGATATAGTCGTCTCCGGCCTTGTGACCATAGGTGTCGTTGATCTGTTTTAACCCGTTCAAATCGCAGACAACGACAGAAAACTCCTTCGTTCTTTCCTGCCGGATCGCATCGTCCAGATCCTTCTCCTGCCTCATGTAGGCATATTTGCTCTTGACACCGGTCATCGGATCAGTGTTCGCAATGCGCTCGCTTTCGTGGTTCCGCCTGTTCATGTAGGAATAGTTCGTCATCATGATCATCAGAGAAAACACGAACATTCCTGTCGTCATAAGCACGGTTCTGGCGTCCGCACGATCCAGGATCGCCATTTGTTCCTCGATAAACTTCTCGTCAGCAAGCCGAAGGGCAGAACCGTCGCCTGTCTGTTCATAATAAGTCTGGATATTGGAAAGCATCTGCTGATTGGCGGAGATCATGGACTGGCGCATCCAGACCAAAGCTACAAACAGGACCAGCGACAGAAGAGCCACCCAGACGACAATCGACTTGCCGAATCGCTGCTCCCTGTCTCTTTGCAGGATCGTTCTGAAGAAGATGAAGCCCAGCACGCTCCATACGATGAACAGAAAATATGTTTCCTTCTCCATGGAGTCGGTCGAGACCAGGTTTGGAAGGAATATATAGAGTCCGAAGCCAATCATCACGGCCAATCCGATCGCACCTGTAATATGTTCAGTCCGGTCGGACCTCTGCCTCGCCAGCTTCATGGCCGCGGCGGACACAAAGCCATAGATCATCGCAGCACCGATGGTCGTGACGTCTACAATCCAGCCGATGGCCGTCCTGCCGATGAACGGGATCAGCACAGAAAAACCTGCGGCCAGCCAGATACTCTTTTCCGGCGCAAAGCTGTGGTTCAGGTCGGCAAACATGCCGGGCAGTACCTTGTCCCTTCCCAGAGCGCAGAACAACCGGCTGATTGCCGTCAGGTTGCCGATCAGGCTGGTAATGATAAGTGCCAGAAGGGACGCCATCAGCACGGCGACGCCGAAGCTGCCCATATAATGATCTGCCGCGTAGAAAGCGGGCAGCGCTTCCAGCCCGGAGAGGCTGCCGCGGTCATGGATGTATTCCAGCCATGAATTGTACTGCGGCGGGTAAGCGGTCACGGAGAGCAGCGTTACGAACACATACAGGGCTGTGGTGGCAAGAACCGCGATCAAAAGCACGCGGAATGTCTGGCTTTTTTTGAACGCAAACTCCTCCGCACTGTGGGATATGCTTTCGAATCCGATAAACGCCCAGGGCGAAATGACTGTGATCTTGACGATCTGCGACAAGGCACTTGCGTCCGGCACAAAAGCCGGAGAAAAAGAACCGGACAGCCCGCCGAGAGAGCCTGCAAAAACCACCGTGATTCCCACGGCAAACAGGCAGACCAATGCGATCATGATCCGGTAGGCGATCCTGTGCGCCTTCGAACATAGCAGCGCCGTCAAAAGGAGCGCCGCAATGGACAAAAGCGCTTCTCCAAAATACACATCATACCCGAACAGACTATACAGATACCCTTTCTGGAATACATCACCCATAAAGCAGCGTGCGAACAAAGGAATGGATGTCATGTTTGCCCACAGCATCGCAAAATAGGTCAGTGCCAGAAACCAGCCCGTCAGGAAACCGTGATCATAGCCGAACACATCGCGGCTGTACGCATAAGCTCCGCCCGGTTCGGGGAAGCTGTGAATCAGATAGGCGTAGTTTTTGCTGATGACCACCATGATCACGGTGCCGAGGATAAGTCCCAGTACGCTGCCCCAGGGTCCGGCCTGTGCCAGATAAGTATTGCTGGTAACAACGAGGGAACCCCAGCCAACACTGGTGCCGAGCGCGAATGCCCATGCGCCGAGCGGAGAGACCCCGGAGGCCATTTTTATTTCCGTGTTACTCTTCATCTTCTTCGCTCTCCAGTTCCGCACAGTTCTTTTCCTTGCGGTATTCATTCATCAGTCCTTGATGAAGGTCTCCAGTGTCTCAAACAGAGCCTCCGGCTGGACAGGCTTGCTCAGATGTGCGTTCAGTCCTGCCTGAAGGCTGCGCTGCACGTCCTCATCGAAGGCGTTCGCGGTCAGTGCGATAATGGGAATCTCCCTGGCGTCCTCGCGTTCCATTGCCCGAATCACCCTTGTGGCCTCCAGCCCATCCATCTCCGGCATTCTCATATCCATCAGGATCGCGTCGTAATATCCTTCGGGATGGGAGGCAAACGCCTCAACCGCGATTTTGCCATTCTCCACGTGATCGACTTCCATTTGCCGCATTTGCAGTACCATAATCATGATCTCAGCGTTCACCTGCACGTCTTCTGCCAGAAGGATGCGGCGTCCCTCCAGCACGGCTTTTGTCTTTCCCTGCGGGGCGGCTGTGCTCTTTTTCTTCCACGCAGACTTGAACTCTTCCAGAACAGAGGCAGCAAAGAGCGGCTTGGGCAGAAAGCTGTCCACACCGGCATCCAGAGCTTCTTCCAGAATATCATCCCAGTTGTAGGCCGTCAGAATAATGATGGCCGATTCATTCCCTCCGATCTCCCGAATACGCCTGGTCGCTTCCACGCCGTCCATTTCAGGCATCTGCCAGTCCATCAGGATCAGATTGTAAGGCTCCATCCGGGCATGACGCAGCCGGGTCATCTCCACAGCTTCAGCGCCGGAGGAAGCGATCTCGGAAGCGATACCCGCCTTTTCAAGCACCAGCCTGGCGTGCTCACCTGCTATGAGATCATCGTCAACAATCAGAACGGTCATCTCATTGAGATGAATCTCATTTTCTTCACTCTCAGTATTCGTTCGGGCAGAATCGCTCAGTGTTGCCGTGACGACAAAGGTCGTACCCTTGCCTTTTTCGCTTTCGACACGGATACCTCCGTTCATCATCTCCACGATGTTCTTCGTGATGGCAAGGCCCAGTCCCGAGCTGCCATATATATTGGTCGTGGAGTCATCCTCCTGCGCAAAGGTCTCGAAAATGCGGGGAAGGAATTCCTTGCTTATGCCGATACCGGTGTCAGCAATCGTGAAGCATAGCGTGGTCTTCCCGTCGTATTTGGCCTTGCGCTCCACCGACAATTCAACCTTCCCGCCCTCCGGCGTGAATTTGACCGCGTTGCCGAGGATATTGATCAGCACCTGCCGCAGCTTCATACTGTCGCCGATATAATAATCGTCCACTTCGCTGTTCAGATGGCACCGGTACTCCAGGCCCTTATCCTGACACTGGCTGCTGAACATGGTGTTGATTGACTTTAAAAGTTCGGGAAAGGAGAACTCCTCGTTTTTCAGCGTCATACGCCCGGACTCGATTCGGGACATATCCAGAATATCGTTGATGAGCTGCAGCAGGTGTTCTGCGGACGCACCGATCTTCTCCAGATAGTCACGGGTCTTGTCCGAGATATCGGGGTCGTTCAGGGCGATGTTATCCAGTCCGATAATGGCGTTCATGGGTGTGCGGATCTCATGGCTCATGTTGGAGAGGAACGCGGTTTTAGCCCTGCTGGCATCCTCTGCCACGTGCAGGGCATCACTGAGTGCCAGGCTCTGCTCCTCAAGCTGGGTCTGCAGCGCGATCCGCTGCTCCAGCTCCTCTTGTTTGACACGCATCTCAGCCTCTGTAGTCTCCTTTTCGAGAAGCAAGTTATTATTCTTTCTGGTCTGGGAAAAGATAAAGCCGAACATGGCGGCCATAACTGCTATTGTCAGCACAGATTGGACAATGCTTCTCGTCACCGTTCCCTGGGAAATGGAGCTGATCCTGTCGCCGATTACGCTCTCCCGGATCAGGTAGGTCAGCTGCCAGTCCGTGCCGCGGACAGGGATATAGGTAAGGGTCTCACGAATACCGTTATAGGTGAAAGAGACAACGCCTCGGGTTCCGGAGCTGAATTCCTGAGAAAAGTTTTCATAAGAATAGGGGGACTCAAAGACGGCGATCTGCATGGCGTCCAGCAGATTGTCTTCCTGCGCAAGGCCGCCGAGAACGGCATTGGTCAAAGCTGTTCCGTTCTGCGTGTAAAGGTTGCAGAAAGTAGCCCCCTGCGAATTCGTGGTCACGGAAACGCCGGAAAGCATTTCGTCCATGTCCACGGCCATGAAGCAGACAGACATTTTTTTTCCTTGAAAATCAAGGTCAACCGGAACCGCGATGATTACGCGCTTTTCTCCGTCGGATGGATCCACGATGGAGATCTCCGGCTCCGAAAGCGTCTTGTAATCAAAGGCATATTCCCCGATGTTGGTCTCAGTGCCGGTGGATGTATAAATCAGCCCATCCGTATCAACAAATGCAAACTTCTCCAGCTTATACAGCCGCTTCATACGGGTCTGATAGGACTCCATCCGGGCCTTGTCGCTCAGATCGTCCCCGGTCATCAGGTCGATGGCAATGCGGATCGTATTCACCTTTTCCCGGAGGTTATCCTCAACGACCTGTTCCCGGCGTCCTGCCAGCTCATCAAGATACAGCAGGCTGACGGACCGCACCGCGTCTTCTGTGTCCTTCTTCGCGCTATGGCCCATCCAAATCGTGCCGGAAACCAGTATCAGGGCAAGAAGAAGACTCCCAATGATTACTATTTGGGTGGTATGATTTTCTCCTGTCATTTTCATACCATTACCTCCCGCTTAATCTACGCTACGCTTTTATCAGGTTTTCCAGCGTGTCAAACAGAGTTTCCGGTTCCACCGGCTTCGACAGGTGTGCGTTCAGCCCTGCCTGCATACTGCGCTGAACGTCCTCATCGAAGGCGTTTGCGGTCAGCGCGATGATCGGGATGCTCTTTGCGTCTGCGCGCCCGGAGGCCCGGATTGCCCTTGTTGCTTCCAGTCCGTCCATCTCCGGCATACGCATATCCATCAGGATGGCATCATAATAACCTTCCGCATGGCTGCCAAACAGCTCGACGGCGATCCTGCCGTTTTCAGCAAGATCCACTTCCATCTCGCGCATTCCCAGTACCATCACCATAATCTCGGCATTCACTGCCATGTCTTCAGCCAGCAGGATATGCCGGCCCTTAAGGTCTGCCCTGTGATTTACCAGTGCCTCGTTTTTTCGTCTGAAAGCTTCCCGGAATTCGTCCATGACGCTCCCGGCAAACAACGGCTTGGGCACGAAGGTATCCACGCCTGCTTCTCTCGCTTCGTCGGCAATGCCGTCCCAGTTAAATGACGTAAGAATAATGATAGGGGTATCATGCCCTGCTATAGAACGGATTTTGCGGGTGGTCTCGACACCGTCCATTTCCGGCATCCGCCAGTCGATCAGGATCAGATCATAGTCCGCCCTGCGGGCGTGGCGGAGCTTTACCATCTCGAGCCCCTCGAAGCCGGACTCGGCTACATCGCAGGTAATTCCGATCTGATTAAACACGATCTGCGCGTGCTCCAGCGCGATCGGATCGTCGTCGATTACCAGCACATCCATCTCATGCGGGTTGATTTCCCCATCATCGGTACTTCCGCTCATGCGGTCGGACTCGCCCAGCGTGACTGTCACGCTGAAGGTGGTGCCGGCGCCCTTTTCACTTTCCACCTCGATATGGCCGTTCATGAGTTCCACGATGCTCTTCGTGATCGGCATACCGAGGCCTGTGCTGCCATATTTGTTAGTAGGCGACGAATCCTCCTGGCTGAAAGTTTCAAATAGATGCGGAAGATATTCTTTGCTCATACCGATACCGGTATCTGAGATAATGAACCGGATTGTGGCCTGCCCGTCATACCTGGGCCCTTCCTCAATCACAAATCGTATTTTGCCGCCCTCCGGCGTGAACTTGACGGCATTGCCGAGGATGTTGATCATGACCTGCTTCAGTTTCATGACGTCGCCGATGTAATAATCGTCGATCCTGCCATGTGTGACGCACTCGTAAGCAAGCCCTTTATCCCTGCACTGGCCACCCACGATGGTATTGACCTGCTCCAGACTCTTTGCAAAGGAGAACTCTTCGCTCTTGATTACCATACGTCCCGATTCGATGCGGGACATATCCAGGATGTCATTGATGATTCCGAGCAAGTGCTGTGCGGACGCGCCGATCTTGGTCAGGTATTCCTTGACCTTGTCGGAAGCGGACGGCTCATTCAAAGCAATGTTATTGAGCCCGATGATCGCATTCATGGGTGTGCGGATCTCATGGCTCATGTTGGAGAGGAACGCGGTCTTGGCCTTGTTTGCCTGCTCTGCCGCTGCCAGTGCCTCGCTGAGAGCGCGGTTCTTTTCCAGGGAATCGCGCATCTCCTTATCGATATTGGAGAAGCCCATGCCAATTGCGTGGACAATATGATCCGGGCGGTCGGCGGGGTGCCGCACACCTGCCATACGAAGCATCTCGAAATACACATTCCCGTTTCGTCTGGTGAGATAGCGATGGGCGATAATGTCCTGTTCCGCCAGTGCCGCACGGACATTGTCCGGATCAATGAACTTCAGGAAGTCCTCCAGATATTCACTGTCAACATAAAGGCGGCCGTATTCGGCCATTCTGTCATGGTATGAGAAATGGACACCTACTGGTGTCTGGTCCGGATCTTTTGGGTCGGCCCGGTAGCAAACGGCGTCATCCGTGTCAATGTCCACGTGGTACACGCTGCGGTAGTCCGAGGCCATGGCGGTGATCATGCTGTCCAGTTCCTTCTGCTGCTTTTCCTTTCGCAGCAGTTCCTCCTGCAGCGCGACCTGCTTTTCCAGTTCTCCCTGCCTGGCTCTGGCTTCGGCCTCCACCGTTTTCATGCGTGTCATTTCGGTCACGTCCACGCACATGCCCAGCAGGCATGTTCTTCCCGTAGAATCTTTGAATTTCAGCTTTGTCGTCTGGAGGTTTCGGAAAGTCGTCCCGGCAGCGTCCGGTACGTCTTCAAAGAAAACATACGCGCCGTCCATCTCCAGCGCTTTTGAATCGTCCTCCAAAAAATGATCCGCTGTCTCTTTGTCGAAGATCTCATGGTCAGTCAGGCCCACAACATCTTCCGGAAAGGATTTCCCGGCATACTCAGCAAACGCCTGATTGCAGGCAAGATAAACACGGGTCTTAGCATCCTTCGAGAAGCTCATGGCGGGCATGTTAGTGAGGAGTGAGGATACGGAACCCATCAGTTCTGCCAGCTGCGCGGCAGACTGTACCTCTTTCATGAGCCGGCGGTTTTCTTCCTCGGCCTTTTTCCTTTCTGCCAGTGACTGTTCTAACGCATGCTCCCGCCGGACTTCATCGTCCACATCGATAAATCCCATGGTGACGCCGATCCTGCCGCCGGGCATAAACACTTTGCCGAAGTGTATCCGATAGTATCTGGGACCGGTTTCCAGATCGCGGAGGAAGGTGACGGAAAAACGGTTTTTTGTCTTGAATTGTTCCAGAATATACGGCAGGCCGATCTCGATCTGCATACGCTCCTGGTCTTCCTTAGCGACCATGGTGGCGACGTATTCCTTCTTGGTGTCTGTGTATTTGGCGTGACTTAAGGCATTATGGATCGCTTCCGCATGCACGTCATCCATATCCGTATGGAACAGGGAGCACTCCTCCGTCACGACGTCGTTGATCAGCCAGACAGTGTTATAGTTATTCGTCAGCGCAGCAATTACCGCATCACGGGAAGACGTGCCTTCTTCCCGCATCTCCTTCTTTTCCGTTATGTCTGAGATGAAGACAACGTAGATCCCGCCATATGCTTTCGTTTCTGAGTAATGACCGTAATCGTCCACCCATCGGACCGCACCATTCTTTCGAATAATGCGGTATTCCGCATAATCCATCTTGTCGTCATTTTCATCTATCTGCTGGTCAATGGACGATTTGACCCTGTCATAATCATCCGGATGAACCATCCCCCTGAAAGTAAAGCCGGTCAGCACTTTGAACTCCTCCAGGCTCTTGCATCCGTAGATATCCAGAACCGCCTGGTTGACGTAGATCAGCTCCTCCGGCTCCTCTGCCTTGTAAACAAAGAATCCTCCGGGCATATGTCCGCCGATTTCCTCGATTACATGCATCGTCGCTTCGTTCAGTTCAAACCTGCTGCCTGACATATACATTAGCCTCCTCTGGGCAAGGTGCCTAATACGCTGCGTTTAACATAGGTTTCGTCCATCATGTCTTTATTATCAGAATGATATCACAATGAGGACTTTGACTCTATGCCGGTACGATAATTGACGCCGGAACGTCACACTTATTGTGCGGAAAGTTCCGCCGTCGTAACTACACGGAAAAGAGTCAATCATTGTGTAAAAGTGCCATAGCCAGCAATTGCCTCATCTATGGTCATTGCTCCCGTTCCGACAAGATAACCGGCCTGCCTCAACTGTATGACCGCATCATCCGTCAATCCGATTACCTCCGGCGACAGGATCCGGTCTTCCGGAACGGCCCCGATTGCAGCATACATGCTGTTAAAGGACAGGTCTTTCGTCGGCGATATCAGCCCCTTGTTCTGCGCCATCTCGTTCAGTTCCTGCGGCGTGATCAGGAAACGCATAAATTCGTTGGCTATGTCCAGATTGGCACTTTCCTTGTTGACAGAGAACTGCAGATTCGGCATATCAAGGAAGTCAGCCCCTTCATCCGACATGGGAACCGGGGCAAAGGTATATGTAAAGGGATTGGCAATAAATGCTTCGGAACGGCTCTCCCGCTTCTTTGTTCCTGAGACGGCGTCTCCGGAACAGAGCATCATGGGTACGTCCCCTTCAAAAAAGCGAAGGATCACGGCGTCATAGTTGTTTTCAATTTCGGCACAGGCATCAAGGTCTACGCAGCCATCATTCAGGAACTGCACGAGCTTCTGAAGGGCGGGCCGCATGTACTCACCGGCTGAAGGATCAAGGGCATTTAGTTTTCTGACCGCCTCTGCGTCATGCGCCACAGTTCCGCAGAAGAACGGATAAACCGTCAACGTGAAAAGCGAAGTTACCTCGTTTTGGGAGAAGCCCATCATCGGGTTGTCATAACCTTTTTCACGAAACGCAGCACACACTGTCACCAGTTCCTGATAGGTTGTGGGAACGCTGAGTCCTTCTTTTTCAAAAAGGCTGTTGTTCACGAGCATACCGTAGGTGTTTGAGAAAACGGGGACCATCGGAAGTGTGCCGTCGTCCGTGTTCAGAATAATATTGCTGCGGATGCAGTCCAGATCAAGACCCAAAGCGGGATCGGCCAAATCTTCGGCATGATCGATAGAAGCCTTATATTGCTCCCGTCCATACATCCAGGAGTAATTGACGTAGATATCAGGTGCATCGTTTCCGTTCAGGACGGTTCCGATCATGTTGTTATAGTCATCAACCTTTGTAAACACCAGTTCCACATTGGGATAATACTCATTAAAACGGTCAAATTCAGCCTCCAGCGCTTCAAAGTTGTTGTAGCCGCCGACAA
>CAMOQF010000071.1 GCA_946622645.1 uncultured Blautia sp.
CCGACAAAACCGTCAAGGATGACGCTGACAAGACTGCCAAGGATGATGCCGGCAAGGCCTCCAAGGAAGATACCGACAAGGCCTCCAAAGACGATACCGACAAGGCCTCCAAAGACGATACCGACAAGGCCTCTGAAGACGATACCGATAAGACCTCTGCAGAAGGTTCCGATAAAAAAGCCGCGGACGAGATCACAACAGCTGCAGACGCTGAAGCCGCTGAATTACAGGAGATCTCCGCGACTCTCACCGAAGAACAGATCCAGGAAGTCATCCTCTCTCTTCTGACTGAAAAAAGAGATGAGGCTGATCCGGTCTTCACCGAGACCGACATCGTCTATCCCCTGATCAAGGCGGACGGTAAATGGAAGATCGTCTCACTGGATTCCCTGACGGTCCGCGCCATGTCCGCCAACTGTGTCAGCATCCATGACGAAGTCAACCGGCTCACCGAAAAAGCGCCTGCCTCGCAGGTGACCAACGTGGACCAGGGCAGCACTATCGATATTGAAAACGATCGTTTTTCCATTCATTATACCGGAAGCCGGCTGGCAAAAGATTTCCCCGGAAATCCGTGCCTGCTCCTGTACTACGATTACACCAACAATGGTTCCGTCACTTCCAGCGCTCTCGTCGACGTACGGATCCAGGTCTTCCAGCATGGAAATCCGTGTCCGGCGGCGATCCCGGAGGACAACCGCAGTGACACTTCCACTTTCACTGCAGAGGTCAGGCCCGGTGAGACCCTGAATATCTGCCAGGCCTTCTCCCTGGAAGATACAAGCGATGTGACCGTTCAGTCTTCCGAGGCGTTCGCATTCGGGGACGGCTCCATCCATTCACAGGTACTGTCGCTCTCCACAGTTCCCGAATAAGAAATATCGTACGAAAAAAGGACGGTTCCCGACGAACCGTCCTTTTTGTATCAGCGGGTGATGGGAATCGAACCCACGTGTCCAGCTTGGAAGGCTGGTGTTCTACCATTGAACTACACCCGCAGTTTTTAAAGCAGAATTCATTATACGCAATTCTCCGCCGTCTGTCAACAGGAAATTTCAGCGTTTTACAAGACGGAGCCTCTGTTATTCTGTTCCTGCAGGAACGCTATGAACTGATCTTCCGGCAGCGGCAGCTTCCGCATTCTCTGAAGGTTGGAATAACCTACGCCGTAATCATCCAGATGGTTAAATACCGGGGGATCATTTTGTCATCATTCCGGCGTTTTAAAAAATACTTTTCCGCACTATGAAAATGATCCTTCACGACAGGGAGGCTTCATTTTTCCCCTTGTTCCTTTACAGGCTTGTTTTATAAGCAGAAATACTTTACAATTATCCTGATAACCCGGACAGATCCCGAAAAAGAGGATTCTCAAATGAACAGAAAACAGATCGTAACCTTACAGATGATCGGCATTATCATTCTTGCGGCAGGCCTTGTCATTTTATGCATACATCTCGCGACGTCAGGCTCGTTCGAGCATGAGACAGAGGTACAGACCGCTGAAGAAACAAAACCGGTCGAAGAAGCAAAGGCGGAAGAAGCTGCGGACGTAGAAGCTGCGGCCGAAGAAGAACAGCTGCCCGGCTCGTCCGATGAGCAGCCGGAGGTGTCTGAAGAGCAGCCGGAAGAGTCCGAAGATCCGGATGGACCGCGCTCCTACACCTTCAGTTTTGCCGGAGACTGCACCATCGGCAGCCTGATCGAATGGCAGGGAACCGAGCCCCGGGATTTCCAGTCGGTGGTAGGCACCGATTACGCCTATCCTCTCTCCCATGTACACGATATTTTCTCGGCAGACGATCTGACCATGGTCAATCTGGAAGGGACCTTCACCACTTCCTACAACGCGATCCAGAAGCCCTACCGCTTCCGGGCCGATCCCGCCTATGTGCAGGTGCTTACCGAAGGCAGCGTGGAAGCCGTCTCCGCCTCCAACAACCATGCCGGTGATTTTCAGGAAGAAGGCGTCCGTCAGACTCTGGATACCCTCACTTCTGCCGGCGTACTGTACGCCCGTGCCGGCACCCCCCTGATCCACGAGCTGGACGGAGGGCTTAAGATAGGCGTCGTATCCTACAACACCGTTGAAAACTGGGAAGGCGAATATGCCTGGCGGACCGCAGTACAGAACGACATCCAGGCCTGCAAAAACGCCGGCTGCGATCTGATCCTCGGCTTTATGCACTGGGGCACCGTGGAATATCTGAAAGAGCCGGAAGCCTGGGAGGTCGCCTTTGCCCATGATATGGTCTCCTGGGGCTGCGACATGATCGTCGGCGGCCACGCCCATATCCTGCAGCGGATGGAATACTTTAACGACGTTCCGATCTTCTATTCCATGGGGAACTTCTGCTACGGAGGGCATCTGAACCCGGATGACAAGGACAGCGTCATCGTTCAGGCCGAATTCACCCGCGATCCCGAAACCGGAGAAGTGACCCGGAGCGGCCTTTCGGTCATCCCCTGCCTTGTCTCCTCCCGGACCGACACCAACGACTACTGCCCGACCCCCTGTGAAGAAGGCTCTGTCGATTACCAGCGCATCCTGGAACGTCTGCAGTGGGCCGGCTGAAGCTTACGGAAGCTTATACTGATACACTTCATAGATGGAATCCTCGCATCCGTCCCAGTAATACATCTGGGTATCGTGAATGACCGCGTCCCAGGTGTATCCGTGCTCCGCGTCGATGGGGTCCAGGATGCGGTATGTGTCGTCTGACACCTTCCCGGAAATGACCACCCAGTGCTCGTTTCCGGCTGCCCGTCCCGCGTAAGGCTTGATATGCAGCACCACGGGACTGTAGGTCCCCCCGCCGTTCAGGAAATTGTCGATCCCCTCCTGGAAAGAAGGCGTGATCTTCTCTGCTCCGGGCTGTTCGACCAGCCGTCCCTCGGCGACGATGGTGCCCGCCGTTCTGGCGATCCCTATATAAGACAGCGCCATGGATATGGAAGCCGCATAGCACTCCGTATCTCCGTTTGGCAGCGGATCCCAGTAATCCGCATAAAAATAATTCTCTTCCCGTCCGCTCAGGATATTCTGCTGCACATAGCGTATCGTTCCCGGCCTTGCTTCCTCTGTATAAGCAGTCTCCACCTTGACGTAAGGAGGCATGGAGAGGCGTCCTGTCTGTGACACGGACGGCTCCTGCACGTCATACTGCAGACCTTCCGTCTTTGCCGCATAATAAGCAGGCTTCTGCCAGACTGTATGGATGCCGTTATGCTGCCAGGTATCCGCATTCTTGTCTACTCCGGTCACGGCCAGATACTGATAGGCTGCGCCCGTCTTCAACGCATCATACACATACCGGAGGGGAATACGCTGACGGTTGTGCTCCGGATTGCCGGAATCCGCCAGAAGGACCGTGTCCGTCTCCTGGTCATAGAGCCAGAGGTTTACATAATGTCCTTCCACATCCTGCCAGTATGTACTGTCATTATAGCTGCTGATCAAAGCGATCACCGTGCCGGATACCAGTACGTTTTTCTGAAACTCTTCATAAGTATCGTCTTTATTTCTGAGTTCGCATTCGATCCCCACCGTATGTAAGGTCTGTTTCAGTTCCGTCCAGTCGATGGCTCCCACGCCGCTCACCGGCGTGTAGTTTGAAACTTCCTTCGCATAATAAAACATATCCAGCGGAGAACAGTCGTGATCCGTCAGTGTGCCGTACAGGTTTGCCAGATTGCAGAGTCCGCAGCCGAATACGCTGAACTCCTGGCCCGCCAGGTAATCCCTGCACCAGCTTCCGGACCAATCAGCCCGCATGCCCCACGCTTTAGGCCCCTGCAGGAAGGTATAGATATCCGTTTCCTGCAGAGAAGCCGTGTATTCCGGCGCGGTCGGGACAGGCTCTTCCTCCGGCGTTTCCGTGATCTCCGGGGGGATGTTCTCCGGTCTCGCGGGGACATTTTCCGATTCCTTCCGGGGCTCTTCTTCCGGCGCCCTGTTTTTTCTGTACAGAATCAGCGTCATCACCAGCGCAGTGCCGACGATCAGGCATAACAACAAAAGCAGGTAAAGTCTCACCTGCTTTTTTCGTTTTTTCAGACTTGTCCGTTTTCTGCGATGTCTTTTATCACTCATACCTGGTCAATATTCCACTCTCACGTTCTCGAGGCCATAGCTCTCTTTAAACTGTTTTTCATCCTCAGGAGAGCGGATCAGCATCACTTCAGTAAAGTGACCATCTTCTTTGTTTTTGAATCCGGCCACCTTTTCACCGGTGCAGATGGAGCTTCTGATCACGGCATACTGCCTTTCGGGATCGTATGGGATCGTTTCGCTCAAAGACTTTTCTGTATGATTCCTGTGGAAGAATCTGCCCATCCTTCTCTCCTTTGACTTTTATCTGTACTGTCGTTTAACGGTTCTGTCGGCTGTGCATCAGTTTTCTTCAGCCGGCGCAAGTCCCCAGCCTTCCCAGAGTTCCGGACTCAGCTCTTCCAATGTGCCGATAACAACCACACAGTCGGGCTGCACCTTCTGCATCACCTGTTTCATAAGGTTTTCGGGCATGGCAACACAGCCTCCGGTGTAAGGCTTTTCGGGTCCGAAGCAGTGCAGGAAGATGGCAGAACCTCTTCCGGGCGTCCCGTCGTCGTTAAAGCTGATATTCAGGCAATACTGATACTGATAATCATAGTCTACAATATGTTCGCTGTTCTCCATATCGAGATCCGGGAAGTCCTTGATGTCTACCATCTCGTTGTAATGCATGTCTTCCCGGTCATCGCCAGACCAGTAGGTGTCATCGTCCACCTGGACATAGGGGATTGCGCAGCCCGGATCCTCTGCTATGCCGAAGGCCTTGTTGAAGCTGTAGACTCCCATGGGCGTCTGGCCGCAGCCTTCCGCGTGGTCCTCATCCGCACACAGGCCTTTTTTCCCGACAAAGCCAGGTGTTGACAGGATCTGTTTCCATTCTCCCTCTCCATCTCTCTCATGCATGGAGATGGTAGCGGTTGTCTTGTCTTCACCCAGTCCGGCTACGATAAACAGCTGTGTGACAGCCTCGTCCTGTGCCTGCGGAAGCGCTTTTACCCAGTCCGGAGAATCCTTCTCCGTCTGTACAGATGCATAAAGACCATCCCCTGCGTCTGCGGAAACATCCTCTTCTGCCTGAACGCCGCATGTGAGAGATGCGGTCAGAAGCGTCGCTGCAAGACCTAATAAAGCTTTGTTGCGGATTTTCATAATTCATACCTCCTGATTGCATAAACCGGTTCTATCTGCTTATTCGTATCTTTCGTCGATCACGCGTTTTGTCTTTTTCTCGCTGCGCGGCAGGAAGCCAAGCTCCACCACATACACGATAGGAGTAAAGCCGATCCAGGATTTGACTTCGTCCGCCACTCTCTTCTGCAGCAGCTTGAAGTCCTGCGTTCCCGACGCTTCCACATAGATACGCATACTGTCTTTTCCTTCCAGGCTGGATATCCTGATCTGGTATTCGCTGGAGAGCTCGGGGAAGCGGGCCAGCACTTCTTCGATCTGCTTGGGGAATACGTTGACGCCTTTGATCTTCATCATGTCGTCGCTTCGTCCGGAGATGGCGTCGATCCGCGGGAAAGCGCTTCCGCAGGGGCATTCGCCCGGAAGGATCCTGGAAAGGTCGTGTGTGCGGAAACGGATCAGCGGCGCGCCTTCTTTGACAAGCGTCGTGATGACGATCTCGCCCCACTCGCCGTCCGGTACATTCTTTCCTGTGGCAGGATCGATGATCTCCAGATAGAGATAATCATCCCAGTAATGCATGCCTGTCTCATATTTACAGTTGATGCCGATGCCGGGGCCGTAGATCTCCGTCAGCCCGTAAATATCATAGAGCTCGATGCCAAGTTCGCTGGAGATGCGTTCCCGCATGCTCTTGCTCCAGCGTTCCGAACCGATTACTCCCTTTTTCAGGAAGATCTTGTCCTTCAGTCCTCTTTTTTTGATCTCCTCCGACAGGAGCAGCGCATAGGAAGAGGTGGCGCAGATCACGGTAGTCTTCAGATCCTGCATCATACGCAGCTGTTTTTCGGTGTTGCCGGGCCCCATGGGCACGGCCATCGCGCCGAGTTTTTCGCATCCGTTCTGGAACCCGATCCCGGCGGTCCACAGGCCATAGCCTGGAGTGATCTGGATGCGGTCCATGTTGGTGATGCCGGCGAACTCGTAGCAACGTTTGAACATTTCACCCCAGTCATCCACGTCCTTTGCGGTATAGGGGATGATCACAGGCGTTCCGGTCGTGCCGGAGGACGAATGGATCCGTACGATCTCCTCTTCCTTACATGCCATCAGTCCAAGCGGATAGGCTTCCCGCAGATCCTGTTTTTCAGAGAAGGGAAGCTTTTCGAAATCTTCCGGAGAAGATACGCTGCTGATGCCTGCTTCGCGCAGACGTTTTCCATAAAAATTATCAGTCTGGAGAATGCGGGTGAGCTGTCGATTCACCTCTGAAAGCTGCTGTTGATTGATCTGCATAAGAGAACCACTCCTTTCTTAACTTTGACCGGAGGCGAACCAGGCAAGAGCACGCTGGTTCAGCTCCAGGAACTTTTTCGGTACTTTTTCCAGAACAGCCTGCTTAAGATCCGCTTCGGCCAGGCCGAGCCCGCCGCTGTAAAGCGCGGCGCCAAGCAAAGATACATTCAGTACTTTTGCGGATCCCAGGTCCCGGACCGCCTTGTCGGCATCCACCAGGACCAGATGTTCCGTATGCTGCTTCAGATATTCCAGGCAGGTTTCCGGGTCATAGGGGAACTGTCCCATCATGGCGCTCACCGGTATCACGGGGCGCATGCTTGTCACCACTGTTCCTCCCTTTTTGAGATAAGGCAGCTGGCGGACGGTCTCTCCCGGTTCGAATCCGATGATCAGGTCCGCTTCTCCTCTGGCGATGAGGGGTGAAGCGCATCCCTCTCCGATCCGGATATGACTGAATACGCTCCCTCCGCGCTGTGCCATACCGATGGTTTCCGCCGTGCGGATGGGAAAACCTCCTGCCATGGCGGCGGCCGCGATGAGCCGGGACGCCAGAATGGTGCCCTGTCCTCCTACTCCGCAGAGTATTATATTTCTGTTCATGCCGGTATCCTCCCCTGTTTCAGTCACGGTCCGCGGCTGAAATCGCGTCTGTCGGACAGATCTGTCCGCAGAGGCCGCAGCCGGTACACTGTGAAGCATCGATCTTTGTCTTCTTATGATCGACGTCCGGAACAAGTCCCGGGCACCCAAGTTCACGGATGCATTTTCCGCATCCGATACACTTGTCGGGTTCCACGATGCAGACTCCTGCAGGACGTGAAACGGCAATACAGGGAGAACGGAATATCACGGCTTTGACGCCGCTTTCCTCCTGCGCTTCCCGGATCGTCTGCACCGCCTTTTCGTGATCCAGCGGATCGACGGTCCTGACAAAAGTAAGACCGATGGCGCAGAGGATCTTTTCTATGCTGACCTTCTCCACGATCTGTCCCATCGCCGTCCGCCCGGTGCCGGGATGCGGCTGGTGACCGGTCATGGCGGTGGTGGAATTATCCAGCACCACAAGGGTCATATCCGCCTGGTTATAGAATGCATTGATGGTCTCTGTAATACCGGACGCGAAAAATGTGGAATCTCCCACGAAGGCAAAGCATTTTGTGTCAGGCTCGATATGGCCGACGCCCTGCGCGATGCTGATCCCGGCGCCCATACACAGGCAGGTGTCGCACATATCCAGCGGGGCCGCGTTGCCCAGCGTGTAACAGCCGATATCGCCGCAGTAGATGGTCTTCTGCCCTTTCATTGCTTTTTTGACCGCATAGAAAGAAGCTCTGTGCGGACAGCCGGCGCAGAGGACGGGCGGACGTACCGGCAGGGAGGGCTGTGAGGCGCCGGGATCGCTCCTTGCAGCTTCTTCAGCGGCTCCTGTCAGTTTTCTTACGGCCTGATCCACGATCTCTCTGGTGTTTTCTCCTGAAGGGGGGATATGGCCTGTCAGCTTGCCCGTGATCCTGACGGAAAGATGGTGCTTCCCGCAGATCTGCAGCAGAGCCCGCTCGATCACCGGGTCCAGTTCTTCTATGCACAGCACTTCCGTGAGGCCGTCCAGAAATGAAAGCGCCAGTTCTTCCGGGAAGGGGAAGGGCGTGGACACCTTCAGGATCCTTGCGTCCTGCGACGCTTTGCTGTCCAGCGTATACATATAGCTGATCCCATGCGTGGCGATCCCTGTTTTACAGTCATCCTTACGGGCCGGATGGATCAGGTTTCGCGGATATTCAGACAGCACAGAGGAGAGTTCTGCATTTCGTTTTTCAATGAGCGCGTGGTTCTTTACGGACAGTCTCGGAAAGATCACCCAGCGTGAGGAATCCTTGATAAAACCTGCCGGATCATTCTGCCGGTATTCCTCCGGATCTTTTACGTCGATCGCCTCATAACCGTGGTCGATCCTTGTGGTGGGCCGCAGAAAGACAGGCGTCCCGTATTTTTCCGACAGTTCGAACGCTTCCTGGATCATCTCGTACGCTTCCGAGACGGAAGAGGGATCGAAGACCGGCAGCTTCGAAAACATGCCGAAGGTGCGGGTGTCCTGTTCCGTCTGGGAGGAGATCGGCCCCGGATCATCCGCCACCAGCACGACCATGCCGCCTTTCACGCCGATATAGGCAAGGCTCATCAGCGGGTCCGAGGCAACGTTCAGGCCTACCTGCTTCATCGTGACCAGTGCGCGGGCACCGCTGTATGCGGCTCCGGCAGCCACTTCCATAGCTGCTTTTTCATTGATGGACCATTCCACGTAGACGCTGCCCGGATTCCGTTTTGCGACGGTCTCCAGGACCTCCGTGGAAGGCGTACCGGGATATCCGGCGACCAGATTGACGCCCGATGCAAGGGCTCCGAGCGCGATCGCCTCATTTCCCATGAGAAACTCTTTGTGCATCTCCATACCTCTCGTTTTCTATGTTACAGGCTCGCTTTATAGATCGCGAGCATATCTTCTTCGTGCAGCACTTTTGCCGACCCTCCGGAGCCGCCCAGGCCTGCGGCGCACTTGTGCGCCATTGTTTTCATGTCTTCTTCGGAAGTGGTCACTCCGAGTTCCCGTAAATTGGTGGGCATCTTGATCCGTCTGAAGAAATCCTCCAGAGCTTCGATGCCCTTAAGCGCGATCTCCTTGTCAGATCCCTTTTCTTCCACTCCCATCACGTGAACTGCAAATCTCTTAAACCGTGGCAGGCAGCTGTCACAGACGTATCTGGCCCAGCTGCCCCAGACGGCTGCAAGGCCTGCGCCGTGCGCCACGTCGTACAGTCCGCCGAGCTCATGCTCCAGCTTGTGGGTCATCCAGTCTCCGCCGTCGCTTCCACAGCCGGTAAGGCCGTTGTGGGAAAGGCTTCCGGCCCACATCACTTCGGCGCGGGCGTCATAGTTCTTCGGATCCTTCACCAGGATCTCCGCATTTTTCATGACTATGCGAAGAAGGCCTTCCGCGATGGCATCCGTGATCTCCATGTTTCCGCCGTTGGTGAAATAGCGTTCCATGGTGTGCATCATGATATCCGTACAGCCGCAGGCCGTCTGATAATCCGGCAGCGTCATGGTAAGCTCCGGGTTCATGATCGCAAAACGGGGCCTTCCGAAATCGCTGCTGCAGCCTCTCTTGATCAGTCCGTCTTCCTTTGTGATCACGGAGGAATTGCTCATCTCGCTTCCGGTCGCGGCGATCGTGAGGATCACGCCCAGCGGAAGACAGCCAGTGACTTTTCTCTTATAATCGTAGAAATCCCAGACGTCCCCCTCGTTGGCGACGCCGTAGCCGATCGCCTTTGCGGAATCGATCGCGCTTCCTCCGCCTACCGCAAGCAGGAAATCGACGCCTTCCTTTTTGCAGAGTTCAATGCCCTCGTAGACAAGGCCAAGGCGTGGATTCGGAACCGCGCCGCCCAGGGTGACGTAATCGATCCCGGCTTCCTCCAGGTTATCCGTGACCCTTTTCAGAAGGCCAGAACGGATCACGCTGCCTCCGCCGTAATGGATCAGGACCTTTTTTCCGCCGAATTCCCGGATCAGAGCAGCGGTCTGCAGCTCCGTGTTTTTTCCGAAAATAACCTTTGTCGGTGTGAAATAATGAAAGTCAAACATGAAAACATCCTCCTTTTACTGCAGTCGTTGTTCATATTCATTGCCCGGCATGGGCTTTGCATAATAGTACCCCTGTATCATGTCACAGCCTTGGTCCGCCAGGAAATCGACCTGTTCCTTCTGTTCAATGCCCTCGGCCACGATACGCATGTTGAGGCTCTTGCCCAGCCTGATCGCTTCGGATACAACGATCTCGGCTCTGTTGTCTCTGGCTTCGCCCCGGAAAAACTCCGCATCCAGCTTCAGCACGTCCAGCGGCATGTCTTTCAGCGAATTCAATGACGAATAGCCGGAGCCGAAGTCATCCATGGATACTGCAAATCCATAGCTTTTCAGCCTGTTTATCGTACTGAGCAAAGCCTCCTTGTCATCGAAGAAAGCGCTCTCCGTAAGCTCGATCTCGATGTACTCATGAGGAGTGCCGGCTTCATCCACCATGTCCCGGATCTGTTCTGCCAGATCACTTTCGATGAAATGTGCCCTCGATACATTGACCGATACAGGAACGCATGTACGCCCCTCGTCCAGCCATCTCTTCTGGTCGGCCGCCACATGGCGGATCATATAGTGGTCGATCTCGGTGATAAATCCATTGTTTTCAAAGATCGGGATAAACTTCCCAGGTGAAACAAATCCCATCTCCGGGCTGATCCACCTGACCAGGGCCTCCGCCCCTCTCAGCTTATCTGTCCTCGGATCATATTTGGGCTGATAATATACCACAAATTCTTCGTTATCCAGAGCAGCCTGCTGCTTCTCCTGTACTTTGTCGAGCCACTTCTGCTCTTCGATCAGCCTGTCATCGAAGAAGGCGATCTTCGAATCGTCCCCGGCTCCCATGGATGTCCTGGCCATGGCCGCATGATTGAATTCCGTGTTGAAATCGATGCTCCTGGGGTTCACCGGATTCCCGGCGTCATCTGTGGCTTTGTCTGTAAGGGACACCCCGGCGCGGAAATACAGCTTATGGTTCGTGTCCGTCGCTTCCAGGTCTCTTATGATGGATTCCAGCCGTTTACGGAGTTCTTCCTCATCCGTGTATTTTAAGATCAGGCCGAAGTTTGCCGAGCCCAGATGCGCGCACATTTCATTGCGGCAAAGCCGGGAGTTCAGCATACGGTCGATCCTGCAGAGTATTTCTTCTCCTTCCGCGGCGGAATGACAGACGCAGAAGGTGTTGTAATTGACAAATTTGAGATTGACGACCGCAAACCGGTTCTTTTTGCCCGCTTTTCTACGGAGCATCTTCTCGCCTTTGACGAGCAGCCATGTATAATTGTGGTTTTCCGTCGTCACATCGGTGAAAAAGAGCTTCAGCATCCGGCGCTGGCGGATAATGTTCCTGATGGCGGTAACAAGCATTACGATCAGAATGATGCCTGCCAGCACGATGGTGGCGATCACGATCCCCGCAAACATGTCTACATCGTTGTCGCTCGCACGGAAGACCGCCTTACAGATCAGCTGCTCTTTTCCATTGTCTACGGCCGTGGATATCCAGATGGGAAGCTCGATCGAGCCGGTCGTCTTTACGACCTGATCCGCCAGTCCGATCTCATCGTCCTCGAAGCCCTCATCGATCAGCCACTCCCTGAATTCCAGGATATTGAGAGAGAGCTTCTTATTCCTGCCCGGATAGATATATCCTCTCTCGCTGTCCTTGTAGATGGTTATTTCCTCGTCATAGCCTGGGAGCGTGACGATGCCTTCCTCATCGCTGCAGGTATTTTTCCCATGGGTCTTCAGGATCCTGCCGTCGGATCCGACGATGAGATAATCCAGCCCCTCTTCTTCCAGAAGACTGTAGCCGTTGCTTTCTTTGTTTTTCAGGCTCTCGTCATACAGACGGCCCATGTAACGGATCCTCTCATATTCAGCCGCCATTTTCGAATCGACGATATACAGGCCTATATTTCTTGCGGCATAGACCAGCAGAACAGTCATACATACGGCAAACAGGATAAACTCGATCACTGTAAGCCATAAATATGTCTTCCTGATCTTGCGGTATTTTTTCTGGCTCTTGTTCTTGTTCATTTCCCCTCCGTCCGATGCAGCACAAAAACGGTCTTATATCATTTTACCATAAAATACGGTTCTTTACCAAAAAATTTTCTGCAAGATCACTTTTGCATGCTTTTTATGTCAGCTGCCGAAAATATGCTTCCAGCAGAAAAGACAGGCTCCGTTCTGA
>CAMOQF010000072.1 GCA_946622645.1 uncultured Blautia sp.
GTACGCCGGTTTAAGGGGAACGCAGAGATCTATCGTAAGCTGATCGATATCCGCAGCCCGTACCTTCCGCAGATCATGGAAGCGGCCGAAGAAAACGGTGACGTGGTGGTCCTCGAGGAATATATAGCAGGAGATTCGCTGGATGTCCTGCTGCAGGATGCCGTCTTTACGCCGAAAGAGGCCAAAAAGATCATTCTTGACATCTGCCGCGGACTATATACGCTCCACAGCCTGAACATCGTCCACAGGGATGTAAAGCCCTCCAACATTGTTCTTCGGGCAGACAAGGCGGTCCTGCTGGATTTTGACGCCTCCCGGTCTGTAAAGAACAATCAGGCGACGGATACGATCGCCTTAGGCACCACGGGATATGCCCCGCCCGAGCAGTACGGCATCTCCCAGACAGATCCGCGCGCAGATCTCTACGCCCTCGGCATCACCATGAACCAGATGCTGACCGGCGAGCATCCGTCCGCAAAGATGGCTTCCGGCAGGCTCGGAAGGATCATCTCAAAATGCACGCATGTCGATCCTAATAAAAGGTATCGGGATGTCGCTGCACTGATGGAGGCGCTTGTGTTATGAGATGCAGATTCTGCAATGAAGAATTACCGGACGGCGCTTCCTTCTGCCCGATGTGCGCACATTCTCTGGTGGAGAAAAAAGAGGTCGCCCTGCCCAGCCCTTACAGAAAAAAGATATCGATCATAATTGCCGCAGCCATTCTCATCTGCGCCGCGGCTGCCGTGCTTGTCTGGAACCTTCACAGGCCGGAACAATACAGCGGCGAAGCAGATATCCGTTATAAAGACTATCATCTGCTTCTGCGGAACGTTTCCAGCGATACCTTCCACTGGACGACGCCTCAGGGAACATACAGCCGCACGCTGGCAGAAGGCACACAGGGCGCAGTTCCTCTTCAGCTGTACGTCTATGACGAAGAGACCGAGGAGAATAAAGCCGGGGAATTTTTAAGTCTTCTGGATCACAGCGAGATCACGGCCATACCGCAGGGTAACGGAAAAACCATGGATTGCAGCCGGCCGGGAGCTAACGAATCCTTCCCGAAGGCAGCTCTTGTTTCCGACATCGTCTATACCACCGACTGCGGCGCAAACGAGATCGAATGGGTCTTCACCATGAAGAACGGCGACACGATCACGCTCCGCGAGATGGTCGAGATCAAAACGCTGCAGGAGATCACATATACATGGGAACAGGTTCCGCTGGAAACCACGGAGGACGTACAGGCTGCGATCAACGATTCCAAAGATGAGACGGTTCTGCTGACGCTGGTGCTTCCTCCCGACACAGCCTATGAAGGGAATCTGAGTATCGGCGGCAGCGCGGTGTGCCTGACCGGTTCAGAGAATACGGTGATGCACGGAAAGATCTCTGTAGATACACGGCAGCCGCAGCCGGCGTCTTTCCAGAATATTTCCTTTGAAGGAGCGGACTCCGGCATCGAAGCGACCGTACCGTTCTTCGCAGAAGAGTGTTCTTTTACAGAAAGCAGCACGGCCATCCTGGCCAACAACGGCGCCTGGCCGATCGTATTTGGATGTACTTTCAAAAAATGCATCGTCGGCATCCACTTCAACAGCGAGGAGGCCAGCGCGAAAAGCGCCCTGTACAGCGGCGACAGCTTTATCGATAACGAAGTCGGCGTGCTTCTGGAAAAAGTGCCCGGTCCCACGGATCTTCATTTTGAGCAATGTGTCTTTGAGGGGAACGGAACCGATATCGATAATAAAGCAGACATAGAAGTTGTCTTTGACTGAATCCACAAGAGGGATCTGTTGGTTTCGACTGAACAGGCCAGAAATGGTCATTGTTTTTGTCTGTGCAGGATCATGGATCAGAATATCAGGAATAAAAAAATCTCCACCGGAGCATCACTCGCTCCGATGGAGATTTTTTAATGTTCAGATTCGTCTGCGTCGTATGGATGTCAGGATGGCTGTGAGCATGGCTCCGGCCAGGAGGAGCATCCACAGGAATATGTCTGTGGCGTCGCCGGTCCCGGGCGTCGTTTTTTGCGGTTCATCGTGCGTATCCGCACCGTCGTAATATCCTCCGCTGTAATATCCGCCGCCGTAGTAACCTCCGCTGCTTGTGCCTCCGCCGGGTCCGATGGTGGGCGTCGGACTGGAAGCAGGTGCTGTCGGCCCGGGCGTCGGTGTATCCGTCGGTTCGGGTATCGGCGTTTCCGTCGGTTCGGGCTCAGGCGTTTCCGTCACCGTCGGTTCGGGCTCCGGCGTATCTGTCGGCTCAGGTGTTGGTGTTGAGGTAGGTTCTGGCGTCTCCGTCACGGTAGGCTCAGGTGTCGGCGTCGCTGTCGGCTCCGGTGTCAGTGTCGCGGTAGGCTCCGGTGTCGGTGTCGCGGTGGGCGTCGGCGTTTCCGTCGCGGTCGGTTCGGGTGTCAGCGTCGTAGTCGGCTCAGGCGTCGGCGTCGGAGTCGCGGTCGGTTCCGGCGTCACCGTCGGCGTCGCAGTAGGCGTGACCTCCGGGGGACGCTCTTCATCCGTATAAGCCAGGACATACGTAGAGAATCTGCCGCTCTCAAACGGGATCGCCCCGCCGGAGCCCTCCGCCAGGATCTCCGCTTTTCCGTCATGCACCCGCACAATGCAGAAGAGCCGTCCGTCCTTCATAAATTTCTCCGGGATCGTCATGATCAGCTTTAGAAGCTGTCCATCCAGTTCTGTCAGCCGGATGGGCTCCTCGGAGGAACGTTTCTTGAACACCGAGAAATCCAGATACCAGGCTGTCTCAGCTTCGCTGCTCCACTCTTTCAGCACTTTTTCCACCAGTGCTTTTTCAGCTTCCGGTATGAAATCATGATTGTTCGTCACCTTCATATAGATGCCGATATCCTTGCCCAGGGCCAGTCTTTCCCGATCCTCTTCCGTCAGCATCGACTTTACAAATTCCTCGTTCAGATTCGGTGAAGTGACCAGGGGCACCCCGGCGTCTTCCCGGATCTCCGTCCAGAAAACGCCCGTTGCCGGCGTTTCGGTCGGCTCGGGAGCAGGCGTCCCTGTGGGAACGGCCGGCGTCCCGGTCGGCTCAGGTGTCGGTGTCACGATCGGAACCGGCGTCCACCTGGCCGTGAGGGTCATCGTATAATACATAAACGCCTTGCTGTCGTGTTCCTTCAGGACTGCTTTGCCGGAAGCGTCCTTGTCGCAGTATTCCGGACCGGTTTCCCATCCGGCCATCCACTGTACGCCGTCCTGCGTAAACCATCCTTCTTTACTATATCCGGCCCGGCTTATGGAATTCATGCCGGAATCCATACGGATCAGTTCGCCTGCATCCACGTAGAACGCCCGCCACTGGCTCGCTTTCATCAGCGCCGGAGCAGATGTATCGGTATAGACGACCGGATTTTTCCAGCCGTTCATGTTTGTCTCGTTGGCGTACAGATCCACTGCGCCTACATCCAGAAGCACCAGCACCCTGTAGGGAACGAACACCGGATACAGCCCCTTGTCTCCGGCCGGCATGGTCAATGACGGAAGATCCGCTACACAATAGTATTTGCTTCCGGGCATTGCATACTCATAAGTGTATTCGCCGCCTCTCCTGTATGTCTCGGACCATCCTGCAAAGGTGCAGCCGTCCTGCGAAGCCGTCTCAGCCGCATATTTCCCAAGTGAGGAACCATACGGCACTTCATAGCTGACCTTTTCTTCCGTACCGGTGATGTCGCTGTAGAAAGTGAGTTTGTAAGCCTGTCGTGCATAATAGATATACAGCGCCGCTTTCCCCTCGGGGATCGTGATCTTTTCACCTTCAGCCGTCTTTGTACGGCCGGTCTCGTCCGGAAGGAACGCGTCAAAGCTGTATGATACTGCCCTGTACTGCTCAGAATTCAGCGGAACCGTATAAAGATCCGCTGCTTCTTCACTTCCCGGAGCGGAAGGCTCGCTCCAGCTGCCGTCCGCCGCCTGACACACTTCATATATTTTTGCATAAGTGGAAGGTGTTTCCACTACAGTATCGCCGAACCTGCCTGCATTCCGGATGCTGGTTTCCTTTTCCCGGGCGTAGACATTGTACAGCCCCCCTGAAGGTACGTTCCTGAAGACCGGATCGGTCTGCCAGGCCTCTCCATCCAGGCTGTATTCAAATCTCTCTCCCTCCTGGGCAGGTCCATTGACTGTAACAGTGTTTGCAGTGGCTTGCGCAGTCACCTCCGGAGCCGCCGGAGAAGGCAGTTTATCCACCTTTTCCGTCTCGCCCGAAACCGTCACGTCGTCTCCGCCATACACTGTCTGGGTGACTTCCGCACGCAGGACCTTTCCGATATCAGCTTCGACGATCTCGTAGCTGCTGCTTTCTGCTCCTGCTATCATCTCGCCGTCACGGTACCACCGGAACTGTACATCCTGCGCGTCCGCAGGTTCAATGCCGGCTATCAATGTCTGGCCGTACATAGAGACTCCGCGGATGGCTGCACCGGTCAGAAGCTTTTTGGCCGTGTAGAAGGAAGCCGGTTCCGACGGATCGGATGGCACCTTGTCCTCCGCCGCGGCTTTGCGGGCGAGGATCGTGTACTGCGTATCCGGCTGAAGGCCCTCAAAGACTACCCTGCCGTTTTCATCCGGACGCTTCCATCTGCTGCCGATCATATCCCTCAGCAGGTATTCTTCCCCGTCCCCCGGCTCCAGCTCAAGGCTGGTCTCGGTCCTGTTCTTGAGGACCGGAGCCTCCGGCGGCGGCTGCGTCTGTTTCCAGACCGCCCGGATGGTCAGGTTCCTGCCGGGCATGTAATCCGGTATCTCCGGAGTCCATCCGGCAAAGATATATCCATCCCGGACAGGGTCCTCCGGAACTGTGATCTTTGCCCCGTAGCTGACAGTCGACACGTCCGGATCACTGCCGTTCTGTCTGTCAAACGTAAGATTGTAGCCATGCGGCGACCAGACAGCGTAAAGCGATACATTGTGCTCCGGCATATCGTCCGGCATCTCCGGTATCCATCTCTGGAAGTCATAGCCTTCACGCACAGGATCAGTTACAGCAACCTTTGATCCGGCCTGCAATGTGACCGGCGCTATCGGCGTTCCGCCGTTCGTGTGGAATGTGATCGTGCAGAAACGCTGCCTCCATACGGCCTCCACATGGATCAGTTCTCTTACATTACTCAATGGGAAGGTCACCTTGACCGTGGTTCCCTTTCTGACCCAGCCTTCAAACAGGCAGCCCGTCCTGGCCGGGTTATGATCCGGTCCTTCGACCGTCCGTCCGGAATCCACATAGATGGCAGGGATGAAGGAGCCGCCTTTGCTGTCAAAGACGACGCCGCAGCTTCCGACAGGTTCATATTCCGCCGTGAAGACCAGTCTGCCGTCTGTCGTCAGACTCCAGTCGTTAAAGGTGAATATTTCGCCCGGTGCATGGCGCACGCCGTTTTTGTCCTTCCAGCACGCCAGACGGTTTGAATCCGTTGAAGACTTGCCGGAATCAGGCAGCGTGAATGTGCTTTCCAGAGACGCGGTCACGTCTACAGGACCCTCTCCGTCGTAGTCTACAGGGATCGTCTTTGGTTTCCATTTCGCTGTGAGCGTCAGCACATTGGCGGAATAAGGCTCGCCCGGATGCGCGGATACAGTCAGGCTTCCATCGTCGTTCACATCCAGATACTGCGGATATGCACGCATTCCTTCGGTCCACAGCATTCCGTTCCGGCTTACCCAGCCATCCTGCTCATAGCCCTCACGGGTCACGGCCTGCAGGATCCCCATGTCGATCGCGGAACCGGCCGGCAGCCAGAAACGTCTCGGCTGTTCTTCGTTCATGACGGCAGGAGAAACATCCGACGGATACACCACCGGGTTCACCCATCCTCCCATATTCTGATCATTGGCCTTCTCGTCAAAGGCGCCGACATCCAGCCGCACCTCCAGGCGGTATCGGACCAGGATCGGATACAGGGGAAGGCCGGCGGCAGGCATGGACTTATCTTTCAGGTCATACCTGGCTGCTTCATATTCCTCTCTGGTCCTGAATTCAAAGGAGCCCGAATAATCCGGCTCTGTCGTCCAGCCTTCAAAGCTCATGCCGGCTGCAGAAACCTGTTCTTTCCGGTACGGCGTGAGGGATGCTCCGTAATACAAGGTATACCGGCTGCTCTCATGCCTTCCGGAAGTATCCTCATAGAAGACCAGGTCATACTGTCGTCTTTCGTAATATACATACAGCTTCTGTGTCCCGGCATCCAGTGTGATCTTTGCGCCTCTGTGGGTCCTTGTCCTGCCGTTCTCCGTCGGAAGGTACTCGTTGATGCTGTAAGATGCAGCCTTATATTCATCCGTATCGGCCGGAATCGTATAGACATTCTGCGCAGGCGTTTCAAGCGGTCCCTGCGGCTCGGTCCATCTGCCGTTCACGTCCTGACGGACTTCGTATACAGCCGCGGAAACGCCTTCTGTCGTGACCTTGGTCTCACCGATCTGTCCGGCTTTCTGGATGCCGGAATATCTCTCCCGGGCATAAACCGTATACTCTGTCGCAGGCGTAAGGCCTGTAAACGTCGTGATCACCTGCCAGGAAGTTTTGTCCAGACTGTATTCATAGGCCAGATAATCATTCGCCGGTTCCTTCACCGTGATGGTGGTGACCCCGGCCTCTGCCGCAACGGAGGGTGCCGCAGCGCCTTCTCCCGGTTCCACCGGTCCCACCGTATCTTTGACGGAGACCGGAGCGCCGGAGTTCCTCGTCTGCGTAGCGACAACAGAGAGCGTCCTGTTCAGATCCAACGGGATCATCTGATAGATCTTTACTGTCGCCCCGGGGATCGCCTCTGTATCCCGGTACCACTGATAAGATACGTCTTCCGCGTTTTCAGACCAGATCCTGGCAGTCAGCTCCTGATGATACTTTTCATAGACTGCTTTGCCCTCGATCCTGACGCTCTTCAGCTCATTCTTCAGCGTATAGATCACGGTGGCCGAGGATGCGGGTGATACATACTGCGTATCGGTCTCCGTCCATCTTGCCGCGATCTCGTAACGTGTGTCCGGGGTCAGGCCGGAAAAAAGCATGACGCCGTGCTCGTCCGGCTTCTGCCAGGTCTTGCCTGCATCGATCGAATACTCCTGTCCGGAGATCGCCGGCCGTACAGAGACCGACGTGTAAGAAGCGTTTACACTGGGCGGGTTGGGCGCGGCCTGATCCTGCTTCAGCGTGACTGCTTCTGCCGGGTCGGAGACTTCTGACGCCATCGAGGTATTCGTTGCGGCCCTTCTGGTCACGATCCTATATTTCTTTGCGGGCGACAAATGCTCGAAGAGCGTGCTCTTCTGCCAGATTTCCGCTCTGTCCTCGCCGCTCTTCTGAGTCTCTGTGATCGCGAACTCCTGTCCTTCTGCGTCCTGCACCCGGATGGTAGTCGCCGTAGTCCCGGTGACGACCGGCGCATCCGGCTTATCCTGTTTTTGTTTCCAGACCGCAGTCACTTTCAGGTTTTTGTCCGGCATATAAACAGGTACGGACGGATCCCATCCGACGAAAGCATAGCCTTCCCGTACCGGGTCTGCCGGCATTTTCACTTTGGATCCGTAGACGCCCGATACAGCCGGCACTTCGCTTCCTCCGGCGCTGTCAAAGGAGATCGTGTACGTCACCGGATTCCAGGAAGCTTCCTCATACAGATCCTGCGCCTGCATGGTTTTGGGAAGGGCGGGGATCCACCCTGCAAAAGTATAATTTCCGCGGGTCGGCTCTTCTGCTTCGACCGGATCCTGATACATGACCATGAGGGGCTCGATCCGGCTTCCTCCGTTCGGATCAAACCAGATGGTATACGCTCTCCTGCTCCAGACCGCTTTGACATAGTAAGTCTTTTTGATGCCGGTGATGGGAAATACCACCGTCTCTTCCGGATCGTCCGCGTAGACCCAGTCTTCAAACGAGAAACCGGCTTTCGTCGGCGTCTCCGGTCTGTCGACATAGCTGCCTTCTTCCACTGTCTGCGTGGGAACGTAGCTGCCCCCATCCGTGTCGAAGACCACGCCGTAGGTCGGGACCGTCTCATATTCCGGCGTAAAGAGCAGCATGTCATTCTGCGTGAGGGAGAAGTCTGTAAAAGCAAAGATCTGCCCGGGCGCATGGCAGCCGCCTTTCCTGTCCTTCCAGGCTGCCAGTCTCTGTCCGGAGGTCACGTTGACCGAAGAGGGCAATGTGACGGTGCCTCCAAGCATGACCTTGTCGTCAGGCGCTGTTCCGCCATAATTCACCGTGACCGCGACAGGCGTCCATTTGGCCGTCAAGGTCATCATGTAATAGGAGTACGGCTTTGAACCGGTCGTCAGGATCGGATTTCCTTCATCGTCCTTGTCACAGAATTCGGGCGCAGTCCTCCTGTCCGCCGTCCATCTGACGCCGTCTCCGGTATACCAGCCCTCCAGTCTGTAACCCGGCCGGGTGACCGCGTTCATCCCCTCGTCCATCCGGATCAGATCTCCGGAATGGATGGTAAAGCACCGCCACTGCTCCTCCGTCATGGATGCGGGCGTTGCTTCGTCCGTATACTCGACAGGGTTTGTCCATCCGTTCATGATGGTGTCGTTGGCATTCTCATCGATCGCCCCGACGTCCAGATGGACTTCCAGACTGTACGGGATCAGCACCGGATAGAGAGATTTGTCCCTGCCCGGCATCCGCATGGAAGCGGGATCACAGACGACATAGTCCGGATATCCGGGCGTTCCCGCGTGCCAGCTGTACTCCGTTCCATCCGTTCTGGGCGTCTCGGACCAGCCTGCAAAGCTATAGTCATCCCGCAATACAGAGCAGGTGCCCGCCAGCGCCAGACTTCCTTCGTAGAAGACCTCCCAGCTGTCCAGAACGCTGGTGCCTGCAATGTCGGAATAGAGCGTCAGTTCATAGCTGTCCCGTTCATAATAAATGTAAAGCCTGCTTACGCCCGCGGGGAAGACGATCCGCTCGCCGGCCGCCGTCTCCTGCGTCTGGAAAATGTCGGACGAAAAGCTGTCATAACGATAACCGGAAGCTGTAAAGTGATCCGGATCTTCCGGAACCATATACAGGCTGTCCGCTTTCGACGGACGGGCTTTCAAAGGTTCTTCAAAGGTACCGTCTGCCTTCTGGTAAACCTCAAACACCTCGGCCAGCGTATGGTCTGTCGTCACCTTCACTTTGCCGGTATCGCCGGCTTTTGTCACATCCGTCTCTTTTTCTCTTGCATAGACCGTGTAGATCATGGCAGGATAAAGCCCGCTGAAAGTATCGTCCGTCTGCCAGAATGATCCATCCAGGCTGTACTCGTACTTCTGTCCTTCCGTCTGCTCCGGCTGCAGTACATGGATCGTGGTCTCATCGGCCTCGGCCTTCACTGCCGGCGCCGGACCTCCATCCGCCTTCTGCACGAGGCCGTCCAGGGTGTTCGACGCAAAGTTGTCGATCCGAGTGCTTCTGACCGGCTGATACGTGAATATCTGGATCTCATGGCCGATATCTTCCGCTGTCAGTCTGTAGACCGGGACGGCTGCTCCTACAATGTCTTCCCCGTCTCTGGTCCACTGATACTGAACGTCCTGTGCGTCCGGAGAATCGATCACTGCCTGTAAGACAGTTCCGGCGACTGCGATTCCCTGGATCTCAACGGACAGCAGCATCGTTTTACGTGTCCAGGCATGCGCCGCTTCGGATGGCGCGGATGCTTCGGCAGTTTCCGTCTCCGGTCTGCGGGCGTAGATCCGGTACTCTGTATCCTCCGGAAGTCCGTTGAAGATCACATGGCCGTCTTCGTCCGGCCGGATCCATATTTCAGGCGCCTTCTCATCTTCAGCGTCTGCGATGGCGTATTCCAGACCGTCTGTCACCGGACTTACTTCGAGGGAATTGAGAGCTCTCACCACCTCTGGAGCTGCAGGAGTCTCCTGCGCTTTCTTCTTTGTAACTGCTTTTCTTGCAGGCGAAGCAGGAGAAGCTGCCTGCTTATCTGTTGCAGCTTTACGGGCCGTGATCTCATAAGCTGTCCCGGGTTTAAGGCCGTCAAACAGTCCGGCCGCATCCCAGGTCCTGCCGCCGTCGATGGAATATTCTTCGCCTTCTATTGCCGCGACCTGAATGGCCGTGCCTGTCACAGATTGAATCTCCGGACGATCCGGTGCTTCCTGCACCGGCTTCCAGACGGCTTTATAGACCGGATTGGAATCCGGCATTGTGGTGAGGGTAAACGCCGGGAACCATCCCGAAAAGGCATATCCTTCCTTCGCGGGCGCTTTCGGGGCGTACACCCTGACGCCGAACTCACCGATGATCGGCTCGACAGCCGATCCTCCGTCTGTGTCAAACAGGATGCTGTACTGGACAGGGATCCAGACAGCGGACACCTCCAGGTTCTCCGGCGGCATCAGCGACGGCAGCTCGGGGCTCCATCCGTCAAACACATAATGATCACGGATAAGATTATCAACGATCTCTTCATCAGAAACGACCACCGATGAACCGCACGGTATGTCTTTTTTCATATACTGACCGCCATCCCCAAGATTTTTGAACGAGATGTCGAATTTCTTTGGGACCCATCCGGCGTAGATCGTTGTATTATTGTCTCCGCTGACCGTGACCGGTGCTGCCGCCCCCCAGTTAACCGGAAGCATGCAGGCCTCATCGTGATACCAGCCTACAAAATCATATCCTGTCCTGACAGGCTTGTCAGCCTTATGCTGTTCTATGTCACCTTCTGTCACCACATAACTGTCCGGCTGGTTTTCCTTGCTTAATGGCGGGATATACGATCCGCCCCGGGTGTCAAAGATCAGGGTACCTTTGGCCTCCTGGTGATAAACCGCAGTCAGTCTGATCGTATTCTCCGACCCGTTTTCACCATACCCCGTCACTTCGTTCAGGCTGGAATAGCTGAAGACATCGCCCGTCTGATACAGGGCGCGTGTATTGAGAAGGCTCTGGCCCTGCCAGCCGTAAAATGCCTGGTTCTCCGGGTGATATACCGGCACCGCCGCCGTAACAGTGATCCTTCCGCCGGGCTTGACCGCCGTCCTGTCGATGATCTCTTCTGTCCCGTCGTCATGTACGACCGAATACAGAACCACGGCCGGGCTCAGCTTCCATTTCGCTATCAGCGTCATGTTGTAGTAGTAAAAGACCGTTTTTCCGTTTACGACAAACGGTGTACGCTGCGTAGAATCAAAATACTTTGAACTGCAGGCCCAGGCTTCTTTCCATCTGATATTGTTGTTCTGGGTGAACCAGCCATCCAGAGTGTAAGCCGTACGGGTGGCTGTACTCATGCCGCCGTTCATGGGGATGCTTTCACCCTGTTCTGTGTAAAAGCAGCGCTGTTGGGAAGGTTTAAGCTGTACGGGCGTTCTTAAATTGTCCGGATTGTGTCTGTATATCTCCTGTATGTCCAATCCTTCCTGCCATCCGTTATAATTTGTTCTCGTGCCTTTTTCATCGTATCCGTTCGTACTCAGGCGGACCTGTATGCGGTGTTTAACCAGCACAGCGTTCAGGGAGATCGAATCGGCCGGCATCTTCATGGAATCCAGGTCGATCAGACAGTAAGCAGGATCTCCTTCCAGAGCCGCGTGATAGTCAAACACACTGTCCGTTCCCTGCCCGGCGGTCCAGCCTGCCAGATAATAGCCCGCGTCAAACAGTGTTTCGGCTATATCTTTGCCGGAATCCGGATCTTTCTTTGCAACAGCTTCCTTGAAAGCGGCAAGACCGTCTCCATAAGGAACATAAACTGTTCCGGATTTGTTGATCTCCGGGCTCACGATGTGATAATTCACCGGATACTGATTCCGGTAATAGTAAAGATATATACTGGAAGCACCGGCAGGAAGAGTAAAGACCTCTATTCCCAAGAAGCTGGTGGTGTACAGCAGACTTCTTTCTGTCTCCGTTTCGTACCGGTCCCTGCTGTACGCATAAGCCGTAAACCCTTCCTCCCGGGGGAGAGGAACAGAGCCGGTATATCTGCCGATATACACCGCGTCTTTTTCATCCCATCCTTCATCGACGCCCTGCTTCACCAGATACACGCCGGACGATGTCTTCCGTGTCCGGATGGTCCTGGAAAGTACAGCGCCTGAGAGGCTTACAGATGTTTCCCTGGTACGGACCGAAACCGTATAAGGAGTGTCCGGGGCGAGATTTAAGAACTCCGGAGAATCCTGCCAGATCTTCTTTTCCGGATCGATGCTGTACTCATATTCATTTCCTGCCGGATAGGTCACTTTGATGAAAAGCTCTCCGGGATCCGCTTTCAGGTCATACAC
>CAMOQF010000073.1 GCA_946622645.1 uncultured Blautia sp.
ATCGCAGGCTGGTCCTATCTGCTGACCGGCGTTTCTCAATGCTATCTGACGATCATGAAGGTGTCGGATCATGTAAGATCCAGCGCTTTTATCAGCTCCGGCGCCGTGATCTCCAACATCATCCTGAACGCGGTCTTCATTTTCGGACTGTTCGGCGCTCCCAGGATGCAGGCACGAGGCGCCGCGCTGGCTACCACGCTCTCCAGGATCATTGAGTTGGGAATCTGTATTGCAGTATCTGCGCAGGCTTCTTACATCCGGCCGGTCTTCAGCCGTATGTTTCACCGCTTCAGACAGCTCAGCCGGGATTTTGCCAGACAGTGCTTCCCGTTGATGGGCGGATCTTTATGCTGGGGCGTCGGCTTCACCTCCTACACGGCCATCATCGGTCACATCGGCACTGACGCGGCGGCGGCCAATTCGGTATCCGCTGTGGTACGTGACCTGATCTGCTGCGTATGCAACGGGATCGGCAGCGCCGCCGGGATCATGGTCGGCAACGAGCTTGGAGCCGGACGTCTGGAAAAAGGAAAAGCCTATGGGATCCGGCTGCGGAACATTTCCTACATGATCGGATTCGGTTCCATGGCGCTGGTGCTTGCGGTGACTCCTCTGGTCACGCACATGGTGCTGCTGACGGATCAGGCCCAGAAGTACCTGACCGGCATGATGGTGATCATGGCTGTCTATATGATCGGAAGATGCGTCAATACCGTCACCATAAACGGCGTGCTGGACGGCGGCGGGGACACGCTGTTTGATATGTACAGCCTGATCGTATGCATGTGGGGGATCGCCATCCCTCTGGCTCTGGCGGGAGCGTTCTGGCTCAACTGGCCGGTCCTGGCCGTCTACGCCTGCACCTGCCTGGATGAGGTCGGCAAGATCCCCTGGGTGATGTACCGTTTCAGAAAATACAAGTGGGTGAAGGATCTGACGAGACCCCTCTGATCAGATCTGCATCAAGGCTCAGCAACAATATACCGCAAATAATACTTCTCATGTCAAAACGGAGGCCGGATCATGAATATAATGCACATGAAATATGCCGTCGAGGTCGCCAAGGCAGGCTCGATCAACAAGGCAAGCGAATCCTTATTGATCGCACAGCCCAATCTAAGCCGGTCTATTAAGGAGCTTGAGGCAGATCTTGGCATTACTATTTTTTCAAGAACATCCAAAGGAATGACACTCACTCCTGATGGAGAGGAGTTTATCGGCTATGCCAGCAATATCCTGGATCAGCTTGATGGTATTGAAATGATGTACAAAGCGGGAATCCCTGCCCGGCAGATTTTCTCCATCTCCGTACCGCGCGCAACCTATATCGCCGATGCTTTTGCAGAATTCTCCGGTTCTATCGGTAAAGATTCGGCAGAGATCTATTATATGGAAACCAACTCGGCCAACACAATCAAGAACCTTCTGGAGCATAACTACAAACTGGGAATCATTCGTTATGCTTCCCGTTTTGATAAATACTTTAAATCTCTGCTCGAAGGAAAAGGTCTCGGCTACGAGCTGATCGCTGAATTCTGCTATGTTCTTATCATGAACAAATGTCATCCGCTGGCACATAAAGATGAGATCTGCCTGGACGATCTGAAGCCATACATTGAAATCACGCTCGCGGACACTTATGTTCCCTCCCTTCCCGTTTTCAACGAGATAACGGATAAACGTTCTGAAGGATGCAGCCGTCACATTTATGTGTATGATCGTGCCGCTCAGTTTCATCTGCTCACACAGAATCCCCGGACATTCATGTGGGCCTCCTCTCTCTCTGAACATATTCTCAACCGGTTCGGGCTGGTGCAGAAAGTGTGCTCCGACAACAGAAACCCTCAGAAGGACGTTTTGATCCATCGCAAAGATTACAAGTTCAGTGATCTGGATAAACGATTTATAACGGAACTCTGCAGCTCCAAGCGAAAACAGTCGTGGGACATCAGATAAAATATCTCACACATATATCGGTATTATGCATATCGATACATGATATATCGATATGCATAATACCGATATGCTTTTTTGATTATTCTCATTTTTTTCCCGATTTGTTAAAATACAAGGCAGTGAACGGGAGGTGATATTTTGCAGTCCACAATTTCCAGAGCGACTCTCGGACGGCTGCCTGTATACTTACAGTATATGAGGACCGTTAAAGACGAGCATATTTCCGCTGCTGCCATTGCCAGAGCGCTTGGCCTGGGCGAGGTGCTGGTGCGCAAGGATCTGAACCTTGTGTGCGGCCAGGGAAAACCGAAAACAGGGTACGCAGCCGATGCGCTGCTTGAATCGCTCAAAGCGGCGTTGGGAATTCAGAGCGTAACGGCCGCCGTGCTGGTAGGCGCGGGAAAGCTGGGAACCGCCCTGATGGAATACAACGGCTTCCTCGATTACGGGCTGGAAATCATCGCGGGGTTTGATACAGACTATGCAAAGACGGCTGAAGGCGTCTGCAGCAAGCTTGTCTATCCCATGGAACAGCTGCGCCGGTTTTGTCAGATTCAGGATATCAAGATCGGCATTATCACCGTTCCGTCCAACGCAGCTCAATCGGTTTGCAATCAGCTGGTCGACAGCGGAATCGAAGCTGTCTGGAATTTCTCTCCGGCCATCCTGAAAGTTCCGGAAGGCGTTGCCTTGCAAAACGAGAATTTAGCCTTGTCTTTAGCCCATCTGCACAGCCTGCAGAACCACAACAACCAGGAGGAAAACAAATGGAAAAAAAAGAGTACGAAATTGTTGACAGCGTAAAAAAGCTGGAAGCCGCTCTTGACAGAGTCAGGGCTGCCCAGAAGATTTTTGCTGCCTACACGCAGGAACAGGTCGACGCTGTTTTTACAGCTGCTGCCACCGCCGCTAACCAGGCCAGGATCCCTCTGGCAAAAATGGCGGTCGAAGAAACCGGTATGGGCGTTGTGGAAGACAAGGTCATCAAAAACCATTACGCCAGCGAATATATCTACAATGCCTATCGTGATGTAAAGACCTGCGGCGTACTGGAAGAGGACAAGGCGTTCGGGATCAAAAAGATCGCTGAGCCGATCGGCATTGTCGGAGCGGTCATCCCCACAACAAACCCCACCTCAACGGCCATTTTCAAAACCCTGATCTCTTTGAAAACGAGAAACGGCATTATTATCAGTCCCCATCCCCGCGCAAAGAACAGCACCATAGCAGCCGCAAAGGTTGTGCTGGAAGCTGCTGTCGCAGCAGGCGCTCCCGAAGGGATCATCGCCTGGATCGATGTTCCGTCCCTGGAGATGACCAACCTGCTGATGCAGGAAGCTGACATTATTCTCGCGACAGGCGGCCCGGGCATGGTCAAAGCCGCTTATTCCAGCGGCAAGCCCGCTCTCGGCGTAGGCGCAGGAAACACGCCCGCCATCATCGACGATAGTGCAGATATTATTTTAGCCGTAAACTCCATCATCCATTCCAAGACCTTTGACAATGGCATGATCTGTGCTTCGGAACAGTCCACCATCGTGCTCGACAGCGTTTACGACGCAGTAAAATATGAATTTGCGGTCCGCGGCTGTTATTTCCTTAAAGGTGATGAGCTTGAGAAAGTGCGGAAGACCATCATCATCAACGGCGCCCTTAATGCAAAGATCGTAGGACAGAAAGCGGCTAAAATTGCCGAGCTGTCGGGAGTCACGGTTCCCGCCGGCACAAAAGTGCTGATCGGCGAGGTCGAATCGGTTGATCTTTCCGAAGAATTTGCTCATGAAAAGCTCAGTCCCGTTCTGGCCATGTATCGTGCAAAGGATATTCAGGATGCCTTTGCCAAAGCAGAACAGCTCATTGCGGACGGCGGTTATGGCCATACTTCATCCATCTATCTTGACGCCGTCAACCAGAAAGAAAAATTAGATGAATTCGCATCCCGCATGAAGACCTGCCGTATTCTTGTAAACACACCTTCCTCTCAGGGCGGTATCGGTGACCTTTACAACTTTAAGCTCGCGCCTTCGCTTACCCTCGGATGCGGCTCCTGGGGCGGCAACTCGGTCAGCGAGAATGTCGGTGTAAAACATCTGATCAATATTAAAACCGTTGCCGAAAGGAGAGAAAACATGCTTTGGTTCAGAGCGCCGGAAAAGGTTTATATCAAGAAAGGCTGCATGCCTGTTGCTCTTGACGAGTTGAAAAATGTGATGAACAAGAAGCGGGCATTCATCGTAACCGACAGCTTCCTGTATAAGAACGGCTATACAAAGCCGATCACCGACAAACTCAATGAGATCGGCATTCAGTATGCGACCTTTGCGGATGTTGAACCGGATCCCACTCTTGCATGTGCCCTCAAAGGCGCCGAGCAGATGAGATCGTTCGAACCCGATACGATCATCGCTCTCGGCGGCGGCTCCGCCATGGACGCAGCCAAGATCATGTGGGTCCTCTATGAGCATCCCGAAGTAAACTTCCAGGATATGGCAATGCGCTTCTCCGATATCCGGAAGAGGATCTACACCTTCCCGAAGATGGGAGAAAAAGCTTACTTTATCGCGATCTCCACTTCCGCAGGCACAGGCTCCGAGGTTACGCCTTTCGCTGTCATCACCGATGAAAAAACCGGCGTAAAATATCCTCTTGCCGATTATGCGCTTCTGCCGAACATGGCGATCATTGACACGGATTTCCACATGACCGCACCAAAAGGCCTGACTGCCGCTTCGGGCATTGACGCCGTCACCCACGCTCTGGAGGCTTACGCGTCAATGATGGCAACCGATTACACCGACGGTCTCGCGCTCAGAGCGCTGAAGATGATCTTCGAATATCTGCCCAGAGCGTATGACAACGGCCTCAAGGACATCGAAGCAAGAGAAAAAATGGCCAATGCTGCAACCATGGCCGGTATGGCATTTGCGAACGCCTTCCTCGGCGTGTGCCACTCCATGGCACATAAACTCGGCGCATTCCATCATCTTCCCCACGGCGTCGCCAACGCTCTGATGATCGATGAGGTGCTTCGCTTCAATGCCGCGGAAGCCCCGGCCAAAATGGGGACCTTCCCGCAGTATGACCATCCGCACACCCTCATGCGCTATGCCGAAGTAGCCGACTATCTCGGCGTAAAAGGTGAAAACGACAGTGAGAAACTTTCCAACCTCATCGCCAAGATCGACGAACTGAAAGCCAGAGTCGGCATCAAATCAACCATCAAAGAATATGTGGCTGATGAAAAGGACTTCCTGGACAGACTTGATGCAATGACCGAGCAGGCGTTTGACGACCAGTGCACCGGCGCGAACCCCCGTTATCCGCTGATGAGCGAGATCAAACAGATGTACCTTAACGCTTATTATGGCAAAACATTTGAAGAAGCCGACACGCCTGATGAAAGACAGATCGGCGGCGAGGTCGATAAGCACGATATCAAGCAGGCATTCAACAGAGCAAAACACGGTATTCACAAAAATCTGTAAGGGGAGGAAAAGAAAATGACACTGGACAGAGTAATTGCGGTGAGAAATGCTAAGACTGTGTATCGTAACGGTGACCTTTGTGTAAAGTTATTCAATGAAGAATATTCCAAGGCTGACGTCCTCAACGAAGCGCTTAATCAGGCGCGTATCGAGGAGACCGGCCTCAACATCCCCAAAATCCACGAAGTAACGGTCATCAACGGCAAGTGGGCGATCGTTTCCGATTTCATCGACGGAAAAACATTGCAGCAGCTGATGGACGAAGATCCGGACAATATGGATCAATATCTCGACCAGTTTGTTGACCTGCAGCTGGAGGTACAGAGCAAGACCTGCCCCCTGCTCAATAAGCTTAAGGATAAAATGAACCGCAAGATCAGTCAGGCAGACCTTGACGCCACCACACGTTACGACCTTCACACCCGCCTCAATGGAATGCCCAAGCACAACAAGGTATGCCATGGAGACTTCAACCCCTCCAACATTATTATTGCTGAGGACGGCACCCCTTATATCATCGACTGGTCTCACGCCACGCAGGGCAACGCTTCTGCCGACGCTGCCAGGACCTACCTTCTGTTCTGGCTCAAGGGTGAAATAGAAACAGCCAGAAAATATCTTGATCTGTTTTGTAAAAAGAGCGACACAGCCAAACAGTATGTACAGTCGTGGATGCCGATCGTCGCGGCTTCACAGTCTGTCAAGGGGAATGAGAAAGAACGCGAGTTCCTGCTCAGCTGGGCTACCGTTGCCGAATACGAATAAGGAGGAGCATGATCATGAAAGTAACCGTATGTATCGGTTCGTCCTGTCATATCAAAGGATCCCGCCATGTAGTGGAACAGCTTCAATACCTCATCGCAGAGAACGATCTCGGGGACAAGGTTGAACTGGGCGGTACATTCTGCATGGGACAGTGCCAGAAAGGCGTCTGTGTGACCATAGATGATTCCTTCTACTCAGTATCTCCGGAGGATACGCGCGACTTCTTTGAGAAAGAGATCAAAGCAAAGGTGTAAAACGAAATGACCATTCATATATGTATCGGTTCATCCTGCCATCTCAAAGGCTCCGAGCAGGTAGTGAATCTTTTTCAAAGCGCAGTGGAACAGCATCATCTGGAAGACAAGATCACTCTCGCGGGCAGCTTCTGTACCGGACGCTGCAACCGCGAAGGCGTCACCGTTCAGGTGGACGACGAGATCATCACAGGGGTAACCCCCGAAACCTTCGATCAGTTTTTTAATTCAACCGTTCTGCCAAAATTATAACGAAAGTGAGCCAAAGCGATGTCCAATTGCCTGACATTTAAAAAATCAAATTGTAAAAACTGTTATAAGTGTATCCGCCACTGCCCCGTGAAGTCTATCCGCTTCTCGGGGAATCAGGCGCATATTATTGGCGACGAATGCATTCTCTGCGGTCACTGTGTCGTGGTATGTCCGCAAAATGCCAAACAGATCGTAGATGAAACCGAAAAGGTACGTGTTCTGCTGCAGGGCGAAGAGCCGGTAGTTGTCAGCCTTGCTCCTTCCTTTATTGCAGATTACACCGGCGTCGGCATTGAGTCTATGCGTTCCGCCCTGAAAAAACTGGGGTTTTACGACGTAGAGGAAACCGCGCTTGGCGCGACGATGGTCAAGCGCGAGTATGACCGCATTTTGACCGAGGAGGACCGGGACATTGTCATTTCCTCCTGCTGTCATTCCATCAACCTGCTGATCCAGAAGTATTTCCCATCATGTCTGCCCTATCTCGCTGACGTGCTCTCTCCCATGCAGGCGCACTGTAAGGATATCAAAAGGCGCATTCCCAACGCCAAAACAGTGTTTATCGGTCCCTGCGTTGCCAAAAAAGATGAAGCAGACCACTATGGAGATATCGTGGATGCATCGCTGACTTTTGAGGAACTCTCCAACTGGCTGAAAGCAGAGAATATCACCCTGGAGCAAAAGCTTGACCAGACAGAAAAAAGCCTCGCGCGATTCTTTCCGACAACGGGCGGTATTCTGAAGACAATGACGAAGGAAGCGGCAGATTATACCTATCTCGCCATAGACGGCGTTGAAAACTGTATCGCCGCGCTTAAAGAGATCGAATCCGGCAGGATCCACAGGTGCTTTATTGAAATGAGCGCCTGCGTCGGAAGCTGCGTCGGCGGTCCGGTGATGGAGAAGCATCAGTATAATCCTGTCAGCGATTATGCTGCCGTGGCAAGATATACAGGGAAACGCGATTTTGATGTCAGTCAGCCTGAAACGGTCGAACTGAAAAAAATGTTCGAATTCATTGACAGGCACTCTGCGGTTCCCTCCGATTACGAGATCAATCAGATCTTACGCCAGATGGGAAAATTCAAGCCTTCCCAGGAGCTGAACTGCGGTTCCTGCGGCTACAACACCTGCCGTGAAAAAGCGATCGCCATCTATCAGGGAAAAGCGGAGATCTCCATGTGCCTGCCTTACCTGAAAGACAAGGCGGAGAGTTTTTCCGACACGATCGTTAAAAACAGCCCCACCGGCTTTATCGTCGTGAACGATCTGCTGGAGGTTCAGCAGATCAACGCTGCCGCAATGGAAATCATGAACCTGCGCCTTGCCTCTGACGTGGTGGGTGAACAGGTGATACGGATCCTGGATCCGATGCCCTTCCTGAAAGTGCAGCAAAACCACAAAGCCTATACGGAACGTCTTTATCTTGCCGAGTACAGACGCTACGTGGAAATGACGATCGTTCCCGATAAAGAGACCAACATGCTGATCTGTATCATGGCCGACGTCACGGAAGAAGAAACCGCGCGTCAGCGTAAGGAAGAGATCAGCAGTCAGACCGTAGAGGTTGCCGACAAGGTCGTCGACAAACAGATGCGGATCGTACAGGAGATCGCGTCCCTTCTGGGCGAAACCGCCGCCGAGACGAAAATAGCGCTTTCAAAGCTGAAGGAGTCGATCAAGGATGAATAATTTATGTGCTGAAATCGGCTGGAAGAGCATCAATCATGACGGCGAGCAGCTTTGCGGAGACCATATCGATATCGTGGAACAGGGCGATGATTCTACGGTTATTGTCCTGGCAGACGGCATGGGCAGCGGAGTCAAGGCGAGCATTCTGTCCACCCTTACCTCCAAGATCATCTCGACCATGATGGCGGCAGGTCTTCCGTTGGAGGAATGTGTTTCTACGATCGCAGCGACGCTCCCTGTCTGTTCCGTAAGGGGGGTGGCTTATTCCACCTTCACCATCATGCATATAATCGACAGCCAGACCATCGAGCTGATCCAATATGACAATCCGCATATCATCTATATCCGCAGCGGCGCCATCTATGATTATCCCAAAGCCGAGATGAACATCGACGGAAAACAGATCTATAAATCCGTCATCCGTCTTCAGGAGGACGATATCATCATCGCCATGAGCGACGGATGTCCGCATGCCGGCATCGGTGTGGCCTACAATTTCGGATGGAAACGGGAAGACATAGCCGACTATATGCTCACCATGTCCGCGGGCGGCTTTACCGCCAAGGTTCTTTCCAAAATACTGATCGATGAGGTCAACAACCTGTATGGCGGCAAGCCCGGAGACGATGCGACTACCTGCGTGATAAAGATCCGCAAGCGTGTGCCGATGAATATTCTGTTCGGCCCGCCCTCCAATCGCGATGACTGCAACCGTATGATGAACCTGTTCTTCTCCAAAGAAGGCAAACACATCATCTGCGGCGGCACCACATCTTCCATCGCCGCTTCGTGGCTTAGAAAACCGTTGAAGCCTAAGCTCAGCTTTGAGCGCAGCGACATTCCGCCGATCGCGGAGCTGGAAGGCGTAGACCTGGTCACCGAGGGAGTCATTACCGTCAACAAGGTGGTTGAATATGCCAACGACTACATCACTGAAAATACCACATACGATGAATGGGGTTACGGCAGAGACGGTGCTTCGTTGATCAGCCGTCTCCTCTTCGAGGAAGCGACCGACATCAACTTCTATGTCGGCAAGGCGATCAACCCTGCCCACCAGAATCCCAACCTGCCTATCAATTTTAATATTAAAATGAATCTGGTACAGGAGCTTTCCAAGGCATTGAAACAGATGGGAAAGCGCATCAAAGTCAGTTACTTTTAGGATGATCTATCATGAACGAGACAAGAAAATTCGATACCAAGGTGCAGTACCTCAAATATAAAGTACTGCGTGAGGTGGCTAAGCAGGCCTGGAACGACACGCTGCTGGAAAACCTTCTGGATATTCCCAAAATCATTGTTCCCGGAAAAACGCCCACCATGAGATGCTGCGTGTACAAAGAAAGAGCGATCCTTGCCGAACGTGTAAAAATCGCCATGGGAGGCAGGTCTGACAGAAGCAATATAATAGAAGTGATCGATATTGCATGCGACGAATGTCCTGCCGCAGGATACGAGGTCACGGATTCCTGCCGCGGCTGTCTGGCACACCGTTGTGAGGACGCATGCAAACGCGGCGCGATTTCCTTTGACCATAACCACGTGGCGCACATAGACAAGAACAAATGCGTGGAATGCGGCCAGTGTGCCAAGGTCTGCCCTTATTCCGCGATCGCCAACCGCAAACGTCCCTGTCAGGCCGCATGCAAGATCAAAGCGATCTCCATTAATGAAAACAATGCCGCTCAGATCGACGATAAAAAGTGTATTTCCTGCGGCGCATGCGTCTATCAGTGTCCGTTTGGCGCCATCAGCGACAAGTCCTATATTTTAAATGTAGTCGACCTTCTCAAAAAAAGTCAGCTGGGAAAGAACTATAAGCTGTTTGCTGTTGTCGCGCCGTCCATTTCCAGTCAGTTTACCTATGCAAAGCTTGGACAGGTTATTTCAGGACTGAAAAAGCTTGGTTTCCATACAGTAGTGGAAGCTGCTCTCGGCGCAGATATGGTAGCGCAGGCGGAATCCAAAGAGCTGGCCGAAAAAGGCTTCCTGACGAGTTCCTGCTGTCCTGCTTTCGTCGATTATACCAGGAAAAACTATCCGACGCTGATACCGCATATTTCGCACAATCTGTCTCCGATGGCAACGATTGCCAGATACATAAAGGAGACGACCGCAAACGCCAAAGTCGTCTTCATCGGACCATGTACGGCGAAAAAGATGGAGGTACAGCTCGACACCGTGAAACCTTATGTGGATTCAGCGCTCACCTTTGAGGAGCTGCAGGCACTGTTTGACAGCCGTGATATTGACATCACTGCCCTGGAAGAGGATGTGCTTGACAACGCTTCCTATTTCGGCAGGATCTTTGCCCGCAGCGGAGGACTCTCCGATGCGGTGGCCGAAGGTCTCAAGGAACAGGGGCTGGATGATTTTGAGCTGCATGCAGTTTCCTGCGACGGCATCGAGGAGTGTAAAAAAGCGCTTACATTGAAGAGCAAAAACCTGCTCAAGGAAAACTTTATTGAAGGCATGGCCTGCGTGGGCGGCTGCATAGGAGGCGCCGGATGCCTGACCCATGGCGCAAAAGATAAAGCACAGGTGGACAGATATGGCCAGGAAGCCATGGAAAAAAACATCCTCGATGCAATCTCCATTCTTCAATAACAACGATCGTGCCAAGTAAACTACCGCTTACCGGCTGATCGTCCTGCTTTCAATACTGCTGAAATACAAAACCCCGGAACAGAAGGAATCTGAGTCTTTGTACTTCCTTCTTCATTCCGGGGTTTTCAGCGTTCTGCGCGAGAAGAGACGCGGTCTGTCGAAAGCACGTAAGGCCCGTCATTCATGGCAATACATCGTTCACATAGTTTTCCAGATACATGCCTTTGTCTGCAGCAGAGATCTTTTCCTGCAGAAGCTTTACGATCTCGCATGCCAGTTCCTCCGTAACTGACACGATCTCATCTTTGTAGTTCAGCCTGTTCGGATGATAAGACGTTCCTTTCCACGCTTCCCTTCTGATTCTGGTCCCGGCCAGTTCCTTTATCTTTTCAGAAAAGGTCCCTTCCGCATCCAGCTCCGTGAGCGCACGGTATGTCCATTTATAATAGGGCGGATACTCTCTTTTCAGGAGGAAGAACAGTTCCATCGCGGCCATGAGCCCCTGCGACCTGCACAGTTCCGCTGCCACAGTGTCGTTTCTTGTCATGCAGCGGGCATAGTTCACCTGCATGGAAGACGCATAGACATGCAGCTGTTCCGCGATCCTTGTCTTCCAGACCCGGTCCGGATAGTATTGCAGCAGCAGTTCCCGAAATGCCGTGAACATTCCCAGGTCGTCCCGGAAGATCTGTCCGTTCGTCGCTGTCTTCAGGCAGGAATGGTCAAGCGCATACCAGTCTTTTTCCGGTATTACACAATGGTCCGTATCACAGTCGATCCGGAGGATGTTGGAATAAAAACCGTGTATCGTCATGACTCCGCGCCGTTCGCGGATCCTGTCTGTGAGATAAGACCTCTCCACACGGTCGACCAGCTCGTTGTATGCTATGGAAAGACTGTATCCAAAACGGTCCATGTCTTCATCCGTCACCCACAGGCATACTCCGGTCCCGAAATCATGGTCCCTGGATATCACATCGTCATATCCAAAGCAGTCTGAGCCCTCTCCGGCGATCCCCACCGCGATCCTGTCTTCGTATTCTCCAAATCTCGTATGGATCATTTCCGCGACGTGTTCGTTGTAGAACCGTCGGTTTTTATCTATCACATCTGACATGTCATCCGTATCCCTTTTCACGATCAGCC
>CAMOQF010000074.1 GCA_946622645.1 uncultured Blautia sp.
ATTCCCACTCTATTGTACTGAGGGGCTTTGTCGACAGATCGTAGAGAACGCGGTTCACGCCCGGCACTGTCTCAAAGATCCTGTCTCTGATCCTTTCCAGCACATCGTAGGGGATCTCCGGCACGGTAGCGGTCACGGCGTCCACGGTGTTCACCGCACGGACGACCACTGCCCAGCCCATATATCTCTTGCCGTCTTTGATGCCGGTAGACTTGAAATCCGGGATCGCGCAGAAATACTGCCACGGTACCTCCGGCATAGCCCCGATCTCTTCCCGCACGATGGCATCCGCCTCGCGGAGCGCCTCCAGGCGGTCTCTTGTGATAGCGCCGACGCAGCGCACGCCCAGACCCGGGCCGGGGAAGGGCTGCCTGTAGACCATGCCATCCGGAAGGCCAAGCGCCTTGCCTACGACACGCACTTCATCCTTGTACAGGAACTTGACGGGCTCGACCAGCTCGAACTGCAGATCCTCGGGAAGTCCGCCTACGTTGTGGTGCGCTTTGACTCCGTCTGACTCCAGGATGTCCGGATAGATCGTCCCCTGGCCTAAGAAGCCGATTCCGTCAAGCTTTGCAGCCTCTTCGGCGAAAACGTCGATAAATTCTTTTCCGATGATCTTACGTTTCTGCTCCGGATCGCTGACACCGGCCAGCTTGTCCAGGAAACGATCGATGGCGTCCACGTAGATCAGGTTTGCGTTCATCTGGTTCTTGAAGACCTCGATCACCTGCTCCGGCTCGCCCTTCCGTAAAAGGCCATGGTTCACATGCACACAGACCAGGTTCTGGCCGATCGCCTTGATCAGAAGCGCTGCCACCACCGAAGAGTCGACGCCGCCCGAAAGAGCCAGAAGGACCTTACCGTCCCCGATCTGTTCCCGCAGAGCTGTGATCTGCTCATCGATAAACTGCTGCGCCAGCTCCGGCGTGGTGATGCGTTCCATTGTTTCCGGTCTTTTGTTGTTGTCCATCCTGCTTTTCCTCCTGAAATTATGATTGATGACTATGTCAAAGCCGCCCTGTATTGTATATGCAGGCGCAGACATGATATATCGTTTTCGTTTACACAGACAGTATTCTTCATTCCATGCTTTATTCCGTCAGATCCTGGAGTGTATCCAGCACCGCGTCCAGGTGATACCGCAGCATGAACAGCTGCAGTTTATAGCGCGGCCACTTTTCCATCGCCAGGGGGAACAGCGGGTACACCCAGTACCGCGTATCCTTGCCGTAAGCGATCATCCGGTCCCGGGGATAGCCCGAAGCCATGGTGGAAACATTGTTGCAGCGGTCGAGAAGCTTTACAAGCAGAGCGATCCGGTTGGTCCGGATCTGGGTATAATAAAGCTGCTTTCCCTGTGCGGTCCACCCGATCTTGGAATCCCGGGTCAGCACCGCGACCGCCTTCTGTACCCGGCTGCCGACAGGCAGCTCACCCGGAAGCACGCCGCAGTCCTCACACACGTCGTGCAGGATCGCCGCCGCCAGGATATCATCCGAGGTGATCCCCAGCGCGATGGCATGCGCGCAGACCGTCATGGGATGATAAAAATACTCCAGATGCCCGGCTCCCAGCCGGTACTGGCCCTTGTGCTTTTCACGCGCAAAGGGCAGGGCCGAAAGCAGCTGCTTTTTTTTATGGCTTTCGGCATATTGAAAAAGGTAATCATAAAGCTGCTCCGGGCATGGACAGCCGTCGACAGCATAGGTCAGACGTGTTTCTGATAATCCCTCGCAATGTGTGCTGTACATCTCTCTCTCCATTCTGAAAGACTGTTGCAGTACCGTTACCCTTATATCTTTAGTATAAACAAAAATCGCCGAAAAAAACAGAGCAACCTTCCATTCAAAGAAATTTTGTGATATATTACCTATAAAAACACACAGGAGAAGCCGCATGTTTAACAAACGCATAAAAACCGCCTTCATCGCATGCTTCCTGGTCTCTTCTATGGTGCCTGCGTCGGGTGTCCACGCAAAAGAAAGCAGCCTGCTCATCACCGCCGCAGCCGACCGCAAGTACCAGGTTCAGGATCTGCAGGTGATCATAGAAGATAAAGATCCGGACGAATATCCCTCCGGCCATTATATCGTGACAAACGCTTCCGCGCCGAAGGAAAACGAGATCGACTCCGTTCTCTCCGGCAAATACGGCCCGTCCACTTCTCCCCTCCCCGCAGGTGAATACATGCTCTTTGCGGAAGGAGAAAAAGGGACCTTCATCACCGGGACAACACGGGAAAACGTCTATGTAAACGCACAGGAGAGTTTTTCCTACAATGATATTGTGATCCTGACCGAAGGCCAGCGCGTTACGCTTAAGAACTGTAAAGCCGTCCCCATCAACCGGGTCAACAACGCCGAGCTTTCGACAGCCGGTAACGGCATGTTCAAAATCGGAATGCACATCCCGTCCGGCGGATATACCATCGTCCCGGACGCCGGCATGACAGGCACCCTGACCATCTACAGCTCCATGCCGCAGGATCCCCTGCCGGAACCCATTTACATAAGTTCATCTTATGGTATCCGGCTTAACAACGGGCAGTACATCAAAATGGAAAACTGCCATTTTGAATCCGCTCCGGAAGCCCTCATCCTGCAGATCACCGATAAAGAGACCATCCTGAAGATCCAGGCGCAGCTGAACGGCATCGGTTACGACTGCGGAACCCCGGACGGTGTGGCCGGCGGCAAAACAGCGGAAGCCGTCTCTCTCTTCCAGGAGCAGCACGGTCTTCCTGTCAACGGAAAGATCGACCGCAATTTCCAGATCGCCCTGGATATCGAAAGTCCCTTCTACACCGTACAGGCAGAGCTGGGCCCCTACCTCATCGACACAAACGCCTACCTGGAACGGTACAATGCAGCCGCCGAGGAACTTCGCCAGACTGACTCCGGCGCTCTGAATGCCCTCACCGAGGAGCAGGTTCATTCAGGAGAATTCTCCCAGGAAGAAGGCATCACCACTGTCCTGGAGATCAACAAAGCTGCCACACAGGTGAAAACATGCTTTTTCGTGACCGAGAAGGCAGCTTTCGACCGCAGCGCCGTAGCGCTCCTGGCCGTCAGTCTGTACGCCATCGACGCTTCCCTGCCGTCGCCGGAAGCCGCCCGCGATTTTGCGCTGCGGCTCCTGTATGACGGAAGCGCATTCTCAGCATCACTGCAATATTCCATCCTGCCCTACAAGGAAGGATACATTATCTGGATCCGCCTGCCGGAAGAAGCAGAGTTATCTGCCCCGTGACAGCCATGCATGAAATCAATCATTCCCATGGGTGATGAAGATAGCCATGCAAAATAAGCCCAATTCAACAGGGGACGGCTCAAAAAGCCGTCCCCTTTGCATTGCATTTTTTATTCTTTTACAGTTGCGTTCCGCACGGTGCTCCATTCGCTGTAGCGGTTTCTGGAACCCACTTTCTTATAGGAGCGCACACGTACATAATACTTTTTTCCGTTTACAAGCCAGTACAGATCTTCTGTTGTCTTGTTTCCGTTCCGGACCATTTTATTCTTGGTCCCGGAGCCGAACGACTTACGCGTGCTGTACTCGATCTGATAGCCGTCCGCCTGCGTATCTTTTCTCCAGGTCACCTTGATCTGGCTGTCCCCCGTGGCCTTCACGCTCGCGAGCGAAGCCTTCTTGAGGTCGATGCGGAAGGATGCTTCGCCTGAGTATCCTTTATAATCGCCCTTTCCGGTCACCTTGACCGTGGCGTCTCCCACACTTCTGTTGTCAAAATATTTGACGGTATAATACTTGGCCGTGATCTTCTTGCCGCCGGCGGTGACCGTCACGCTCGGTTTTCTGAACCGGCCGTTGTAGGTGTAAACAGTCGTGCTGAGCTTGACATTGAATTTCTTTGACGTGCTGCTGCTCTCGTTTTTCTTTTTGGAAGAGCTGCCGGAGGAAGAGTTCCCGGAGGAACCATTCTTCTTCACGATCTTGAAGGAGACCGTCTTGCTTCCGGTAAAATCCCCCTTGCCCTTGATCACTACCTTGGCAGTCCCGACGGAACGGTTGTTGGAAAATGTAAGCGTGTAATCCGTGCCGCGTTTTAAACGGCTTCCCCAGAACGATACCTTGACGGTCGGCGTGATCGCCTTGCCGGTGTAGGTCTGATCCGGGATCGGGTCCACCGTCACATTCCGCATATTGGTTTTTGCGGATGAATTTGCCTGTGAGAACATGCCCTCCAGGATAGCTCCGAAAAGTCCGTCGCCCAGGCCCCGGGTGTCGTCCTCCGCCCAGACGCCCGTACCGGTCATGAAAACCAGCAGCATCGCGATCAACAAACAAAAGCTCTGCCTCTTTTTCATACCTGATCCTCCAACACTCTAAAGCCTTATCCCAGTGCCCGGATCCCGCCGTATTTGCGGACCTTCATCACATAACAGGCGCCTTCTCCGAAGACCTTTTCGATTCCTTCTTTATAAGCCGCGACAAGATCGTCCGGCATAAACGCCTGGATGGTCCCGGCAAATCCGCCTCCATGCACGCGGCAGACGCCTTTGTCGCCCAGCAGCTTTTCGCTTACCGCCAAAGCCACGGACATGTTCTGCACCTGCGGCTCTTTGGATGCGTATACATTCTGCAGATATTTGAACGAAGAATTGCCGGAATCCCGGATCAGCCTTTTGAAGCCTTCGATATCGCCCCGTTCCAGAGCCTCCACCTCGTCGCTCACCCGCTTGTTATCGCCGTAATAATGGATCGCCCGGAGGACGGCACGATCGCCGAACTTCTCCCGCAGAGCCGGGATGTTGGCCATCATCTCCTCTTCCGGAACCTCGCGCAGAACCTTCTTGCCGAAGAAAGCCGCAACGCTCTGCATCTCGGCCGGGATGGCCGCATATTCATCTGTCAGATTGGCGTGGGAGCCCTTGGTATCCACGATACACAGACTGTGGCCGAAAGCGCCGAAGTCCGCGTTCACGCGGCGGATCCCGGGTTTGGCAGGATCCTCAAAATCGATGTTGATGAGTCCTCCGACCGAACAGGCCATCTGGTCCATCAGCCCGCAGGGTTTGCCGAAGAACTTGTTCTCTGCGTACTGGGACGCGATGGCGATGGTCACCGAATCGATCTCCATGTTGTTGTAGATGCCGGAGAGAATGTTCCCCACAGCCACTTCAAATGCAGCTGAAGAAGAAAGTCCTGATCCGCTCAGCACATCGCTCGTCATATACGTCTTAAAGCCGCCCACCTGATATCCGAGGGCTTTCAGATCCGCCGCCACGCCGCGGATCAGCGCGCAGGAAGTGCCCTCTTCTTTCGGGTTCGGCTCCAGCGAATGCAGATCCACCTGCAAGGGACGATAGCCTTCCGATTTCAGATGCACGATGTTGTCGTCCGACGGCGCGGCCACCGCGATCACGTCAAAATTGATGGAAGTTGCCAGCACCTGGCCATGCTCATGGTCGGTGTGGTTTCCGCCCACTTCGCTCCGGCCGGGAGCGCTGTACACCTCCACCTCGTCCGGACCGTAGAGTTTTTGATACTCCTCCAGCGCGTGGATGTAACGATCCACCTGCCGCGCGGCCAGCGCTTCATCCACATAGATGTCCAAAAGACGCTCTTTGTACAGACCGTCCCTCAGTTCCGTGATCCATTGGTCTATCGTTTTGCGCATTTTCGCCCTCCTTGCTTAGGAACTGCTCATGGTACTTGTCAGGTTGATGCAAAGGCATTCCCGGCCATGTTCCTGCCTGCAGAATACTCTTCATTTATCATAACATATTCCTCGCGGTTTTGAAAGTCTCCTGCACGCGAACCGCAGATAAATATGTCCTTCTTGTTTTGTTCTGAACCGCTTCACGAACCGCCTGGTTCTGCAGGCACAAGAACACGCCGGCAGTCGCTTTAATCTGCCGCGCTGTTCTGCCAGGACAGCTCTTCAAACTGTCTCATATACAGTTGATAATAATCTCCCTTCTTTGCGAGGAGCTCCTGATGCGTGCCCTGCTCTATGATCTTCCCGTCCTGCACCATGAGGATCAGATCCGCGTTTACGATGGTGGAAAGGCGGTGCGCGATGACAAAGGAAGTCCGCCCCTGTATCACCACGGAGATGGCGTTCTGGATGGCTTTTTCCGTCACAGTGTCGATAGAGGAAGTGGCTTCGTCCAGCACCAGGATCCTTGGATCCGCCAGGATCGCCCGCGCAAAGGAGAGCAGCTGCTTTTCCCCGACGGACAGCATCTCGCCGCCTTCTCCCACGTCGGTATCCAGGCCGTTATCCATCTTTCTGACCACATTTTCCGCGGAGACCAGACGCAGCGCTTCCCAGATCTCCTCATCCGTCGCCTCCGGTTTTCCATAGCGGAGGTTTTCACGGACTGTTCCTGAGAACAGATGGGGCGTCTGCAGAACATAACCGATGTTGCTGTGCAGCCAGAGCTGTGACCGTTCCCGCGCGTCACGCCCGTCGATCAGCACCTGCCCTCTGGTGGGCTCGAAAAACCGGCAGATCAGGTTGACCAGCGTAGATTTACCCGCCCCGGTCTCCCCAACGATGGCGATGTTCTTCCCCTGGGGGATCTTCAGGTTAAAATCCTTCAGGATCAGCTCGTTTCCGTCCGGATACCGGAAGGTTACGTCTTTGAATTCCACGTCTCCGATCAGCGGCTCCCAGTTTTCTTTCTTTGGATGGAAGGCGTCGCCGTATTTTTCGATGACCTCCGGGCTGTCCGCCACATCGGAACGCTCCTCCAGAAGCCGGCTCAGCCGTTCAATGCTGGCCTGGATGGCGATGACGGACGAGAGTGTCTCGATGATGTTCTGGATGGGATCCAGCATCTCCAGCGCATAGGACATAAACACGGAGAGGGTGCCGATCCGCATCAGGTTCTCCTGCGTAAGACGTCCGCCTTTCCACAGAACCAGCGCAAGCACGACCGAGGACATCATCGTGATGGTCGAGATGAACAACGCTGAGAAACGCGCTTCCCGGATGGAAGTGTGTTTCATGTCCAGTGTGTCTTTCTTGAAATCCCGGATCATCTTCTCTTCCGCGGTCAGGATCTTGATCGCCTTTTCCCCGGTGATCCCTTCATTGTAGTTGCTCGTGATCCTGGAATTGATCTCCCGGATCCGCCGGTTAAAGCCCAGCAGCTTTCTCTGGAAAAAGATCATCAGGACAGCCGCCACCGGGATCAGAAGCAGGATGTAAGCCGCCAGCCGGATATCGATGACCAGCATGACCACCAGGATCCCCAGCAGAAACGAGCCGTTCCAGATCAGGTTCATCATCCGCCACGAGACCAGCTCGCCGATCGTGCCGGTGTCGCTCATCACCCGGGCGTGGATATATCCCACGGAATTCTGGTTATAGTACGAGAAAGAAAGCGTCTGCAGATGATTGAAGGCGGCGTTCCGCAGATCGCGGTTGACATACATTTCCACCTTCCCGCAGTCGTACGTGCTGATATAGTTGATGACGGTCTGACCCGCCATCAGCGCCACATAAGACAGGATGAAGGGAAGAAGCCCCTCCAGCGTTTTTTCTCCGATAAAGTGATCCAGCGCGTATCTGTTGAACAGCGGATAGAAGGCGTCGATGGCGCTGGACATGCCGCCCATGATGATCATGGCGATCATCATCCGTCGATAAGGCTTTAAATACGGCCGGAGCCTGGAGATTCCAAACCAGGACAGTCTTCCCGGCGCATTGTTGTTCTTCTGCATGATAACTCCAGTTAGAGGTTCTCTCCTCCTGCAGCCTGCAGGAGGCAGATCTTGTGATACAATCCTTTTTGCGCCATCAGGCTTTCGTGATTTCCCTGCTCCCGGACTCTCCCGTTTTCAAACACAAAGATCTGATCAGCGTGCATCAGCGTCGGGATCCGGTGGGAGATCAGAATCACGGTGGATCCGCCGGTGTTCTCCCGCAGTGCTTTCCGGATCTGCTGATCGGTCTCGGCGTCCACTGCGGAGAGGGAATCGTCGAAGATCATCACAGGGCTTTTCCGCACCAGCATCTGGGCGATTGCGGTGCGCTGTTTCTGCCCGCCGGACAGAGTCATGCCGCGCTCGCCCACCATGGTCTTGTAGCCGTCCTTAAAGGAAAGGATAGTCTCATCCATGGACGCGATCCCGGCCGCGGTCCGCACATCTTCTTCCGAAGCGTCTTCGGCTGCAAACCGGATGTTTTCCTCCAGTGTGCGGGAAAACAGAAACGGTTCCTGCAGGACGATCCCGATATTTTCGCGAAGATATGAAAGTTTTATATCGCGGATATCAACGCCGCCGATCGTGATGGAGCCGTTCTCCTCCGGAAGGGTGTACAACCGCTCCAGCAGATACATGAGCGTCGATTTTCCTGAACCGGTTCCGCCCAGAATTCCGACGGTGGAGCCCGGCGCGATGGAAAAGCTGACATCCTTCAGCACCGGCTCGCTGCCATTTGCATAGGAGAAGCTGACGCGGTTAAACGAGATGGCCCGGTCGAGAGGCGGCTCCTTTGCGTTCTCTTTATCTTCTTCCAGAGAAGAATTCATGATGTACCGCAGACGTTCTATGGAAATGCCCGCTTTACTCATCTCCGAGATGACCCGTCCCAGCATCCGGACGGGCCAGGTCAGCATGACATTGTAGGAAAGAAGGGCGATAAATTCGCCTGCGGTCAGTTCTCCATGAACACAGAAGACCGAACCGACCGTCAGAACGCAAAGAATCTGAGAGCCCGTCAAAACGTCGCCGGAAGACCAGAAGGCCGACAGCAGACGGATCAGACGGACCCAGTAATCAGTATAAAACGTGTTCTGCTTTTCAAAGCGCTCCCGCTCGTAGATCTCCCGGCCGAAAGCGCGCACCACACGGACGCCCGTCAGATTCTCCTGGGCGATGGTGGAAAGCTTTCCTTCCTCGATATCCGCCTTTTCAAACGTACTGCCGATCCGTGTGTGGAAGAAAAACGAATATGCGACGATGATCGGGATAAAGGCCGTGGAGATCAGCATGATCTTTACATTGATGCCGCCCATAAATACAATGGCGAGCACGATCAGCGTGATCGTGCGGACCAGCGCCACCAGCTGTTCCGAGATAAACCGTTTGATCGTCTGCACGTCCGACGTACAGCGCTGGATGATGTCGCCGGTGCTGTTTTCCGCCATCCATGAATAAGGCAGGAACATGATGTGACGGAACAGCTCATTCCGGGTCCGTTCCACAAAAGTCTCGGCGCCGTGGGCGTTGCCGAACCGGAACAGATACCGGAAAAGAGAGGCCGCAAGGCCGATCAGAAGAACGGCAGCGGCCAGAAAGATCAGATTGGCCTTCAGGCTTTCCATGCCGCCCAGGCTGTTGATCAGGCGGAGCACAAAGCCCGGCACATCCGGTGCCGCGTCCCCGATGACAGAATCCACGGTAAAGGCGATGATCCGGGGACGCAGCATGTTCAGCAGGGATACCAGCGCGGCACAGACGGCCGCAAGGACAAAATAATGGATCGATCCCTGCAGAAAATAGAATATAAGCTGACTTTTTGTTTCAAATTTCTTCATGTCTTCCGTACTGCCGATGATACAGTTATTCGTCGAGCTTCTCTTCCTTTGGCACTTTCAGATAGGGGCGTTCCGGATGCCAGAATACGTAGGGCGTGTCAAAGCCCACTTCCTCCACCGGGATGAGTCTGCGGAAGGTCCCCTCTGCTTCGTCACGGTCCAGCATCACTTCAAAATTCAGATGCCTCACGCCTTTTTCCCGCTCAAACTGACCCGGGTCGGTATTTTCCACCGCGCCGAAGGGGCAGATCATGTAGCAGTAGGAGCATTCATGACAGTCGTCACACTGGAAACCGCGGTTGCCAAAGCGAGGCGGATCCGCCGACAGATCAATGTATCCCATCATGCAGTTGTCCATGCACACATGGCATTTGGGATACTTGCACTTTTCCGGATTCCGGTAGAAAGCAGCCTGCGGATTGGTGGGACAGAGCAGCATGTTGGAGCAGATCATGGCCTGCTCAAACACCTTGTCGTTCATCTCCGGATCCGGATAGATCAGGTCGGTCTCGCCCGCCTTGATGCGGGGGCTGTTTTCCGCCATCTCCCGGCCAAAGTCGTAGGCTTCCTTCAGATCGATCTCGTCCGGATGACCGGCGGTATAGTAAGGCTTAGGCATGCCGGGCATGTATACGTCGCCATACCAGCCCTTGTATCCGATGGGAACAAATCCATGGTTTTTCAGGTTGGGGAGCACGATCGGAAAATACAGGTGGGGCAGCGTGCCGTGGGTGTTGAAGGCAAAGCAGTGCTTTCCGTTCTGGGGCGGAAGCTTGTCGATAAACCCGTGCATGTTGGGCGTATCCGCTTTCCACACCGGAGAGCCGAAGCCGATCAGATCGTAGTCGTCCAGCATCTCATACGTCACGTCTTTCAGGCGCTTCAGGGTGACTTCCGCGCCGGTGCTCTTCGCGCCGAGTGCGATCTGTTTGGCGACCATCTGGGTGTTGCCTGACTGGGTATAATACACAACTAAGATTCTCATAACGTTCTCCTTTACATGATAAGAATCCGGTGTTGCACACAATAGTTCAACGTATCAGTAATTCTCGGCACATACCTCAAAGTAGCTCTGCGGATGCGCGCAGACCGGACATACGTCGGGCGCTGCAGTTCCTACGACGATGTGGCCGCAGTTCCGGCATTCCCAGACCTTCACTTCGCTCTTTTCGAAGACCTGTTTTGTCTCCACATTGCGGAGCAGGGCCCGGTAGCGCTCTTCGTGATGCTTTTCGATGGCAGCCACGCCGCGGAATTTTTCCGCGAGCTCATGGAAGCCTTCCGCCTCGGCTGTCGCGGCAAAGCCTTCGTACATATCGGTCCATTCGTAGTTTTCGCCAGCTGCCGCGGCCGCCAGGTTTTCAGCCGTATTGCCGATCCCCTTCAGCTCCTTGAACCACATCTTGGCATGTTCTTTTTCATTTTCCGCCGTCTTCAAAAACAGAGCCGCGATCTGCTCGTAACCTTCTTTTTTGGCCACCGACGCAAAGTAGGTGTACTTGTTTCTCGCTTCGGATTCTCCGGCAAACGCCGTCTCAAGGTTCTTCTCTGTCTGTGTGCCTGCGTAAGGATTCTTTTTGATCTCTTCTGCCATGGGAAACCTCCTTCTTCTTATAAAAACCGTCATTGATTCATTGTTTATTTGCTCTGCTATAATCATACCATGCGCATGGTTAAAATACAATCATACGCCCTCCAGATCGAAGAGCGGAATAAAGCTTTCTTCCGCGGTCTCTCCCTCCTGGTAATAGCCGTTCACGATCCCGAGCTCCATGGCCGCATTTACGACTTTCTCATACTCCCGGGCTGTCACACGTCTGTTCAGTTCCGGGAATTCCGCGATCGTGTGGACCGGCGTAAACTGGTTCATCAGGCTGACGTAGATCCGGTCTCCCCATGTCTTTGCGAGATACTCCAGCACCTCCATGGAATTCCGCGTATGGCCGGGCAGGATCAGATGGCGGACGATCGTCCCCTTCCTGATATATCCTTCTTCGTCAAAAACGCAGGGACCGGTCTGCCGGACCATCTCCCTGATGGCTTCCTTTGCGGCCTCCGGGTAGTCTTCCGCATGGGAAAATTTTTTCGCCAACACCGGATCCATATATTTGAAATCCGGCAGGTATACGTCGACGTGACCCTCCAGCATCTTCAGAGTATCGACGCTTTCATATCCGCCGGAATTCCACACCACGGGAAGGGAGAGGCCCCGGCTCTTCGCATCGTCCAGCGCACGCAGGATCTGCGGCGCAAAATGCGTCCCTGTCACCAGATTGATATTGGCCGCGCCTTTTTCCTGCAGCTCCAGAAAGATCTCGCCAAGTCTTTCGACTGAGATCTCCTTTCCGACCCGGCCGGACGCGATCTCTTTATTCTGGCAGAAGATACATCGAAGACTGCACCCGCTGAAGAAGACCGCCCCGGATCCCCTGCTGCCTGAGATGCAAGGTTCCTCCCACATATGAAGGGCTGCCCTCGCAGCCCTTATCTTGTCCGTCATCTTGCAATAGCCCGTCTCCCCTGAGCTGCGGTCGCAGCCGCAGTTCCGGGGACAGAGCCTGCAGTTTTGTATATTCATGTGTCGTACTCACCTGTAACATTCAGATGGAAATGTTCTTCTGTTTACTGACCGATCTGCTG
>CAMOQF010000075.1 GCA_946622645.1 uncultured Blautia sp.
TTCAGGAGCTCCTGTCTGTAGTTCTCTTTTGTATAGTGAGAAATGCTGAGGACGACCGGGGTGTCTTTGCAGGCTTCCGTCGTTGTAAGCAGGGGGAATCCACAGAAAGACGCCCTGTTCCGGCTGCTCTTTTCCAATACGATCACGCCTCTTACGATGACATCCTGCGCCGCCAGAGCGCGTATGGCGCGTTCCGCGTACTGCCCGGTCCCGCACACATAGCACTCCGGAAAATCCACCTTTTCGACAGAAGGATGTGTCAGTTTGACCATCTCAAAGACCCTGCGGGTCTCTTCATCCACATACCCGCCTGTCAGCGGGGCGATCTTCTCCTGATTATCGGCGTACAGCTGGTTCAGCCGCCCGAAAATATCTCTCTGCCACTTGCGGAAGGCTTTTTCGAAAGCAGGATCTGTCTCCAGATCTTTTCGCAGGACCGGCTCCAGTTCAAAGGCTTTATAAAAACTCTTGATGTAACCTTCGATGTTCCGGTCCGTAAAGCCTCTGGTCATGGTGGAAGCGGCCCTGATCCTGCGCAGGAAATACACCTTGTGCACAAACCGGACCCGATCCGCCTGCGTCAGTAGCGAAAGGATGTACCCCACATCCTCGTGGAAGATCCCTTCCACAAACCGGATCTTTTTGTCCGTCAGATAGGCCCGCCGCATCATGAACGTAGGCGTGCTGAGGGAGAAGCTTTCAGTCTCCATGCAGTAAGTGAGAGCCTGACGGCCATCCATCACATCAGTGTCCCGGTATGTGATGGTGCTGATCCTCGCGTTGGCGTCAAATTCGCTGGAATCCGCAAAGTTTTCCGTTTCAAAACCGATCACGTCCAGGTCGTCCTGCACACAGGAAGCGTATAATTCCGCTAACGCCTCCGGGACGATCTTGTCGTCCGCGTCCAGCATGTACACGTACTCGCCGGAAGCCAGATCCAGAGCGTGATTGCGCCCCGCCGCCTGGCCCTGGTTTTTTTCATGAACACAGATCCGGATCCTGCTGTCCTTTTTTTCGTACTCGCGCAGGACCTGCAAGGTGGCGTCATGCGAACAGTCATCGACACAGATGATCTCAAAATCCTGCAGGGTCTGCTGCAGCACGCTGTCAAGGCATTCTCTTATATACGGTTCCACGTCGTAAGCCGGGATCAGCACAGATACTTTCGGCATATTTCCGGTGGTCTCTTTCATCTTCCGTACCCCAGTTCGGCCATGCGTTTTTCCACTTTTTCGATATCTTCCGGAAGGTCTACGCCCAGGCTGTCGGACGTGACCTCCAGGATCTTGATGCGGTAGCCGTTCTCCAGAAAACGGAGCATCTCCACGTCCTCGATGCTTTCCAGATATCCTCTGTCGGCATGGGCGTAGAACAAAAGCGCTTCCCGCGAAAGTCCATAGAGACCCAGATGTCTTTTGTAATCCACCGGAAGTCCTTTTTTGGAGCGGGGGATCGGGGATCTGGAAAGATACAGCAGATCGTCATTTTTCGCGGCCGCCGCCTTCACGATAGAGGGCGCCGTCACATCCTGATCCGGTTCCAGCGCCGTCATCGTATTGATGACCTCGACTTCCGGATGCGCTTTTTTATAATCGATGATCGTCCGGATCACGGACGGCTCGATCAGAGGTTCGTCCCCCTGGATGTTGACAAAAAAGTCCGAATCCGACTTTTCGGCGATCTCTCCCAGGCGGTCGGTACCGGTGGGGTGCGTATCCTTTGTCATGACGACGGGGATCGAAAGCTCCTTGCAGGCTTCATAGATCCGGTCGCTGTCAGTGGCCACGCAGAGTTCGTCAAAACCGGGCACCTTGGAGGCCTGCTGATAGACCCACCAGATCATGGGCCTGCCGCAGATTGGGGCGAGCGGCTTTCCCGGAAACCGGGAGGACTGATATCTTGCAGGGATCACGCCTGTAATCTTCATACTTTTCTCCTTTTCATTTCACATGAACAATCGTTCGGGATGCTGCGTCAGCCAGTCTGACGGCATCCGGATGCCATTGTCTTCTACCCTGTCTGCCACATCACACTGTATTCTTGTCTCTGCCGCGAAAATCCGCCAGGAAATCCGCTCCGAGATAGATCTTCTTTTTCACGCAGGAAAGGCCCTGGATGACCGACGAGGTGACCGTGACAGCTGTATCAAACGACGCGCTTTCGACAAAATTCAGCGCCTCCATCGGCATGCTTTTGTCGAGGACCGCCGCCCCGGGGAACAGTTTTTTATAGTCACAATCATCCCTGGGATGGGCTTTGATCACCAGTTTTTTATCGGCTGCGTATGCCCGGACGATCTCCTGATACAGCCGTTCCTGGCTCCCGCGGTCCGAAAGTCTGCCGGTAACGGCAAACGGCTCGGTGAGCAGGAGCACAGCCTCCTGGTCCCACACATAATCCGCCGGCAGAAAAACGTCAAGAAGCATCTTTTTCTGCGCTCCCGAAAGCCCTTCCATGAGCGCCGCCCGAGGGCAGGCATGCACCTTTTCAGGAGGGATCTGGATCCCCTCCTGATCATTGACTTCAACAGCCTCGCAGTAAGGGGAGAATCCGAAGGGTACCACCCCTACATGTTCAGCCCGCGCTTTTTCGTCAAAAATATAGGCGTAATTCGGCCGGTTCTCCCGGATCTTTTTGTAGGAATCCAGGCTGTCCTCATGCAGGGTGTAAGCCTTTTTGCGGATATTAAGGCAGGTTCCCACATACCCCAGATCCCAGAAAACATGGATCCGGTCATACAGTTCATAAAAGAAGGATCCGCCCATGATCTCTTCCACATAGGCCGTCAGCAGGGCCGAAAGGCGCTTATCCCCCGCTGTCTCCTTCTGCTCATAGGGATCCGCCTGCGGATGATCCGGGATCACAAAGATCCGGGCCACATACTTCCCCGCCTTTGCTCTGATCTGCTCTGCAAGAGATTCCGCCGTCCCGATGCCATGCTTTTCCAGCGCCAGATCGATGACCGTCTCTTCCCGCATGGCCTTTATGAGGGCGATCAGCACCTGATAATAGGAGGAACAGGCGTACAGAGAGAGCCTGCTTTCGCTGATCCTTTGCATCAGGGCGTTTTTGGAAGGCGAAGACTTCACTCCTTCGGATACAGTCAGATCCTCCCCCAGCGCGCGTACGGTCCTGTATTTCCGCATAACGTCCTTAAAAAGCTTCTGCTCGTAGTAATCGATGGCTGCGTTCAGGTCCGGATCGCCGCCCTTTCCTGCTTCCACATGATCCAAGATCTCGATACAGCTTTCGACATTTTTCATGGTGGGATGACTGCTCATGATGGAGTCCGAGCGGAAACGCCGGATAAAAAAAGCCTCCTGCAGGATCCGGACCCTCTCCGCGTGCATGAGCACGTCAAAGGCAAAACTCTCATCCTCATGCAGAAGGCCGTCGATAAACCGTATGCCATACCGTGTCAAAAAATCTCTTCTGTAAAAATACCGCGGCTGGGAAGGCATCCAGTCCCAGTGCTTCATCCACTCTTTATACAGGGCTTTCCCGTTCATGACATCGGGATAGTCTCCCTTGTAGACGGCGGGATCTGTGTGGAATTTCTGCCGCAGCTCTTCGCTTTCATAGATAAAATCCGCGGCAAATATGCAGACATCCAGCTCTTCCTCTTCCGCTTTGGAATATAAAGACAGCAGGGCGTCCTGCCGGATCATGTCGTCGGAATCCAGAAAATAAACGTACTTGCCCCGGGCTCTTTCGATCCCCTGGTTCCGGACCGACGCAAGGCCCTGGTTCTTTTCATTCACAAACAGGCGGATGCGGTCGTCCTCCTGCATCATTCTGCGGATGATCTCTTTGGAACCGTCGGTTCCGCAGTCCTCGATGCAGAGGATCTCGATGTCGGACAACGTCTGGGACGTCACGCTTTTAATGCAGTCCTCCACATATGCTTCCACCTGATAGACAGGGATGATGACCGATACCTTCATTTGCCTGCCTCCGAACCGTCGTACAGCTTGTCAAACATTTCCTGATAAAAGATCTCTGCGAATTCTTTGTCGAAGGAGTCCTTTTTTTCCTCCGGCATGTGCATCAGCAGGTACTCCAGCTCCTGGAGGGAAACCCTCTTTTTCCAGTAAAACGCGTCCGCGTAGGTGGGCGTCACGCCGTACTGGGCCGTCAGGACATAAGCCGGGCGGCTTCCCCAGTGAAACTGTTCCTTCAAAGGAAGCACGGAACGCTCGGATGAGCGGCGGATCCTCCGGGTATCGTAGGATTTTCCCGATTCCCGGTTCAGATAGGCCATGATCTGCTCCGTGACCAGATTTCCCGCGCCTTTTCCGATGCCGGCGATGCTGCAGTCGATCTGAAGCTTCCGGCTTTCTGACGCCGCCTGGATGGCTGCAAGGGCATTTTCAAACGCCAGGTTCCGGTTATTGTGCAGATGCAGGCCCAGGACCGTATCCGGATCCAGCACTTCTTCCGCCAGACGGACCCTTTTGTCCACGTCTTCCTGCTGCATCACGCCAAAGCTGTCCACTATGTAAAGCCCGGAAAGAACCGGGATCTTCTGCTGGGCCAGGTCGATCAGGCTTTTAAACTCATCGTCGGAATACCGTGAATTGACCATGGGCTGGAACAGGACTTTGTAGCCTTTATTGTAGATCAGACAGGCGGCTTCGATGGCTTCCTCGAGAGATTTTTTGTGAAAACAAAGGCGGATCCCGTCGATCCCCGCGCTCTCGGGGCCGTATTCCGGAAGCGTCTCGAGGGGGAATTTGCCATAGTCGATCATAACCATATGGCTGATGGCCGGATATCGCTTTTCCGCCAGTCCGTTTCTCCGGATGGCCTCCATATTCAAATACATGCTCCTGTCATGCAGGGAACCTTTGTTGGCGTCCAGATACCCCAGTTCGACCGCGTCAACGCCTGCGTCCTCCGCCGAGGTCATGATGTCCTGCATGACTTCTTTTCCAAATCTGAAATCGTTGATCCAGCCGCCGTCCCGCAGCGTGCAGTCCAGAATCCTGATTTTATCCATCATCACTGTTTCCTCTGGTTTCTGTGGAGGATATTGCCGAGAAAAGGCTCCGCGTTCTTAAAATCCTCCGTGTTTCGATAGACAAGAAAATACAAGGCGCCGGGAATGATCACGCACAGAACCCCGGTCACCAGAAGCTCCGGCACGCCGCTGAGCGGAAGAAGCCGGACGATCGCGTAAGTGACGGCGCCGATGCCGGCCGTCACTGCGAAATATTTCAGATGCATGCCAAAATACGGCAGAATATTCTCGTTTGAAAAATAATGTTTGTACAGGATCCTTGCGCCGCCGACAAAATTGAACACGGCGTAGGACAGCATCGTGGCGAATACGATGCCTGCCAGTCCCCACAACCGGGTGAACAGCCAGTTCAGCACCAGATTGGCGGCCGCTTCCACCACCGAGAGATACCTGGCCTGCCACCAGAGTCCGACGGATTCAGAATAGAGGATCCGGATATCCGCCATCTTCAGGATATAAAAATATGCTGCAAAAAGGATGGCGTATGTATTGGGCAGGGTCATGTCGTCTCCCACCCACAACCGCATGAACGGCTGATACAGGCAAAGCATGCAGATCGCGCACCAGCCGCTGACCCACATGAACAGAAAATTGATCGTGTGCATGTCGCGCAGGTTTTTTTTCACCGGCTCCATGGCGATCGAATTGCCGACGCCCCCGGCCATGGAGTTTTTGACCACGGCGAGCAGCATGACCACAGCGTCCATCACATAATAATAGTTTCCGTAGATTGCCGTGATCGAAAGTCCCAGAAAGGCGGAGACAAAGATGGAATCAAACGCGTTCCGGGACATGGAGGCGACCTTCCGGACCATCAGGCCGATCACCTGTTTTTTGATCTCCCGGGAAGATTCCGGATCCAGCTCTCCTTCGCACCTGTACTGGCCGAAGATCTTCTTCGAACGGTACGCGCATCCCAGACTGAAGCAGATGGTCGAAACCGGCACCGTCAGCGCATACAGATAGAAATTGCGCGAAAGAGCTATGAAGATCATCTGCATGACGTACATGCCGGCCTGGGTCAGGATATGTACATTGGAGGTCACGTCATTCCGCTGGTAAGCCGTGAGCAGCGCCTTTCTCTCCGGATACAGAAAGCAGTTGATGCACGCATCCGCAAGATAGATCAGATACAGCAGGTAGATGTTGATATCCTGCGGGATCTCCCCCTCGATCATGTACGGGAGGAAAACCAGCATCAGAAGGCCCGCCGCGCCGATGATCGCACCGACGACCCGATAAATACGGGCGTAGAATTTAAGCAGCGCGTTTATGGTTTTCGCGTCGTTATCCGCGATGGGCTTGTACATACTGAAGGTGATGGCCATGCCAAAGCCCATCTCCGCCAGGTTCAGCATCTGGATGATGGAATAGAAAAGCCCCGTCAGTCCCAGATAGGAGGCCCCCATCTGATGTATGATCATTGTCCGGACGATGAACGGCAGAAGGATGCCGGAGAGCCTGTCGGCTTCGCCCGCAATGATGTTTCGTTTTGTATTTTTGGATCTTTCCAGTCTCATCTATAACGTTCTGACAAAACCTTTCCGGTTGTTGTTCTTGTCCTTATCTTCTTTATGATCCGCTGAGTGATCGGATTTTCGATCCTGTAAAAGAGTACGCCCAGCGTACAGCATACGGTAATAATGACGACAAGTCTCAGCGCGATCGTCGGTACCGCTTTGTTCAGCATTTCGGCAAGCCCGTTGCAGTCCCAGTACCAGACCATCTGGATCAGATAGATGTTGAAGGATGCTCTTCCCAATGTCTCGAGCAGCCGGTTCGAAATATGATTCGGCTTCATCAGCCGCAGCATGACCGGGACGATAAAGAGAACCGCAAAAACGGACGTGGTGATCCATTGATCCGTAAAGAGCGGCGCTGCAGGCGTATACTTAAAGATCACGAGGTAGACAAACCCGGCGAGCCCCGCCAGATCATACCCGATCCTGTTCTCCTGTTTTTCATCCTTTATGACAAACAGATATACGCCGTAGGCCAGAATAAAAGTATATCTCAGAAAACACATCCGATAGACGGCGTAATTCAGGCTGACCAGTTTTTTGAAGATCTCATACAGCACATTGACGGCAAAACAGACGGCCAGACCTTTTTCCCTGTATTTTCGGATCAGATGCCACAGAAGAGGCGTCGCCAGAGCGGCCTGCAGGATCACGGGGATAAAGAAGGATCCTGCCCCCTGCCCTCCGGCAAAGTCGAACAGCATGCCGGAAAATGTGAGTGTCTGCCTGTTTGCGATACAGTAGACTGCGGCCTGAAAAACCAGGATCGGAACGACCGGTATGATAAACCGCAGCCACCTGCAGAGGATATTCACCGGCCTGTACGAATCGGTCAGGGTCTGCTCCTTTTTCTGAAAGGACATGGCCGAAAGATAGCCGGTGATCACCATGAAAACAGGGACTGCCATATCGATCCAGAACGGAAACAGAAGATACAGCGTCAGTTTATACGGCCAGTCATAATGCGTGATGATCACAAACAGTATACAGAGTCCTTTATAGACGTCCAAATATGCCAGTCTTGATCGTGTATTTGTCATTATACCTGGTTTCCATCCTGACTTGTGCTGTAAAAACGGTTGAGTTTCCGGGCTATGCATTCCGGCCAGAACATCCGGAACATTTCAAGATCTTCGCCGGAACGGTTCCGCCCTTCTCCGATCACCTGGGTCGTCGTGGACCCTTTGTGGATCCGGTGCCCCATCAGCGCTTCCGGAAGGTAGCAGAAACTTCCTTCCAGGCGGGAGATCCTCTCCCACGCCTGCCAGTCCAGTGCTGCCTGGTAACGGTCTGAAAAAAGCCTTGCAGGAAGGTTTTCCTTTACATAGGTGACCGACGGACAGCAGACCGGATTTCCGAAGGACAGGATCCTGCGGCGGACAAACCGGCTTTTCTGAAAAGCGGTTATCCGCAGGGGAAGCAGCATGCACTCTTTGATCTTCAGATTTCTGTTCTGCGAAGAATCGACATGTTCCCCGTTCCGGATCTCGTAGTAATCCGTAAACGCGATCAGAGGGGTTTTTTCCCTCGACAGCGCTCTGATCGTTTTCTCAAGAAAATCCTTTTCATACAGATCATCCTGATGCGTAAGCGTCACAAGAGGCGTCTCCGCGCACCGGTATGCAAAATGCCAGTCCCGGGCGATCCCGGACTTTCCTTTGTTTATGAAGAGCGGAAGTCCCAGCTCCTTGGACAGGCTTTGGATATGCCTGTTGGGCGTGGAAGTGCAAAGAATGATCCTTCCGCAGACAGTCTGGTGTAACAGGGACTGCAGGCAGTCTTCCAGATATTCACTTTCTCCATATGCCATCACCGCAAAGGTGTGGTCTGAAGGTGTATAGTTCATGCGTTTTTCATTGCCTCCAGGGCGGTCATAAAGATCATCCCCGCGTGGGAGAAGACCAGCAGCCAAAGGTTCATCATGACTGTGATGAACAGGACCCGTTTCCGGATAGACGGCTCCGACGAAAGCTTCCGGTCCCGAAGGACCCAGATCAGCACAGCCAACAGGGGAAGGAAATATCTTCCCTGGATCCCCAGAATGACCTCGGAGGACAGGGGCGTCCAGCTGAGCGCCATGGCAAGGACCGTTCCGCCGGCCGACATAAGACAGCAGAGAACGCTGAAGATCTTCTGCCCCGTCGTCATATCCCAGTTGTTTTTTTCGTCCCGGATGTTGATGCTCTGCAAAAAGAGCAGGAAACAGATCAGACCGCAGACGGACGGAATGACCATCTCAAAGCGGGCAAGGCGGCTTCCCATCATGGAGAAGAAGAACTCGTCCGCCTTTTCGATCAGCGTACGGCCCACCAGCAGAGCAAAGGACAACGGATTGTGAAGGATGTAGGAGATGGTATAGCCCTCTTCTCCGCTCCAGAAAACGATGTGGCCGCTTCCGTTTTCCGCCACCATCTGCTGAACCGCCGTGGCGGAGGAAAGCCATTTGATCCCCATGCTTAAGAGGAAGATGGCGAGGAAGCCGGAGCCGATCACCAACAGTTTTTTTCCGATCCGTTCGGCCTTTGTTTCGCCCAGCACATAGCCGGGGATCAGGCAGGCCAGGAACAACAGCGGGAAATAGACCACTTTGGCCGGCGCCATCAGAACAGCAAACAGGATCAGAAGATACAGATCCCTTTTGCCGGCTTTGGATTTCATCCGCATCATGCAGATCGTCTGTGAGACAAACAGCATGACAAAGCAGACCGTCACGATATCATAGGAGCAGGAACCCATGAGCTGCAGCACCATGGGCATTGCCAGAAAGACAAACAAAGCATCGTTCCTGCTTTTCAGTTTTTTCATCACATAGGCGGCTGTCCCGATGGAGAGCAGCAGGTTCATGCTGCGGGCCATGTAAAACACGCCTGTTCCGCTTAAGTTCAGGATCCTGCCGATCGCGATCCCAAATGCGGCGGGCAGATAACAGACCAGCGCATTGGTGGCAAGGTTCGCGTCGGTCACCACAAAGCCAGACGACTGCCGGAAGGGATGCAATCCGGTCACGACCTCCTGGAGATACTCAAAGCTCATGCCGACATGGCGGGAGACCGTAAATTCCAGATCCTCCGCCCTGAGGATCATGCGCGAATTCCCCACGCTGGTCCCCTTCCCAAGCATCATGTCCGCGATCCGATAGGCGGAGAGATAATGCGTCGTTTCATCCGGCGACAAAAACGGCAGGAAGATGATCATGTAAAAAAGAGCCAGAAGACTCAGAGAAACAATGTATACTCTGAGATAGCGCACCCTGCCCTCCGGAACACAGATCACATATTTGCGGAACAAGAGGGCAAACATCACGATCTGCGTCAGCATCAGAGCAAACGGGACCAGGCACTGCAGGCTCCGGGCCAGATGCCGTACGGAATACAGGCTGTCCGCGATCATGTAAAAGGCCAGAACGATCACCAGAAGCGTTCCGAACCAATATCCGCGCCCTTCTCTTTTGACTTCAGCTGAAAGGGTTCTCTGCTGCGCCGGCTCCTTTTTGAAAAGCAGAATGCATTCGAAAGAGAGCACCATAAAGACCAGAGCGACGACACTGTATTCGTACCACATGCCGGGTTTTCCCTGCACCAGACGGGCGGCCTTCAGCAGAACGGAGCCCGCGATCCCGGCGCACAACGGAATGATGACATACCGTCCCCATGCTTTCCGGGTACTGACAGCCCTTTTCAAAAAGCCAACGATCCCTTTCCTGAAAAACCAGATGATCCACAGGACGCCGACATAGATCACATATAAAAAGGCCCAGATCCGGTTGTCTTTATTCTCCGAAGGGACATAGACGCTGGAAAGCTCTTCCCCGGACAGACGTACATCCTTGAGTGTGAATTCAGAATCCATATCGATCCTGAACCGGCAGTATGACATGTCGGCGTCTTCCGGCAGGTTAAAGAACGCCCTGTCCCAGCCCCGGCGGATGACGCCCGTCAGGACCTTCTCTTTGGCGAAATCACCGTTTTCATTCGGATAATACAATTCATATTCAATGTTGGAAAAAAAGGTTTCTTCGAAAACAAGGCCGATGCTTCTGACGTTCTGTTCCAGCGCATCATAGGAAATGATCAGCTGTGCGTCGTCTTCGCCCGGAACGAAATGCATTCCGGTCAGTTCACCGTTTACGGCTTCCATCGTGATATTGTCTGTCACGGACTGGCTGTCAGACGGCATGGACAGGTCTGCATACGAATAAGAAAGGATAGATTCCGGCATGGTAAACCGGTACAGAAGGAAGGAAAGGCCCACCAGAAGAGCGGCGAGCAGCAAGACAAATAAAAGGCCGGAAAATTTCTTTACAGAAGTATTTTTCTCTGCAGATATTGTATTCATAGGAACTCCTTACAGTTTGGGATATAACAGGCGGCTGAGCAGGATGGAGATACTGACTTTTACAATGTAATAAACCGATTTTCCAAAGCCGATGGAAGAATGTCCCGTCACTCTCTCCCGCATGACCACCGGGTATTCCGCCACCTTGCCGCCGGCATAGACCACAAAGGGGATGGAATCCGATTCCGGGTAATCATCCGAATAATGCTTTGCGAACAGCTCCGCAAACCTTCGGTTTACGACCCGGTAGCCGCTGGTCACATCCATGATACGCACTCTGCACATGAGGTGGATGAGGCCGGATAAGACCCATATCCCTGTTCGGCGCATTGTGCTCGACTGGAATCCCTCTTTTTCAAGAAAGCGGGACCCGATGCCCACATCGATCTGTTCCTTCTCCATCCATTCGATCATCGGCAGTATATAGGCCGGGTCATGCTGTCCGTCTCCATCGATCTGAACCACATAATCATAGTCATGGCGGGCAGCATACTGATACCCGCTCTGAACAGCCCCGCCGATGCCAAGGTTTAAACAATGACTCAGGTGGGCCGTGCCTGTGGACCTCAGAATCTGTTCTGTATTATCTCCCGAACCGTCGTTGATCACAAGAATATCCGCTCCGGGCACTTTATTATGAATGTCTTTGACGGTATCGGCTATGATGGCCTCTTCATTATACGCCGGAACGATCACCAGTATCTTTTTCATTTTCTGATCCTATCTTTTTTTCCAGTTCTCGTATACGGTTTTCAAGCTGGGCGGTTTCCTGCACCAGTGTTTTTATCCTTGTGTGCTGTCTTGACACCGAAGCCGAAAGCGACAGGCAGGTGAGCAGCAGGTAAAGGATCATCAGCAGAAAGACCAGGTTAGAAGGAAGTTCCATTCCGATCAGGTTGGTAATGGCTCCCAGAAGATCCGGAAAAACCGCCATGATCAGGATGATCACCGCACCTGCAAACCAGCGGATCGAGTGATAAAGATCCATGTGTTTTCTTTTGATGTAGTAGATCGTCAGGCCCAGAAACCATGCTGCTCCTACGATCAGAAGGATCCGAAGATGCAGACTCATAATAACGCTCTCCCAATAGTATTGATATTCATAATATTATAGCAAATAACACAGGAGAAATAAAGAAAAACCACCCGACGGACGGATGGTCAAATGCAGAGGAAAACAAAAAATCGTCCGGTGGACGAATAGAAGGCAAAAAAATATGCCCAGAGCCGGAATCGAACCAGCGACACGAGGATTTTCAGTCCTC
>CAMOQF010000076.1 GCA_946622645.1 uncultured Blautia sp.
TGTAGCCCAATTTATGCTCCTGTCGTTAATCGGTTTTCCCGGTGAGGGTCTTTTCGTTCTTCATGATCTTTTCGATCTTCTTTTTGGCCTTTCTGCAGTACCATACCCCATAGATCAGGACGGCAATGGACAGGATGATACAGACATATCCCACCACGACAAGCGGATGATATGACTGTAAGATGATCAGTCCGGCGCCTGAAGCCAGAAAACCAAGAGCCGTCCTGCAGAACGCAAGGAATGTTCTGGTCAGGGCCATATAAGTCTGACCAAACGCAAGTTCATCTCTTATATCAAGATCGTTCTTAGTATTAGGATCGCCCATCAGAACCTGTGCTCCTTCACATGATATTCATCCACCGCTCCATGATCTCCGTCAGGCCTTCCAGGCCTTCGCGGTCCTCCTTTGAAAAACGGTCCGGGACGGGGCTGTCGATATCGAGAACGGCAGCGATCTTCGAATCATGGCGTATGGGCACCACGATCTCTGACCGGGACGCGCTGTCGCAGGCAATGTGGCCGGGGAAGGCGTGGACATCGGGAACCACGATGGTCTCCCCTTTTTCAAGACAGGTGCCGCAGACTCCTTTGCCCGGCGTTATATGGATGCATGCCGGTTTTCCCTGGAACGGCCCCACAACGAGGCGTCTTTCCCGAAGCAGGTAGAAGCCTGCCCAGTTCAGGTTATCCATCTCATTCATGATCACGGCGGAAATATTGCTCATCGCGGAGACGTACCAGGGTTCTTCTTTCAGAAGCGCCTCGACCTGTCTCTGCATCAGTTTAAAATCTGTCATACGGGATCCTTTTTTTGAGCTCTTCGATCTTCGGCATCACTTTATCCTGAGCCAGGGCTTTCACCTCTTCCCAGTGTCTGCCGATGTACACGCCGGTGCATAATACGATGACCGTTCCAAGGAAAGATCTGATCCTGCGGCGCATTTTCTTTCTGGCTTTCCTTTTCTTCTTTTCGATCTTCATGTCGATCACTTTTTCAGCTGCGTTTTTCACTTCTTTCATCTGTGTCTCTCCTTCTGTTTTTTAGATTTAACCATTGCATCTTGTATAACAAACAGTATACCCGAAATGCCTTCTCTCTTCAATCCGGAAGTCCGGTATCAGGCGTCGGCTTTCCGGGCGAGCAGGTGATCCATGAGGAGCAGCACCTGCGTCTCTGTTTCGGCCAGGATGGAGGGCATCCCGACGGAAAAACCGCCCTGCACGTTGGCGGGCATATCGTCGATAAAGAGGCATTCGTCCGGCCGGAGACCATAACGGTCAAAAAGCGCTTCGTATATCTCTTTATACGGCTTGATCCTGTGCACCTCCCAGGAGATCACTTTTCCGTCAATATACGGCCAGAAACCGGCGTCTTTGGTGTGAGCCCTGAATAGATGACTCGAATAATTGGACAGCAGATAGATCCTGTAGCCGGCTTTCTTAAGGGAGCGTACACGGTCCCATACCTTCGGGCGCGGGGTCATCATGCGCTCCGGATGGCCGAAAAAGAAGCGGCTGATCTCCGCAAGGTCAGGGTATTTTTCAAGATACTGCTGCACCACGGCGTCAAACGGTTCATTCTCCAGATCGAACTCCCGCCACAACGGATCTTCGAAGACGGTGGAAGCGAAGTACCGGCTCTGTTCCTCGCTGAGCCCGTACTCCTTCAGCATTTCGGACCAGCGGAAGCCGATCAGGATACCGCCTACATCCAGCACGATATTTTTAGGCGTTTTGATCAGGTTCATCTTTCCGATCCTGCCGACGATCTCTTTTGCCACTTCCATGATCTCCTCCTGTATCCCGGGAAAATCATCCAGATTCGTATCCCAGATCTCCTGGGATTTCAAAGTTTTCTTTATCTCTTCGCGCGTCCATTTTTCAACGTCGCGCCACTTCAGTTCGGCTTCTCTTGCCGTGTTTTTTCTTTTTTCCATCACCGTTCCTCTGTCATGAACGCTCCGGAAGACGAAGGTCAAACTCCTCCGGCCTGAACCGGGGACAGACGTTGTCTTTGGTCGCGATGGTGGAAGATGCAAGGCGCGTGCCGATCTCGCAGGATTCTTTCAGATTCTTGCCATACGTAAGGCCTATGGCCACTCCCGCGAAAAAGGCGTCCCCCGCTCCTGTGGTGTCGATCACGTCCACCTTCCGGGGCGGACAAAAGCCCGATTCCCCGTCCTGTTCCATATAGAGGCTCCCCTCGGGTCCGAGGGTGACGATCAGGCTGGGGATCCCTGCCTGTCTGGCGTTGGCTTGCAGGACTTCCAGCAGTTCCTCCGGCGACACATTTTCATATTCTTCCGAGAAGAGAAGGCCGGCTTCCTGTTCGTTGCAGACGATGCAGGCCGTCTTCTGCAGAAGGTCCCTCTGCTCCAGGGCGATAGACATGTTGGAGACCACGGCGTACACCTTTTTGTTATATCTTTCCGCCAGATGGAAGATCCTCTGCAGAAGATCCGGCTCCATGTCGATCTCCACCACGATGCTGTCGGCGTTTCTGAATATCTCGTCCTCGTGTTCGTCCAGGATATTCCCGATCTCGGAGAGGTCCGGCCGTTTTGAGATCGCGGCTACAACGTCGCCCTGATTGTCAAAGATGGCAAGCCAGGTGCCCAGTCCTTCCGGGGTACGGCGGATATAGCGTGTATCGACATGATGACGGTTCAGCTTCTCGATCACATCCGTCCCGATGCCGCTGTCATCCACAACGCTGATATAGGTGGGTGATAGCTCCACATTGCCGATATCCTCCGCGATATTCCGGCTCACGCCTCCGTGAACCTGCAGGATGCGGCCCACATTGCGGCCGCCGGGGATATACTGCGCCAGAGGATATCCTTTGATATCCACAAATACCGCTCCAAATACGACGATCCCCACAGAAAGCACCTCCTTTTGTTCCGGATCATTTTTATTCAGCGCCTTTCAGCTGCTGGCGCGCGACCAGTTCGGCAAAAAAGCCGTTCTGCGCGATCAGTTCTTCGTATGTACCGTCTTCGATGATCTTGCCCTGGTCCAGTACGATGATCCGGTCGCACTGCCGGATGGTGGAAAGGCGATGGGCGATGACGATACGGGTACATTTCATATGGTCCAGCGCTTCGCTCACCTTTTTCTGCGTCAGATTGTCAAGCGCGCTGGTGGCTTCGTCAAACATGAGGATGCGCGGCTTCGGCGCCACCGCGCGGGCGATCAGCACTCTCTGCCTCTGTCCTCCGGAAATACCGCCCTGCCCTTCCGAGATCAGAGTGTGCATGCCCATCGGCATGTCCCGGATATCGTCGGCAAGGCCGGCGATCTCGGCAGCCTCCCAGGCGTCGTTGACTGTAAGCCAGGGGGCCGAGATCACGATATTGGAATAAAGATCGCCGGTAAACATCTTTCCGTTCTGCATGACCGTCCCGATCCTGCGGCGGAGAGATTTGAGGTCCAGACGTTTCAGGTCTTTTCCGTCGTAATAGACCGCGCCTTTCTGAGGCGTCTCAAACCCAAGCAGGAGCCTGACCAGGGTGCTTTTCCCGCAGCCTGTTTTCCCGACGATGGCGACATACTCTCCCGATCTGATCTTTAAGGACACATCGTCCAGTACCAGAGGCTGATCCTCCGTGTACCGGAAGGAAACGTTGGAGACCTCTATGCCGCCCGAGAGCCGGGTCACGACTTCTTTGTCCTCGGACACCTCCGGCTGGGTCTCTATCAGCGGTCTGATCATCTCGAGAGTCGGCCGGATCTGCGCGATGGAAAAGATGATCCCGGACAGAGCCATAAATGCGCCGTTCACCATGCCGTACGCACTGTTGAAGCCATAGTAGTCCGCGATCGAAACCCGGTTCATGACGGCTGTATAGTAAATGACCATCGTGCCGACCAGGGAGATGCCTGTGGTCAGCACCTTGCTCACCTTCAGCAGGACCGGCGGGTTGTACAAAAGCTTTGCCTGCTCGGCATACGCCTTTCCCCAGCGGCTGAAGGCTCTCTTTTCGGCACCGGAAAGGCGGATCTTCTGGATCCCGGAGATCAGCGCATAGCTGATGCCGCTCTCCTTGCTGCCCAGGAGCATCTGCTGCCTGGAGATTTTCATCTGCACCACCACGGAGATCGCCGTGACGGCCAGTGTACAAAGCGTAACAACGACAGACGGAAGCACCAGGGATGGCGCATAACGAAAGATCTGCGCCACATAAGCAAGCGAAAACAGCGAAGTCAGCGAGGTAGACAGCACCATGCTGACCAGCTGGCCGGCCAGGCTCTCGATATATCCCATACGGTTGGAAAGTTCTCCTGCGCTGTAATCTCTGAAAAAGTTGGCAGGCAGAGACAGCATCCGCATCATGGCCGCAGCTTCCACATGGATGCTGAGTTTTGTGTTGATGCGTTCGCTTACCAGAGACTGCACCACCTCCAGGATCAGATAGCTGACCGAAGCGCAGGCAAGGAAGATCCCCATGCCGATCAGGATACGGGTGCTTCCCGAATCCAGAACGTCCGAAAAGAGCTTGGCGTTCAGCCTCGGCATGATCATACCTGTCAGCGTCACAAGCGCCATGACGGAGAGCAGCATCACCAGATCGGAAACCGTGATCTGCTCCACGATGTATTTCATCATCGTGCCGATGTTCATTTTTTTGAGCGGGAACGGCTTGTAAAAAGCAAAAGCCTCCCTGTCGATCATGTCTTCGTTTTTCCGGTTTATCCGCACATTTCTGCCGGTCTGCCGGTCATAAAAGCTGTACCCGGACAGGCCGCTGGGGAGAAGCGCGACGACGCTTCCGTCGTCTTTCCTTCGTCCGAGCATGGCGCCCACGGCGTCCCTGTGCCAGCCCTTGTCCAGCCTTACGGTGCGGCGCATGATGCCGTAGGGACGCATCAGATACTCCAGCACCTCGTTCATATCCTGTATGCTTTCAGGAACCTCCTGCGGTTTTACATGGTAATACCGCAGGATAGCGCCGACGGCGTCGGCGGTGACCGCGCGGTCATTGTTCAGCGCATCGGATATCCTGTGCCCCATGACGGCATCCGCTATACTTTGGAAGGATTCGGAAAAAGCCGTTTCATCAGCCTGTTTTCTGATCCTGATCTGTTCATCAAACCAGCCTATGATCGCCGCCCCCTTCCTTATTCGCTGGTAACCAGCGTCTTATAAACGCCGTCCAGCGCCATCAGTTCCTCATGATTGCCCCGTTCCACCACTTTTCCGTGCTGCAGCACGATGATCTCGTCACAGTCCCGGATGGTGGAGAGGCGATGGGCGATCACAACGCAGGTGATGCCTCTTTCCCGGATGGAGTTCACGACTTCGTATTCCGTGCGTGCATCCAGGGCGCTGGTAGCTTCATCCATGATGATCATGGTGGGATCCTGCGCAAGGACCCTGGCGATCTCCAGGCGCTGCCTCTGGCCGCCGGAAAAGTCCTTGCCTCCCTCGGTGATCTTATACTGATAGCCGCCTTCACGCCTCATGATATCTTCGTGTATGCTGGCATCCCGGGCGGCCAGGATCATTTCAAAATCTTCGATGGAATTATCCCACATCTTGATGTTGTTTGCGATGGTGTCTTCGAACAGGATGATATCCTGGTCCACCACGGCGACCGACCCCGTAAAGATGTTCCGGTCGATTTCGCGGATCGGTTTTCCGTCAAACAGGATCTCACCGCTCCAGGGCTCATAGAGCCCGGAGATCAGCTTGGACAGCGTGCTCTTGCCGCAGCCGGAAGTCCCGACAAACGCGACCCGCTGGCCTCTTTTCAGTTCCAGATTGAAGTCCTCGATCAACGGTTCTGCCAGGCGGGAATAGCCGAAGGTCACGTGCCGCATGGAAAGCGAGCCTGTCAGCTTGTCATAGTGTTCAACTTCCTTCGTATTGGAGAACACCGGCGAATCCGGATATTCCAGCACATCCTCGATACGCTCCATGGATGTCCTCATCTCCTGGATGGTCTGCCCGGCCGCGATGATCTGCCCGGTCGGGCCCATAAACTGGCTCATAAATCCCTGGAAGGCCGTGATCATACCCACGGTAAACTCCCCCTTCATGGTGAGCCACACGCCCAGCACCATCACAAGAATGTCGATGATCTTGCTGACCGAACCGGGAATGATCCCTAAAAGCTGGTCCTGTTTCTGGTAGCGGACGTTTTGTGTGTTGACCGAAGCCTGATAGCCGGACCACTTTTCAAAGTAACCGTTCTCCGCGCCGCTGGCCTTGATGGTCTCGATCATCTCGACGCCGCTCACCGTGGCAGACGCGAGCTTCCCCTGATCGCGCATCATTACACGCGTCAGGTTGATCCGCTTTTTGGAGATCATCCGGGAAAGTCCCGCATTTACGAACACGGAAATAAGGCCCACGCACGTGAGCAGGACAGAATACCGTACCATGACGACCAGATAAAAGATCATCATGCCTGTATTCAGCACCAGAGGAGCGACCGTGTTTACCACGGTGCCCGCGATGGTTGCGTTCGACTGTTTGCGGCTCTGGATATCGCCCGCCAGACGCTGGCTGAAAAACTCCATGGGAAGCCTGAGCACCTTCCACATGTAGGTGCTGCTGCCGACCGCCGCCATTTTGCCGTTCAGTCGCAGCGAATAGACCGCCTGGATCCAGGCAGCCGTCAGCTGCAGCGCCGCCAGGATCCCCATCCCCACAAAGAAAGGGGTGATCCAGTTCAGGTTTCTGCCCTGAAGAAGCTGATCCATAAACACACGGGAAAAGCCGGCGCTTATGATCGCCGTCAGGGAAGAGATCACCGTGGTGATCACGACAAAAGCGATCGTCGACTGTGCGCCCTGGAGCCTTCTGCGGGCAAACTGCAGAACGCTTTTGGGTTTTCCGCCGGGTTCAAAGCCTTCTCCCGGCTCCATGAGCAGGCAGATGCCTGTAAACGCCTCGTCAAAGCGTTCTCTGGAGACCGAATAACTGCCTCTGGCCGGGTCGTTCAGATAAACTTTGTCTCCTTTAAAACCGTCGCATACCACAAAATGATTAAATTCCCAGTGTACGATGCAGGGAAACGTCCCCTCTTTTTCGAGATCCTCCGGCTCTACGCGGTAGCCGTCGGCTTTCAGCCCGTAACTGCGGGCAGCCTTCAGGATATTCTGGGCTTTGGAGCCGTCGCGGCTGACGCCGCAGTCCGTCCGGACCTGTTCCAGCGGAATCCATTTATTATAATAAGCAAGTATCATACACAATGCGGCCGCGCCGCATTCCAGCGCTTCCATCTGCATCAAGACGGGTACTTTTGCAACTTTGCCTTGCACCGGCTGTTTGATATTCTGCTTAGCCATAGCTTCTTTTGTTCTCAGTTAGTAACAAAGGTGATCGGGTTAACGGTTTCTACGGTTCCGTCCGCACGTTCCACATCCACCGTGCCGAATATGCTCCAGACAAGCATGCCAAGAAGCAGGATCACCGTCGCCAGAAGCACAAGCCACACACCGGGCGTTGTCACGCGGATATAGTCGTTGAGTTCTTCCGGAGAGGATACCCTCGCCATGCTTTTTTCTCTGAACAGACCGCTCATAAGCAATCCCTCCTCGTTCATACCGTATCATGAGATTGACAATTCATCTGTTTTCGGATATAGATAAGTGTATAGTAACATAAACAGGCAGTCAAAAGCAATAAAATGCATGATGAGAGAGGTCAAAAAGATGATGGACAAGATCATCCCCGATACCGGCCGTCTTCTGTACGGCGGGGATTACAACCCTGATCAATGGCTGGACATGCCGGAGATCCTGGAAGCGGATATCCGCATGATGAAAAAAGCGCATATCAACATCGTATCGCTGGGCATTTTTGCCTGGGCAAAGCTGGAGCCGGAAGACGGGGTCTATGATCTGGACTGGCTGGGAGAGATCATCGACCGGCTGTACGAGAACGGGATCTTTACGAATCTTGCAACGCCCTCCGGCGCAAGGCCGCACTGGCTGACCGACCGGTATCCGGAGGTACTGCGGATGGATGCTTCCCGCACAAGAGCCCGGTTCGGCGGAAGGCACAATCACTGCTTTACGTCTCCTGTCTACCGCAGGAAAGTCCGGGAGATCAACCAGGCGCTCGCAAAGCGTTTTGACAGCCATCCCGGCGTGGTCATGTGGCATATTTCCAACGAGTACAGCACGGAATGCCACTGTCCTCTCTGTCAGGATGCTTTCCGTGCGTGGCTCAAAGAACGCTACGGCACCATCGAAGAGGTGAACCGCCGCTGGAACAACGCATTCTGGAGCCATCTGTACCAGAGCTTTGACCAGATCGAAAGCCCCGGTCCGCTGGGGGAAGACGCCGTGCATGGCCTGAACCTGGACTGGAAGCGTTTTGTCAGCGAACAGAACGTCGATTTCTGCCGGGAAGAGATCCGAGCCCTGCGGGATGCGGGCGCGGTAAAGCCGGCGACTACCAACATGATGTATTATTTCCCATGGATCAACTACCATGAGCTTGCCAAAGAGCTGGACGTCGCTTCCTGGGACAATTATCCGTGCTGGCACAGCGAGCCGGAGAGCCGGACGGCCGTCGGCCCTGCCATGATGCACGATATCATGCGCTCGCTCAAAAAACGGCCTTTCCTGATGCTGGAATCCTGTCCGAGCGCCACCAACTGGCAGTCCGTCAGCAAGCTGAAAAGGCCCGGGATGCTGGAGGCGGAAGGCCTGCAGGCCATCGCCCACGGCTCGGACAGCGTCATGTATTTCCAGATCCGGAAGGCCAGAGGCTCCTCGGAAAAATTCCACGGTTCGGTGATCGATCATTACGGCGGCGAGGACGACCGGGTCTATCAGGACTGCTGCCGGATGGGCGGCACCCTGCTCTCGCTTAGCGAGATCGCCGGAGCCGATACACGCTCCGACGCGGCCGTCATCTATGACTGGGAGAACAAATGGGCTATGGAAGACGCCCAGGGACCGCGCAACCAGGGGCTCTTCTATCTGGAGACCGTGCAGAAGTCCTACAAAGCCTTCCGAAAGCTGGGCCTGAACGTCGACGTGATCGATATGACCCAGACGCTTGACGAGTATAAGATCGTGGCCGCGCCCATGCTGTATATGTTCCGCGCAGGCTTTCAGGAGAAGGCAAGGACGTTCGTGCAGAACGGCGGAACGCTGATCCTGACCTACTGGAGCGGCGTGGTGGATGAAAACGATCTCTGTTTCCTGGGCGGAACGCCGTCAGGGCTCATGGATGTCGCGGGGCTTCGGAGTACCGAGATCGACGGACTGTATGACCAGGATAAAAACACCCTCTGCCCCGTCTCGGAGGAGCCGGGCGGACGGAAATATGAATGCAGGCATCTCTGCCAGCTGGTCAAAACCACGACTGCGAAGCCTCTCTATGTGTACGGGGAGGACTTTTATGCAGGAACTCCGGCCGCGACGGTCAATTCCTTCGGCGAAGGCAGCTGTTATTACATCTGCGCAGATGCGGAGCAGGCTTTCTATGACGACCTCTACCGCAGCATCTGCCAGGAAGCCGGCGTAAAGGGACCGGTCGGGGAGGATCTGCCGGAAGGGATCGAAGTGACGACCCGCCATACGGACGAGGCCGAATACATCTTTATCCAGAATTTCAACGCTGTTCCGGTCCGCTTCCCCCTGCAGGATACCGGCGCCGAATGGCTGTTCGGTGAAAAAGGAGAGGAAAGAAAACCGTTTTCCACCGTTGTATTAAAAAAGACTTATTGAGCAGCAAAAAAACCGGGGCAGGATCTGTGAACGATCCTGCCCCGGTTTTCTGGAAGCCCATCTTCTTACAGATCGGCTGCGATATCGATGTTGACGCCTTTCAGACCGACCAGGGCGCCGTTCTTTGCTTCGGAGGATTCCTCATGAGCAAGGAGCCACTTGTTGGCGGCGGTCAGATAGCCGTCTTCTTTGACAGTGTTTTCAAAATCCGGTCTGGCTTCGTTTGTGCCTTTGGAAAGGACCACCAGGACCTGGAAGCCTTTGGCGGGATCTACATGGCAGGGCGCATAGTGAAGGGAGGTCGCGTACACTTCCACCAGAACGCCGGCCGGAACCTTGAAGGCCTTCGCTTTTGCGGTGTCAAGCATGAAGTCTTCGATCTCCTGCTGCTTTGCCAGGATCAGGATAAAGTCCTCTGTTCCCAGGTTGAACTCGCTGCATCTGTGGTATTCCAGGCAGTTCAGCTTTGTGTTGTGACCGTTGCAGAAGCCGTACTGCGCCGGCACGCCGCCGAACAGAGTGTTGCTCAGTTTTTTCGCTTCGTCCAGGGAAGAGATCGGCTCAAAATCCGGGACGTAGACCGTGCCTTCCGGGATAGGCGTCTCGTTTTTGAGAACTTCCAGGATCTTGCCGGTGGCAGCCCCTTCGATCACTTTTCCGTAGTCGTTGAATTCGGGATCATATACGCTGTAGATTTTCATGTTATAACCCTCCTGTCGGTTTTTTTCTATTTTATCACAGAACGGTTCACGGCCGCAATACAAACAGGGTCATTGTTCACGTCTTTGGAGGCGTCCGCAGGCCTTCTTTTCGTTGACAGGGAAGACGCTTTCGGATTATGATGAGGATGCCGGAACCCGACGGGTTTCAAGTATGCGAAACGGATGGAAACAAATATGACAAATACAAAAACCGCGCTGGTCACAGGCTCCTCCAGAGGCATCGGAGCCGCCGTTGCCCTCCGGCTCGCCCGGGACGGATATGACCTTGTGATCAATTATCTTGAGAGGGAAGACAGAGCCCGGATGGTGCAGCAGGAGATCCAGAGTCTCGGGCGAAGAGCCATCGTCTGCCGGGCGGATGTCGCGGACCCGGACGAAGTCCGGGAAATGTTCGAGCGGACCCGCAGGGAGCTTGGCGAGGTCTCCCTCCTTGTGAGCAACGCAGGCATCGCCGGGCAGCAGCAGATCCAGGATCTCACCGAAGAACGCTGGAAACGCTTTTTTGCCGTCAACGTGGACGGCGCCTTCCACACGGTACAGTGCGCGCTCCCTTACATGCTGCATGAACACAGAGGCTGCATCATCACGATCTCTTCGATGTGGGGCCTGCGGGGGGCGTCCTGTGAGAGCGCCTATTCTGCCACCAAGGCTGCCCTGATCGGCTTTACCAGATCGCTCGCCAACGAGCTTGCGCCGACCGGCATCCGGGTCAACTGCGTCGCGCCCGGCGTGATCGATACGGAGATGCTTCTGGAGCTTCCCTCCGACATCAAGGACGGCCTGGCGGATGAAACGCCTCTGCGAAGGCTGGGCAGGCCGGAGGATATCGCCTCCGCGGTCTCTTTTCTTGCTTCGGACGAAGCCTCCTTCATCACCGGCCAGGTCCTGACCTGTGACGGAGGTTTTATCGTATAAATACAAAGGATGGTTGTCTATGAAAACAGAATTCTGGAAGAAAAATAAAAACCGGCTGCTGTTTATAGCCGCCGCCACCGCCGTGATCTGCCTGGTCACCATGCTTTTTTACAGCCCGGGGATGATCTCGGCTCCGTTCGGCACGATCACCTCCATACTGACGCCGTTCCTGGTGGGACTTGTGATCGCCTATCTGCTTCTGCCCATGACCCTTATCTTTGAGAGAAAGCTTCGTAAGATCGGAGGGAAAAAGGCGCAGACGGCCGCCTGGCCCCGGACTGTAGCCGCTTTTCTGGCCCTGTTCCTGATGATCATCATCCTGGTCATCATCCTGCTGCTGGTGCTTCCGCAACTGATCACCAGCATTTCCAACATCATCTCCAGCCTTCCGGATACGGCGGAAAGGTTCAGGACCTGGCTGTCCAACTTGAGCAAGGGCAGCGACTCCAAATTCATCAAGTACGTCAGTGATTCCGTGGAAGCCGGTTCCCAGAACCTGCAGGAATACCTGAGAACTTCCATGCTGCCGGCGCTGCAGTCCGCCATTCCGGACGTGACTTCAAGTTTTATGGGGCTCGTCGGTCTGCTCGGGAACTTCTTCATCGGCTGTATCGTTTCGATCTATCTCCTGTGCAGCTGGGAGAGATTCACGACGCAGGCCAAGCTCCTTCTGTACAGCATCGTCCCGAAGAAAGCGTCCGACTGGATCATGAAAGAGGTCCGCTTCACCGACCGTATGTTCAG
>CAMOQF010000077.1 GCA_946622645.1 uncultured Blautia sp.
TCTCATTGCATATTGTATTCTGTTGTTCCCTAAAAGTCAAGACGCATTAGGGAACCATCTACAAGGCCCATAACAGCATCCATCGCAGGGGCTTTTCTTTTTCGGAAGGTCTTTCGCTGTAAATTAACCCACTTTTTTCGATCAGATTCGGCCAAATCTCGTCAAATTTTGTCAGCGAATTCTGAGCATGAAAAAACCCTGGAAGCCGCATGTTTCCAGGGTTTTTTTGATGATTTGAAGTTTCGATCAGCGCTTGCTGAACTGCGGTGCGCGTCTCGCGGCCTTGAGGCCGTACTTTTTACGCTCTTTCATACGCGGATCTCTGGTGAGATATCCGGCAGCCTTCAGAACGGGTCTGAATTCATTATCTGCTTCCAGAAGAGCTCTGGAAATACCGTGACGGATGGCGCCTGCCTGACCGGTGAAGCCGCCGCCCTTAACGTTTACAAGGATGTCGTATCTGCCTTCGGTCTCAGTTGCGACCAGAGGCTGACGAACAACGACCTTGAGGGTCTCCAGGCCAAAATAATCATCAATGTCTCTCTTGTTGATGGTGATCTTGCCGGTGCCCGGTGTCATATATACTCTTGCGATGGATTTTTTTCTTCTTCCTGTACCGTAGAATCTTCCGCTAGCCAATGCTTTCTACCTCCTGATCAAAATGTCAAAACTTCCGGCTTCTGTGCTGCATGCTTGTGATCCGGTCCTGCATACACAAAAAGCTTCCTGTTCATGGCTCTGCCAAGCGGTCCCTTGGGGAGCATGCCCTGTACTGCCAGTTCAATGACCTTTTCAGGTTTCTTATCCAGCATTTCTTTGAGGGTGGTCTCCTTCATGCCGCCGACATATTTGGAGTGATTGTAATAGATCTTCTGATCCAGCTTTTTGCCGCTCACTTTGATCTTGTCCGCATTGACAACGATCACATAATCACCGGTGTCTACAAACGGTGTAAACTGCGGTTTGTTTTTGCCTCTCAGCACTTTTGCGATCTCGGAGGAAAGGCGTCCGAGGGTGCAGCCTTCTGCATCCACAACATACCATTTTCTCTCGATTTTATCCGGATTAGCCATATAAGTCTGCATGGGTTTTGCCTCCTGTTGGTTTGTCACGTTTCGAAACAGCGATCGCTCGCTCAGATAATTAGAAATACGTGCCGTTCGTTACGCTGCGGAAATGTCCGAAACCGCCATAATACGCTGTCGCCGGGGCTTTGGCTTTTGCGTATCCGTAACACGCCACACTGAAGTATTATATGACATGGGACTGCCCGTGTCAACTGATTTTTTTCGCAGCAGCACGTTTTTTTCTGCTGCTATTCATAGCGGATCCCGATGAGGGTGAGCCCGTGGGCAGGCGCTGTGGGACCGGCATACGCGCGGTCTTTTGCGTCCAGGATATCTTTCATTCTCTCAGGGGGATACTGCCCGTTACCGATCTCGATCAGGGTGCCTGCAATGATCCTTACCATATTGTAAAGGAAGCCTGTGCCGGAGACACGGATGGTGACCATATCCCCGTCGCGTTCCACCGACATGGCCGTGATGGTACGGACAGTGCTTTTGACCTGGGCTCCGGCTCCACAGAAGCTGGCAAAATCATGCTGTCCGATGAGATACGAAGTGGCTTCCCGCATCTTCTCCGTATCCAGAGCGTAATGATAAAAGTACGAATACAGCCGTTCGGTCGGTATCGGGAAGGTCCGGTTCAGGATCCGGTATTCATAGGTCTTTTCGCTGTCGCAGTAGCGCGGGTGGAAATCCGGTTCCACTTCTTCGGACAGCTGGATGCGGATGTCTTCCGGCAGAAACTGATTCAGCGCAAAGCTGATCTTCCCGGCGGGCATGCGGGCGTTGGTGTCGAACACGGCGACATTTCCGAGGGCATGGACGCCGGCGTCGGTGCGGCTCGCGCCTTTCACCTCGATCTTCTCTCCAAGCAGCTTTGACAGCGTTTCGTTCAGAACTCCCTGGATAGTGATCCCGTTCGGCTGGATCTGCCAGCCGCAGTAGTTGGTCCCGTCGTAGGCGATGATCATCCCGACTCTTTTCATCTGTATTTCTTCTCCTGTATGGAATTATATCCCAAAGATCCTGGACAGCAGGGCGATGACGAAGTAGACCAGGAGCACCAGAAAAGCGATCAGGTCCTTACGATGATAATGAAGGGGCTTCATCTGGGTGCGGTTTTCTCCGCCGTGATAGCACCTGGCTTCCATGGCCATGGCCAGATCGTTGGCTCTGCGAAAAGCCGATATGAAAAGCGGTACCAGAAGAGGCACCATGTTTTTGGCCTTCTGAAAAATGTTGCCTTTTTCAAAATCCGCTCCGCGCGCGATCTGCGCTTTCATGATCTTGTCGGTCTCCTCCAGCAGGATCGGGATAAAGCGAAGGGCGATCGACATCATCATGGCGATCTCATGGACCGGGATATGGATCTTGTTCAGCGGACGAAGCAGTCTCTCCATCGCATTCGTCAGCTGGTTGGGCGAAGTGGTGAGGGTCATGATGGAGGAACCGATCACCAGATAGACCAGGCGGACCGCCATGCGCGCCGCCAGGATCAGGCCTTCCTCCGTCACCCGCAGGAACTTCCACTGCCACAGCACCTTGCCCGGCGTCAGCAGGATGTTAAAGACAGCCGTGAACAGCAAAATGAAAAAGATGGCGCGGAGACCTTTAAAGATAAATCTGACCGGCACCTTTGACAGATAGATCATGGCTGCCAGAAAAGCCGTTGCAACCAGATATCCGGGAACCGAATGGAACAGAAAGACCGATACGATGAAGATCAGCGTCCCGATCAGCTTGGTCCTTGGATCCAGCTTATGCAGGATGGATTTGCCCGGATAATACTGGCCTATGGTGATATCTCTGATCATAAGCCGTCCCCCCTGTCTGTTTTCTTACGAAGGGCCAGCGCCTTGAGGATAGATTCTTTTGCTTCTTCCACCGTAGTCACAGAAGTGTCCACCGGGAGACCTTTTTCATGGAGCGTATGCATGATGTACGTGATCTGAGGGGCGGAAAGGCCCATGCCTTCCAGTTCCTTATAGTGCCGGAATACTTCCCGCGGAGTATCGTCGTACACGACAGACCCATGATTCATCACGATCAGCCTTCCGACATATTTCGCGATATCCTCCATGCTGTGCGATACCAGAATGATCGTGATGCCTCTTTCCTTGTGAAGCAGCGCGATCTGGTCCAGGATATCGTCCCGTCCCTTCGGGTCCAGCCCGGCGGTCGGCTCATCCAGGATCAGGATCTTCGGGTTCATGGCAAGCACGCCTGCTATGGCCACACGCTTTTTCTGTCCACCGGAGAGCGAAAACGGCGACTGGGAAAATACCTCCTCGGCAACACCTGTCTGCGCGAGAGCTTTCTTAGCCTGTTTTTCGGCCTCTTCCCTCGTGAGCCCCTGGTTGATAGGCCCGAAACATACGTCCGAAAGGACGTCGCTTTCAAACAGCTGATGCTCCGGATACTGGAAGACCAGGCCGACCTCGTGGCGGAGCGATCTGCGGTCATAGTTTTCTGTCCAGATATCTTCACCTTTATAGAGGATCGTTCCTTCGGTAGGGCGGATCAGGGCATTCAGATGCTGGATCAGCGTCGATTTGCCGCTTCCGGTATGTCCGATCACGCCGATAAACTCTCCCTCATTGATCGTGAGGGAGATGTTTTTCAGGGCCTGCACCTCGTAGGATGTTCCCACACTGTATGAATACGAAACCTGCTTCAATTCGAGGGACATAGCTCACCTGCCAGTTCTTCGGCCGTCAGGATCCCGTCCGGGATCTCAAGGCCTGCTTTTTTCAGCTCATGCGCCAGGATCGTCACCTGCGGCACGTCGAGCCTGTAGTTTTTCAGTTGATCCACCTGGGAGAAGATCTCCCTGGGCGTTCCTTCCATCACGATGTGACCTTTATCCATCACATAGACATGGTCTGCTCGGATCACTTCTTCCATATAATGGGTGATCAGGATCACGGTGATGCCTTCTTTCTGGTTTAACTCCGTCACCGCGTCCAGCACCTCTCTGCGTCCAACGGGGTCCAGCATGGCGGTCGGCTCGTCGAGCACGATGCACTTCGGATGCATGGCCAGGACGCCCGCGATGGCCACACGCTGCTTCTGACCGCCGGAAAGACGGTTGGGAGAATGCTTGCGATAGGCTGTCATGCCGGTCTTTTTCAGGCTCTCTTCCACCCGTCTCCAGATGTTTTCGGTGGAAACGCCCATGTTTTCCGGGCCGAAGCCAACGTCCTCTTCGACGACGGTGCCGATGATCTGGTTGTCCGGATTCTGGAAGACCATGCCCGCTTTTTTGCGGATCTTCCAGAGCTCAGGCTCCTCTTTGGTATCCTTCCCGTCGATCCAGATCGTACCTTCCGTCGGCATCAGAAGGGCGTTGATATGCTTGGCCAGGGTGGACTTTCCACTCCCGTTATGGCCAAGGATGGCGATGAAGGAGCCTGCCTCGATGTCCAGGTCTACCTGATCCACCGCCCTGCTGGGTACGGGGTCGTTCCCCTCGTCGTCATAGCGCAGATAGTCATAACATAACTGCAGTGTTTTTATGATTCCCATAATTTCATACCTGCCCGGTAAGAAGGTCGATCTGCTGCCAGATCTCTTCGCGTCCGGCTTTCGTCTCTGCGGAAAAGGGGATCAGAACCGTATCGGACGGAAGATTCAGGCCTTCGCGCACGGTCCTGACGGCTTTCGGGACCTGGCTCCTTTTCAGCTTATCCAGCTTGGTTGCGATAATGACAGGCTGATAACCGTTTTGCACGACCCATTCATACATCTGGATATCATTGGCATTGGGTGCATGGCGGATGTCCACCAGCACAAACACCGCCTTCAGATTCCGGGAGGTATGAAGATATTTCTCGATCATCACGGCCCATTTCTGCTTTTCGGCGGCCGATGCTTTGGCATAGCCGTAGCCCGGGAGATCCACCAGATAGATCGTCTCATTGATATTGTAATAGTTGATTGTCTGGGTCTTGCCGGGCTGTGAGCTTGTTCGCGCAAGGGATTTCCGGTTCATGAGGGCGTTGATCAGAGATGACTTCCCTACATTTGATTTTCCCGCAAACGCGACCTCCGGCCTGCCGGTATCCGGCAGGCGGCTCGTATAGCCGCAGACAATGTCCAGCGATACATTTTTAATGACCATATTGATTTATCCTAATGCTCGTTCGAGAACATCCTTCATGGTTTCGACAAAGGTGATGGTGAGGCCGTCCGTGATCTCGCCGTCCATCTCTTCGATATCGGAGCGGTTTTCCAGCGGAACCAGGACTTCCTTGATGCGGGCATAGCGGGCTGCCAGGAGTTTTTCCTTGAGACCGCCGATGGCCAGCACGCGGCCGCGGAGGGTGATCTCTCCCGTCATGGCGACGTTGGCCCGTACCGGGATCGATGTGACCGCAGAAAGCATGGCCGTTGCCATGGTGATGCCTGCAGAAGGTCCATCTTTGGGAACGGCTCCTTCCGGGATATGCACATGGATGTCATGCTCTTTAAAGTACTCCTGGTCAATGCCGTATCTGCCGGCGATGGAACGGATGTAAGTGATGCCTGTCTGGGCGGATTCCTTCATCACGTCGCCGAGCTGGCCGGTCAAGATGATCTCGCCCTTTCCCGGCATGGTGTTGCATTCGATCTGCAGAGTGTCGCCTCCTGCCTGGGTCCATGCGAGACCCCGGGCGATCCCGATCTCGTCCTTTTTGTTGGCCATAAGGAAATTGTACTTTTCCTTCCCGAGAAAATCCTGCAGGTTCTTTGTCGACACCGTCACCTTCTTCTGTCCCTGCTCCATGATGAGCCGGGCGGTGCGGCGGCAGATGCGTCCGATGGAACGTTCCAGGTTTCTGACCCCCGCTTCCCGCGTATAGTTGTTGATCATTTTTCGAAGAGCTGTCGTCTGAATGGTGAGGCTGCCTTTGGGAAGGCCGTTTTCCGCCATCTGTTTGGGGATCAGATGTTCTTTTGCGATGTGTTCTTTTTCGTTTTCGGTGTATCCGGAGATCTCGATCAGCTCCATGCGGTCCAGAAGCGGCCTGGGAATCGCATGCACATCGTTGGCGGTAGCGATAAAGAGGACTTCCGAGAGATCCTGCGGCATGTCCACATAATGGTCGCTGAAGTTTACGTTCTGCTCCGGATCCAGGACCTCCAGGAGCGCTGAAGAGGTGTCTCCTTTGTAGTCGCTGCTGGTTTTGTCGATCTCATCGAGGAGCATGAGCGGGTTCCGGACGCCGGCCTGCCGCAGGGCTTCCGTGATCCGTCCGGGCATTGCGCCGACATAGGTTCGGCGATGTCCTCTGATCTCTGCTTCGTCACGCACGCCGCCCAGGCATACGCGAACGTATTTTTTGTCCATGGCCTCCGCTACCGATTTGGCGATGGAGGTCTTGCCCGTGCCGGGAGGACCGGCGAGGCAGAGGATCGGGCTTTTTCCTTTTTTAGTGAGTTTGCGGACTGCGAGGAACTCCATGATACGCTCTTTTACATCCTTAAGGCCGTAATGGCCTTCTTCCAGGATCTTCCACGCTTTGTTCAGGTCCTCGTTGTCCTGGGATACACGGTTCCAGGGAAGAGACAAAAGCGTCTCGATATAACCGCGGCTCACGTTGCTTTCCGCAGGATTGCCGCTCAGGTTCCGGAATCGGTCGATCTCTTTTTTGATCCTGAGCCTGACTTCCTCCGGAGCATCCAGCTCCGCGAGCTGTCTGGAGTATTCATCCGCATCGTCGGATTCGCTGGTCTCGCCCAGTTCCTCCCGTATCTGCTTGATCTGTTCCCGCAGGAAATACTCCCGCTGGTTTTTGTCGATGCGCTCTTTTACCTTCTGCTGCAGTTCGCGGCTGATGGCAAGGATCGAAACCTCCTGCTCCAGAACCGTCGCAAGCAGTTCATACTGTTCAGGAATGTTGACTGTTTCCAGCAGGTGCTGCCGGCTCTGCCAGGTCAGCGGAAGGTTGACCGCTATCCCCTCCATAAGGGTGACAAGATCCAGCGAGTTCAGGATCTGGCTTGTCAGCTCTTTTCCGATCTTGCCGCTTTCGGAGGCATACTGTCCAAAGAGTTCCCGCAGAGATCTGTCCATCGCAGCGATCATGGAAGGCTCATAATTCTGGATCTGATCCTCTTCCGGCAATTCTATGTCGCTTTTGAGGTATGGATATTCCTGCGTAAGACCGACAAGTTCCGCACGGGTGTGTCCCTCCACCAGAACGCGGATGATATGCTGCGGAAGCTTGACGACCTGCTTGATATCGGCGATGCATCCGACCTTCATGAGGTCGGTGATCTGCGGGACTTCCGTCTCCGGATCTTTCTGCGTGATCAGAAAGATCCTCTGATCGGAAAGCATGGCAGCTTCGATGGCCTTTATGGAGCGGGTTCTGCTGACATCAAAGTGAACGATCATCCCCGGAAGGATGGTCGTTCCTCTGAGCGCTAAGGTTGGTAGATCTGAAGTCCTGTTCATTTTTGACTCCTATCCGGTTTTGATGTGATATAGGTGGATCACATGCTTTATGCGGTCTCCGGGCCGTCATGTTTGCGGGTACGGTTTCGATGTGCGTGGGTCCGGATCTTGCCGGAAGAGTCGCCCGTTATGATGGTGGGCTCCCCGCTTTTTTCGATCATCTCTTTGGTGATGATGACTTTCCGGATCGTGTCTTCCGACGGGATCTCGTACATCAGATCCATCATGGCTTTTTCCAGGATGGCTCTCAGGCCTCTGGCGCCGGTCTTTCTCTCAAGCGCTTCTTTAGCGACCGCTGTCAGCGCGTCCTCGTTGAACTCAAGTTCCACGCCGTCCAGCTCGAACAGTTTGCGGTACTGGCGCGTCAGCGCGTTTTTCGGCTCGCTCAGGATACGGACCAGGGCTGCCTCGTCCAGGTTGTCCAATGTGACGACCACGGGAACACGGCCGATAAATTCGGGGATCAGGCCGAATTTGATCAGATCTTCCGGCATGACATCCTTCAGGACCTCTCCGATCTCGCGTTCGGCGTTGTCGGAGATATCCGCGCCAAAGCCGATAGCCTTGGTGTCTTTCCGGGCGCTGATGATCTTTTCAAGGCCGTCGAAAGCTCCGCCGCAGATGAAAAGGATGTTGGTGGTGTCGATCTGCAGAAACTCCTGATGCGGATGCTTGCGGCCGCCCTGGGGCGGTACGCTGGCTATGGTGCCTTCCAGGATCTTCAGAAGTGCCTGCTGCACGCCTTCACCGGAAACATCACGGGTGATGGAGACGTTTTCCGCCTTGCGGGTGATCTTATCGATCTCGTCGATATAAATGATGCCGTACTGGGCTCTTTCGATATCATAGTCTGCTGCCTGAATGATCTTCAGGAGGATATTCTCCACGTCTTCGCCTACATAGCCGGCCTCCGTCAGGGTGGTGGCGTCCGCGATGGCAAAGGGAACGTTCAGAAGACGCGCCAGCGTCTGGGCGAGCAGCGTCTTGCCGGTGCCGGTGGGGCCCAGCATCAGGATGTTGCTCTTCTGCAGCTCCACATCCAGATTCCGGGAGGATGTGATCCTTTTATAGTGATTGTACACCGATACGGCCAGGGCCTTTTTGGCATCATCCTGCCCGATCACATAGTCGTCCAGAATGGCACGGATCTCCTTCGGACGGAGCAGATTCAGGGAACCGTCTTCAAAGATCGCGTCTTTATCATGTCTGCCAAACTCTTCCTCCAGGATCTCGGTGCAGATATCCACGCAGTTGTCACAGATATATGCCCCGTTGGGGCCTGAGATCAGTTTGCGTACCTGATCGGCCGTCTTGTTGCAGAAGGAGCATCTGAGTCTGTTGTCTCTTGTTCTGTCAGCCATTGTTTCTCCGGATCCTTTCTTCAAAAACAATCATTTAAAAAAACTCGATAAACATGCCAAAAGGAACTGCCGCTGGCAGTTCCTTAGCTATTTATTTATGTACGACTACACCGTCGATCAGCCCGTAGGCCTGTGCTTCCTCAGCACTCATATAGTGGTCACGGTCCGTGTCCCGTTCCACGATCTCAAGCGGCTGTCCTGTGTTTTCCGCAAGGATCCTGTTCAGCTTCTGCTTGGTCTGAAGGATGTGTTCGGCGACGATCTGGATCTCCGTAGCCTGGCCCTGGGCGCCGCCCGAAGGCTGATGGATCATGATGGTCGCATTGGGAAGGGCATAGCGTTTGCCCTTTGTGCCGCCGGCAAGCAGGAAAGCGCCCATGCTGGCCGCCATTCCAAGACAGATGGTGGATACGTCGCATTTGATATAGCGCATGGTATCGTAGATCGCCATGCCGGCCGAAACGGAACCGCCGGGACTGTTGATATACAGCTGAATGTCCTTTTTGGGGTCTTCCGCCTCCAGGAATAAAAGCTGTGCCACCACAAGGCTGGCCGTCACATCCGTCACCTCTTCACCGAGGAAGATGATACGGTCGTTCAAAAGCCGGGAATAGATGTCATAGCTTCTTTCGCCGCGGCTTGTCTGTTCGATGACATAGGGTATATACATAGGCATCTCTCTTTCCGGTCTGATCAGACCTCTTTAGCGGCCTCTGCGAGCAGCGTCACTGCCTTCTGGACTGCAACATCTTTTCTGATCTGGTTAAGAGTATCCTCGTTGAAGGTCTCTTTCAGTTTTTCAGCTTCCATTCCGTAGGCGGAAGCCATCTTGCCGAGCTCTTCGTCCAGCTCTTCGTCAGAAACCTGGATATCTTCCGCTTCGGCTACCTTTTCCAGCACCAGACGGGTCTGGATCTGCTTTAAAGCCTGCGGCTTGCTTTCTTCGATCAGCATCTCCATGCTCTGGCCGGTAAACTGTGAATACTGCTCCATGGAAAGGCCCTGCATCTCCAGACGGTTTGCAAAATCTTCCATCATCTGGCGTGCCTGGGTATCGACCATCGCATCCGGGATCTCCATCTGCGCGTTTTCGATCACCTTTTCGACTGCCGCGTCTTCTTTGGCACGGAGAGCTTCATCTTCTTTTTTCTTTTTCAGGTTCTCACGGATGCTGGTCTTGTATTCATCCATCGTGTCAAATTCCGACACATCCTGTGCGAAATCATCGTCCAGCTCCGGAAGTTCTTTGTATTCCACCTTCTTGATATCGCAGGCAAATACGGCCGCTTTTCCGGCCAGGGATTTTTCCTGATATTCCTCCGGGAAGGTAACGTTGACTTCTACGTGTTCACCGGCTTTTGTGCCGATCAGCTGATCCTCGAAGCCGGGGATGAAGCTGTTGCTGCCAAGGACCAACGGATAGTCGCTGCCCTTGCCGCCTTCAAACGGAACGCCGTCGACGCTGCCGTCAAAGTCGAGGGTCACACGATCGCCCGACTCTGCGCCGCGGTCTTCCACGGTGATGTAGCGGGAATTCTTTTCCTGTTCTCTGCCAAGCTCTGCGTCCACTTCTTCATCAGTCACTTCGACTTTGGATGCGGGGACCTCAACTCCCTTGTATTCTCCAAGCGTGACTTCAGGACGAACGGCGACCTCTGCTGTGAAGATGAAGGGCTTGCCGCTCTCCAGCTGTACAACATTGATGGAAGGTTGGGAAACGATGTCCAGGCCGCTCTCTTTCATTGCTTTGCGGTATTCTTCCGGGATCACGTCATTGGCTGCGTCCTCAAGGAAAACGCCTGTGCCGTAAAGACGTTCGATCATCTTGCGGGGCGCTTTTCCTTTACGGAAGCCGGGGACCGCGATCCTGCCCCTTGTCTGCATATAAACGGCGTTGATGGCCTTTTCCATATCTTCAACGGAAACCTCGACCGTGAGTCTGGCCATGTTCTTCTCTAAATTCTCAACCTGTACACTCATGCTGCTTTGTTCCTCCTTAAACCCATGCGGGCGTTTTTATTGTTTTAAGGGACCGTGGCATGTCACCCGGTCACAGTCATTATGCAAGTATATCATAGGAAGCGGAAAAATAAAAGAACTTTTTTCACCAGTGCCTGTAAACGACCTGATCAGCGATCTCCCGGGCCTTTTCGGGGCTCGTCAGCACGGAGATGAGCTGCAGTGAGAAATCAGTGGAAGTGCCCATTCCGCGGCTGGTGATCACATTACCGTCCGTCACGACGGGTTCCTCGCTGGTCTCACGGCAGTCAAGCATTGACATCACGGTCGGATAGCTGGTAGCTTTCCGGCCTTTGAGGATGCCGAGACCGGACAGGACGGTCGGCGCGGCGCAGATGGCCGCCACCCACCTGCCGGCGGCATAATGCTTCCGCAGAAGCTCTGCGAGGGCAGCGTCATGCCGGAGGTTTTCAGTCCCCCTTTTGCCGCCCGGCAGGACGAGCATATCCGCGTCTTCAAAATCCGCCTCGGAAAAGACCGTATCAGTCAGCAGACTCACCCCGTGGGAAGTGGTCACAGCTTTTTCTTCCTTGATGGAGACCGTCGTCACCTGGATGTCAGCACGGCGGAGCAGGTCCACCACTGTCAGGCCTTCGATATCCTCAAACCCATCTGCCAGAAACACATATGCCTTGCTCATAATTATCCTCCTTTTGTAAATACATACCTTCTGCCGGCGAAACGCTTCGCCTGAAAAAACACTCTTGCGGATTTCTTAAAAAAATGATATACTAATCACAGATCGAGCTCCTGAGGCTTCGATTCTGCAGATATAGTTCATTGGTAGAACATCAGCTTCCCAAGCTGAGGAGGCGGGTTCGATTCCCGTTATCTGCTCTCAAAGGTCTGAATCACCTGTGTTTTTCAGTGATTCAGGCTTTTTTATTTTCATTTTTCATGATCAGAACGTTCACTAAACAGTATAACACTAAATCCCATTTCTACAAGTAGCCTGGCGTGAGAATGTCATAAATCATGAATCACAGCCGTTCATAGAACGTGATATCGACTGCCGTGCCGGTTTTTGGCACCGCCTTACAAACGGGTATCTGAATTACCTCCAGACAGAAGTAATGGAAAAGCCATCACCGAGGACGATCTGAAGTAAAGCAGCGGAATATCTCAGCTCCTGCAGAGACAC
>CAMOQF010000078.1 GCA_946622645.1 uncultured Blautia sp.
GCATCCAGATCATCCTGCAGCTGCTCCCAGTCAGAATCATCCAGGCCGTTCATGACCCAGTTGGATTTTGCAGCGTTGATGGTCTTGGTGATGTCTGCCGTCAGGTTGGACAGCTCTTCGGTGTCATCCATGTTCATAAATACGTTCGGATACACATATTTGGTGTTCATATCCGGGGTGTAGATATCCTTGATCCAGTCAAGACGATACTGCGCGTCATCCGGGCAGGTGACATAAACGCCATAGTACTCATCCAGGATAGCCAGCGGTCCGCCGACGGCTTCGGCTTCACGTACTTCCACCGGAGAAGCATCGCCCAGAGGAGCGTGCTGCAGCATGGGCTCGCCATCAGCGTTTTCGCCCAGAACGAAGATATCGAAGTCATCGTCTTCGCCGTAGGTTCCCCAGTTGTTCTGCGGAGACTGGAAGGGATCATACATGACATCAAGCCAGCTGCAGACCATTTCAGGATCTTCAGCCACGCAGGTGACTACGCAACGGCCGCGGTCAAATCCGCTGGTGAAGGAACCGTTCTGCGGAGTGATGTTCCGGACATCGGCGGTCAGAGCCGGAAGCGGAACCCAGTCTGCAAGATTGTCAATGTTTGCGATATCCCAGGTGAAAGCCACGCCGTAGCGTCCGGATTTACCCTTGGATACATAAGTGGACCATTCCTGTGTGAAGGCTTCGGGATCGATCAGATCCTCTTCATACAGCTTGTGCAGCCATTCCATACCTTTTCTGAAGCCTTCCTGTGTTGCGGTACAGATCACCTGACGGTCATCTGTGACTGCAATGTGACGGCCCTTGTCGGGATCGCCATAGCCTTCGCCGAAGCCGTTGATCAGGATGCAGGGATCCTGTCCGCCGTCGTTCATGATGAAGGACATGGGGATGATGCTTCCATCGATACCAAACTCACTCTGGATCTCGGAGGCATGATCACGGAACGCGATCAGGACCTCTTCAAATTCATCAACCGTGGTCGGGATCTCAAGTCCCAGGAAGTCGAGCCATTTCTTGTTGATATAGCTCATATAGTCGACTGTCTGGATGGCAGTCTTATCAGCGCCGAGCTGCTCGATCCAGGGAAGCGCCCAGATATGGCCGTCCTCGTCCTCGCACATAGTCCGGTATTCCGGATACTTTTCAAACACTTTGCTCAGATTGGGCATGCAGCTGTCGATGTATTCCTCAAGGGGAATGATCACTTCCTGGTCTGCGTAGCGCAGCAGGTCACTGTCTGAAAATCCTGCAGAGAAGACAAAGTCTGTCAGTGTATCCAGGTTGGCCATGTTCAGAGTGATCTTATCGCCCCACTGATCTGACTGGATAGCCGTCCAGTCGATATGTACGTTCGTCTTTTCTTCAAGGCGTTTGAAGATGGTACGGTTATTCGGCTCGGATTCGGTGGAAGGCGGATAGCTGATCATACCCGTCAAGGTAACGGTCTCGTCCAACGGGAAAATAGAATCTTCAGCTACGACCGGAGCAGCGAGGGCTGCGGTCATTACACCGGCGAGCAGCACTGACATCAGTTTTTTGTTCATCTAAGGTCTCCTTTCAGAAAAAGAGTTTTATGGGAACCGGCGGACACCGCATACCGGGTGCCGCCAAAACAGATCATCCCTTGACAGAACCTGCCATAATTCCGCTGTCGAAGTATTTCTGGAAGAACGGATACATGACAAGGAGCGGAAGGCTGGAAATAATAATGGTTGCGTATTTCAAAAGTTCTGCGAGCTGCGCTCTCTGTGCCGTACTCTGCATATCCGAGATCATACCGGATTCCGGCTGGTTCTGGATCAGGATCGACCGGAGCACAAGCTGAAGAGGCTGCTTGGAAGCATCATTCAGATAGATCATCGCGTCAAAGTAGCTGTTCCACATTCCGACAAACTGCCACAGGGCCAGCACCGCGATCACAGGCGTACAGACCGGAAGCAGGATCTTGAAATAGTACACGATCTCGTTTGCTCCGTCCACGCTTGCAGCTTCCTTCAGCTCTGTCGGGATCCCCTGGTAATAGGTTCTTGCGATGATCATGTTCCAGACACTGAAAGCGCCCGGCAGGATGATCGCCCAGATGGTATCCAGCATTCCCAGACTGCTGATCAGCAGGTAAGTAGGAATGAGTCCGCCGCCGAAGAACATGGTGATCATAAACATCACATTGAAAAACCCGCGGCCTTTAAAGTCAGACCGGGACATCGGGTATGCGGCCAACAGGGTGACGCCTACGGAAACAAAAGTGAACACCACCGAATAGATGATCGCATTCTTAAAGCCTACCCAGATCTGTTTGTTGGAAATGACGCGTTCGTAAGCAGTAGCAGTCCACTTGCTGAAATCAAAGGTGATTCCTTTGTTCTGCAGAGTGATCGGATCCATGAACGATGCCACGATGATGTACAGCATCGGAATTACGATCGCGATCACAAACAGTCCCAGCAGGACATAGCCGACCAGCAGCAGGACCCGGTCCTGGACGGAATACCGCATGAATTTGCTTTTCTTTTTCATATGCGCTTCCTCCTTTACAGACCCTTTCCGTCATTCATTTTAGCAACGATCTTGTTCACCGAAAGCAGCAGGATGACGTTGATCACCGTGTTGAAGAGGCCGACAGCCGTTGAAAAACCATAGTCCCCGTCCAGCAGACCTTTTTTGTAAACATAGGTCGCGATGATCTCGGAAGTCTTCAGGTTCAGGTCCGTCTGCAGAGCGTACGCTTTTTCAAAACCTATGCTCATGATATTACCGGCCTGAAGAATGAACTGGATCACCACCATATCTTTGATGGCAGGCCATTCCACCGCCTTGATCTGCTGGAATATATTGGCTCCGTCGATCCACGCAGCCTCCTTTAGTTCCTGGCTCGCGTTTGACAACGCTGCCGTATACATAATGGATGCCCAGCCTGCCCCCTGCCAGATACCGCTGGCTATATAAATAGTTCGGAATGCTTCGGGCATGGTCATAAAGTTGATCTGTGTTCCCAGAAGAAGGTTGACCGGACCGGTTACAGAAAGAAAGATCCTGACAATACCGCAGAGTACGATGACAGAAACAAAGTTAGGCATGTACAGGACCAGCTGGATCTTCTTTTTGATGCCGACTCGTTCAATCCTGTTCAACAGCAGGGCAAGAATGATCGGAACCGGAAAGCCCCAGAGCAGACCATAGATACTCAGCTTCAGCGTGTTGACCAGGTAGCTGAGAAAATCCGGCGACCTCAAAAACCGTTCAAAGTATTTGAAGCCAACCCATTTGCTGCCCCAGATTCCTTTGATAGGGTTGTAATTCTTAAACGCGATCAGGATACCGCCCATGGGCAGATATTTGAACACGATCGTAAGAAGTACGGCCGGGAGAATAAAGATCAGGTAGAGCTGCCAATGTTGTCTCAGATAGACCAGCGTATTGTGCAGTTTGCTGACGGGTTTACCCTGCGCCGGACTACTTTCGTTCATTTGCGCTTCCTCCCTTCCCAGATTGAATAAGTGATTGATTTGTGCATATGCAAAAAGGCCTGTTTTGCTTATAGGCTTAATATACTCTGAAAATGGTTATTTGTCAATATTTCATTTCATATTTGCACAATTATAATGGTGCATTATTGTTGGTTTTTGGTTTCAAATGTTAAATCAGACTTAAATGAACCATCCGAATTTGTTCATTTGACACATCTTGTGTCCTGTATTATAATGAGAGCACAAAATATGTAACCAAAAAAGAGAGGACGGTGAGGCATACCATGGCAGGAAGAGTAACTATACAAGATATAGCGGATGCATTGGGAGTTTCCCGGAACACCGTATCCAAAGCGATCAACAATACAGGCGTTCTGGCAGACGCTACAAGAGATAAGATATTAAAAAAAGCAGTAGAGATGGGATACAAACAGTTTTCCTATATCAATCTGGAGGATTTTCGACCCACGGCGCCGGCGGATTCCAGATCTTCCGCGGCGGAAACCAGACAGATCGGCGTCATCACCCTCCTGACCACAACGGCGATCGACAACTCTCATTTTTCTTCCACCATGCTGGATAAGATCCATCGTGAGCTTTCCAGAGCAGGCTACAGTCTGAACATGTTCAGAATATCCAAAGAAGAGACGGCCGCCTGCCGCCTGCCGGAATCTTTTTCCCCGGAAAAGACAGATGCCATTATCTGCATCGAAGTTTTTGACTTTGCATACAGCTCGTTTCTGGCAGAGCTTGACATTCCGGTCCTGTTTGTAGACGGCCCCGCGCCCTGTCCGGGGAAGAAGCTTTACGCGGACATGCTGCTTATGAACAATCGGACGGAGATCCATTCCTTTATGGCAGAAATGTACAGACGCGGCAAACGAAGCTTTGGTTTTGTCGGAGAAACCATGCACTGTATGTCCTTCTGGGAACGGTTTCAAGCTATGAAGGAAGCTTTACAGATCTTCGGCCTTCCCTATGATGAAAGCTGCAGTATAACGGCTTTAGATCCTGATTCAGGTATAGACTCCGGAGAGGCTTATCAGGACTATCTTGAAGGGGAGCTGGCAAAAATGCCCCGGCTGCCCGAAGTATTTGTCTGCGCCAATGATTTTGTCGCCTATGATCTTCTGATGGCCTGTAAAAGAAGAGGGCTTACCGTCCCGAAAGACTTCCTGCTGTGCGGGTTTGACGATTCTCCGGAATCCAGGGTCATGACGCCGACTCTGACAACGATCCATATTCACAGCCAGATCATGGGGTATTCCGCAGCACAGCTGCTGTTGACAAGACTTGAAAACCCAAACCTGCACTATCGTACCGTATATACCGAGACCTCTCTGATGTACAGAGAATCAACAGATGACTGATGTCCCCCCGGAGGTGCCCAGATGAGAAGCCTGCTTGACCCTGAAAATCCGGTAATGATGTTTATCACACGTATCGTCTATGCGGTATGGTTGAACATTTTATGGTTTATCTTTTCTTTACCCGTTGTGACGGCAGGCGCCTCCACAACCGCTTTGTTTTATGTCACGCTGAAAATGGTCCGCAATGAAGAGGGGAACGTAACGCTGCAGTTTGTCCAGGCTTTCCGCAGCAATTTCAAATTCTCCACCAAAGTATGGCTGATCATGCTGGCTGCCCAGGTGGTACTGGCATTTGACGGTTATGTTCTCTGGCATATGCGGTTTTCCAACATATTCTGGACGATCCTCTGCGCGGTATTTATCGTTCTGCTGGTGGCCTGCGCAATCATCGCCATGTATATCTTCCCCCTTATGGCCCGTTTTGAAAACACTGTACGCGCCATGTTCTTTAATTCCATCATGGTCGGAATGCGCTATCTGGTGTGCACCGTTATCATGGCAGCTATCTACTTCATTATGGCGGTGATCGTAGTACGGTTTTTTACGCCGGCCATCATTTTCGGAGAAGGCCTGTGCGCATTCCTCTGTTCGTACCTGCTGGCCGGTATCCTCGAAAAACTTGCGCCTCCAAGGGAGGACGAAGATGAACCTTCCGATCCGGAAGACAGATCCGGCTTTCCCGGGATGTGAGGCAGTCTATGGCAAAAAAGCATTTTGAAACGGAACGCAGAAAATGGGATCAGCTCTCCTTTTCCGGCAAGCTGCAGTATCTGTGGGATTATTACAAGCTTCCCTTTGTGATCGCCATTATCCTCCTGTATATCGTCGGTCACAGAATCTATCTGAACATCACTCACAAAGACGCATACTTTTACGCCGCCATGGTGAATGTAGCGCCGAGCGACGCCCTGCAGGAAAAGCTTGAAGACGGTTTTATGCAAAGCCTCGGTCTTTCTTCCGACAATCCGGCGGTCTTCTATAAAAGCCTCTATCTGACAGACAATATCTCCAGCGAGCATTACACCTACACGCAGGCGTCGCAGGTCAAGATATTGTCCGCCATCAACGCAGGCGAAATGGATATGGCGTTCCTGGACGAAGAAGCCTTCGCCGCCTTTGCCCAGAACGGATTTCTGTATGATCTCTCCCGTTTTTTCGAGGAATATGGCGCCGCCTTCCCTGAAACAGAAAAGACTGTTCCGGACCATTTTGTCAAGAACATGGTGATCCTGGAGGACAACGCAAAGGAGGTCGCTCTGGATCCTTCCGTATCGTACAGTGCCAGCACCGAAGAATACTTTATGGGCATCGATCTGACAGAATCCAGGTTTTTCAAAGATGCCGGTTTTTCCGAACCGGTATATCTGGCCGTCATCGCCAATACGCCCAGAGGCGAAGCCGTGATGACTTATATCGATTATCTGTTCAACGAAAAAGAACGCGCCTGAAGCGCGTTCTTTTTCGTTTGTGATCAAAGGATCAGATCATATTTGACGACATCCATAAATAGCCTTCCGGCAGCTGCAAAGGTGATATCCTTTGCCTCCAGCGGGGTGTAAAAGATCGCGGTCATGACCTGCTCTCCGTCATTGACAAACACCTCTACACTGTAGCGGTCCAGGATCAGCCGGAGCTTCAGCACTCCTCCGGGTCCGGCCGGGACCTTGCTGCGTCTCTGGTGAATGAAAGCTCTCCTGGAACCGGAAAACTTACGGTCGATCTTCAGCACATTTTCCTGGGGACGGTAGCTGATCGTTGTATGATACTGATCATTCTTTGCAAAATGGACAGAAAATTTCTGATACAAGGTATCCGGATCCTCCGGGCGGATCACGATCTCCATGTCCAATACTCTGCCGTTTATATCAGGAAGATCCTTTTCTCCTTCCAGAAGGACATCCCGGTACTCTGTCTTGTTGGCCCGGAAAGCCGAAAGCTCCCGGAGCGGCGCCTGGTAAAGCCGTCCGTTTTTGATGGAAAGCTCTCTGGGCACGCTCATCTGGCCCTGCCATTTTCTGCGCGCCCCTAACACACAGGTATCCCAGTTCTGCATCCATCCGATCATGACTCTGCGCCCGTCCGGCATCAGTATCGTCTGGGGCGCATAAAAATCAATGCCGTAATCGATGGCCTGGTCGCTTTCCTCCCGGAACTCCTCCGTCACCGGATCAAAGCTTCCGATCAGGCAGAGAGTGCCGTTTCCATTGTGATATTCGAAACCCTTCGGGAGCATATCCTGCGGACTCGTCAGCAGCACCTGTTTCCCGTCAAGCGGAAAGAAATCCGGACATTCCCACATCTTGCCAAACCGATCGTGATTCTGCGCAAGGATCTTCTGCAGATGCCAGTGCCATGCATCATCGCTTTTGTACAGAAGGATCTGTCCGCTGCCGTCCGCGTCCCGGTTGCCCACGACGCAGCGATAAGAGCCGTCTTCACATCTCCATGGTTTTGGATCGCGGAAATCATTCCGGCTGCAGCCGGCAGGGATGTCTTTTTCGTCCAGCACGGGATTGAGGCTGCTTTTTTCAAAATCAATGCCATCGCCTACGGCCAGGCATTGTGTCTGTACTTCCTTTCCGACCTTATCTTCGAGATCATCTTCGGAATATTCTTTTCGTACGCCTGTGTAGACAAGCATCATACGTCCGTCAGGCAGTTCCAGGGCATTTCCGCTGAAGCACCCGTCCTGGTCATATTCCATGTCCGGCGCGAGAGCTGCCGGCAGGTACTCCCAGTGCAGCAGATCATTGCTGACCGCATGTCCCCAGTGCATGGACCCCCATTTGGCCGCATAAGGGTAATACTGATAAAACAAATGATACCGGCCTTTATACAGGCAGAAACCGTTTGGGTCATTCATCCATCCAGTGCGCGGAGAAAGGTGAAAAGAAGGACGCTCATCCTCCAGAATATTCCTCTCTGCCGCTGCTTCATATTCTCTGGCTTCTTGTAAAGTCTGGCTGATCATATCATCCTTCTCCATAGTAAACATATTTTATTACAAGTATATTCAACATACCATAAGCTTATACAAATGTCAATCGGATGTGTGCATCTGCACACTCCGGCAGGAAGCCGGAACCCCGTTGACAATATCAGCGTGATCTCTCTGGTCGTGATATTGGCCACGGCCAGGGATCTGTTTATGGCTTGTACAGCTTAAGATCCGAAAATGAAACCTTGTTGTCTTCCGCAAACAGATAGATCTGCTTATCTGTCACTCCATACAGGCGTACCGTAAAAGCAGCAATACCATCAATATAAAACACCCCGACCGAGTCTTCCTGGATATATGTAAAATGATAGGGTTCACCCGACTGAAGGGTCACCGATTCTTCCGCCGGAACAGCTTTTCCTCCTCTGAACTGAAGATAAAGCTTTTCCTCCTCCGGATTAACGGTTATAAGTTTATAGTCTTCTTCTCCATCCTTGTAGTCGAATGCAAGTCCGAAAGCGCCGCTTCCTTCATACACGAAAACGCCTTCCAGCATATAGCTCTCATCGCTCTCACACAGCGCTTCATAGATACGTCCGCTCCGGGAGTCCAGGACCAGAGAAGTATCGTCCGGCGTCAGATCCGTGATGTCTGCGTACTGCTCTGTGATGGCAGTCACCGGTTCCAGGACAAGGCTTTCATCGGGCAACTGGCGGATCTGCTGGACTACGAGGTTTCCTGCCCATTCAGTCACTTTTCGGGTGTCTTTTTCGGATCCGGAACGTCTCGCCCAGCCCACCATATAGGCGTTTTCTCCGTCTTCCACATGCTTTGCGGCATAGAAAAGCGGTCCGTCCAGGGCTGTCGGATCCGAATACGGTCCGTATGGATCTTCTGACGCTGCATACCAGAGAACATCATCCTGAGCAGAATAGGTCAGATACCATGTATCTCCGATCTGAAACGTGTCGCTGCATTCCAGATTATATACTTTGCCGACCGGATCTGTAAAAATGATGCCGTCGTACGTTATCTCGGAAAGATCCTTGCTTACAGTATATTTCAGTATCCGGGCTGTTCCGTCCTGTGAAGCAGTCACGGTAAAATGCAGAAGACCGGTCTCCTCATCATAATATGCCTGCGGATCCCTGAAGTCTCTTTTCTGGTTCAGAGACGCGTCCGGCGTGATCTCCCAGCCCGGGATCTTCTCAAAAGACGTCAGGCTGCTGCCCCTGGCTGCCATGATCGTTTCCCCGTATTCATGGCTGCCCGAATTCGTATGACCTGTGTAAAACAGATAATAGGTGTCTTCTATCTTCACGACAGAACCCGTTCCGACCCAGTCATCCTGCGCGTCAGCGTTGCCCGCCTCCAGAATAGGATCGTCATATTCAGTATAGGTCAGAAAGTCCGTCGTCGTCGTCAGATAGATGGCGTGATGAAATGAATCACCGCCTTCTTTCAGGTAGTAGATATAGTACACCCCGTCTTCATAATAGGGCATGCAGTCTCCTACAAACGGCTGAACGAAACCATCCTGATCAGGCAGGAAAAAGATCTGATTCTTTTCCTCCTGCAGAGCAGACCCTCTTGTGATAGAGGATATCGTAAATACAAGAATACAAGTCAACAGACACATCCGTTTTTTCATGATCCCCCTCCTGTACAGTCCCAAACTTTTTTCTCTGCAGCCGGAGCAATACTGTTCTGACCCTTTTATCCTTCTTCGTCTGCCCGGAAGGTAAAACCGACTCTGGCATTGCGCCCGCAAAGATCACGAAGGCTGACCTCGGTGCTGTCCGGCAGCGTGAGCACATGATCAGAGACAGTGCCGACCCGGTAGATCAGATCGTTCATTTTAACATCCAGCCCGGATATGATCATGCTCCCATCCTCTCCGTATGTCAGAGTCTGTCCTTCTTCCAGGGTGGTCGTGACTCCTGCCCCGAAATTATAATAAACCGACTTTACTCCATAGATCCCGTCTTCCCTTACCTCAAAAAAATCGGTCACCGGGCTTTTGTTGACGGAGTGGACGAAGGTTATGGAAAAGACATCCCCGACAGCCATCTCATATTCTGCATAGCTTGTTTTCTCTTTCGGATCTTCCAGAACCAGCAGGCCGGTCCCGGGACTGCAGAAAACTGCGGCAGCATTGACCGTTATGACAGCGATCAGAGCTGCCGCAGCGAAGAAATTGCGGCGGGGACACTGCTTATTCGATGGTAATCCCCTGTTCTTCATAGTATTTCTTTGCGCCGGGATGGAACGATACGCTCATACCCTCGACAGCTTCTTCTGCAGTCATGGATTCGAATTTGGCGTCCTTTTCTGCCAGAGAATCCTTGTTTTCAAACAAAGCCTTCAAAAGGTTATAAACCACGTCCTCGCTGACATCGTTTGCGGCAACCAGTGTTGCGCGGACAGATACCGTAACGGCGTCCTCATCAACACCTGTATAGGTGCCGGCCGGGATTATGGCTTCTGTATAGAAATCGTATTCGCTCTGCAGTGTGGCAATGTGCTCTTCATCCAGCTGTACAAAACCGATCTGGACAGAATCTGCCAGTTCCTCGATCGCAGTGGTGGGGAGACCTGAAACTATGAATGCAGCGTCGATCGTTCCCTTTTCCATGCCGTAGGCAGACTCTCCGAAAGAGGAGTTTACAGGCGTGATATCATCGAAGGACAGCCCGTAAGCCTCCAGGATCTGTTTCGCGTTGAATTCGACGCCGGAGCCGTTATCGCCCACTGATACGGTCTTTCCTGCAAGATCCGCCACGGATTGAATGCTTTCGTCGCAGGTGACGATCTGGATCGTTTCATCATACAAACCGGCGACAGCGGAGAAATTCGTAATAGGTTCTTCACCATCAAAGAGACTGGTGCCGGTATATGCATAATACATGACATCGTTCTGCACGGTGGCAAGCTGGGCGTCCCCTTCCTCGATCATCTCAAGGTTCGCTCTGGAAGCTCCGCTGGACTCCAGGATCAGTTCTGTTTCTCCCAACAGCGGATTCAGCACTTCTGTCATGGCTCCGCCGACTGCATAGTAAGCGCCCATAGGCCCGCCTGTTACGAAGCACAGTTCATCCGCCATCACGTTCATGGCTCCTAAAGAAGAGAGGATTATTGTGCCGGTGATGAATGAAGCAACAATTTTCTTATTCATAAATTTACCTCCTCTTGTTGCTGTCTGGTTTTCTGGTTACTTTGTATGTTAATGGTTGCATTGAAACCGGGATCATATTGTATTTTATCCATAGAAGAATGCATATGCATATTCAATGAGTGTGTAAATGCACAATAGTGTTTGGTTAATTGTATCATATGAATTGTGCTTTTTCAATCATAATTTCGCCCCTTTTTTACCAAATCGATGCTTAAAACGGAAACAAAAGAGCAGCCGTTATTTTCCGCTGCCCGCATTTAAAGATTCTACTTGAA
>CAMOQF010000079.1 GCA_946622645.1 uncultured Blautia sp.
CCATGGGCGGATATCGTTCTCCCAGCTTTGCTCGGAGCAGAACAGCGGCTGGCCCGCAAGGTACTGCGGGGTTATGTATTCTTCCTCTGCCAGTGTGGAGGATGCAGGGATGACCGCACCGAAGTAGTCCGCTTCCGGGAAAAGGATGTGGTTATATTTTCTTTCATCCGGCGTTTCACAGATCACTGCGAAATCCAGAAGCCCCTTATCCAGCTTTTCCGTGACCTGCTCGGTATCCCCGCTGGTGATATGATACCGGAGATCAGGACAGGTTTCCTTAAAAGTCCGGATCTCCCTGGCCAGATAACGGATCTGATAGGACTCTGCCAATCCGAAATAGATATCACCGCCGGTGATATCATCCAGTGTCAGGAATTCCTGCTCGATCTTATCAGCCATGGATACAAGATCCTCTGCCCGGTTCCGAAGAAGCACGCCTTCTTCTGTCAGCGCGATGCTGAAGCTGTGCCGGATAAATAGTTTCTTGCCAAGTTCATCCTCTAAGGCTTTCAGCGCCTTGGACAGTGTAGGCTGCGTTACGTGCAGATGCTCTGCAGCGCGAGACATATTTTCTTCTCTGGCTGCTGCCAGGAAATACCTTAGCGTGCGGATCTCCATTATAGTGTGTCCTCCTGCATCTTGATGGAATGATATGCCGTTAATGAATATCATGATATTCATTATAACCATTAGCGAAGCATTCGTAAAGCCATTATAATGGAATCACAGAAAGATAAATGTTAGGGAGAACCCATCAGATGAAGGAAGAACTGGAGAAGATCCTCACAAACCTTTCGGATGCAGGATGCGGAAGCGAGGAACTGGAAAAAGCAAGGAGGCTCTACGAAGCCGGAGATACGGAGGCCCTGCACCGGTATTTCCGGAAATGCCGGTGCAGCCGAATGGAGGAGCTTCACGAGAGTCAGCGAAAAGTGGACTGCCTGGACTTCCTGATCCGGCAGACAGCAAAAACGAAGCAGTAAGAAATATGAGATAAGGAGATAAAGATCATGATCAAAAAAGAAGAACTCGTTCTCACAAGCGAATGGGACAAGACTTTCCCGAAGAGTGAAAACGTCGATCACAGCAAGGTGACCTTTGTCAACCGCTATGGCATTACGCTGGCGGCAGATATGTATGTTCCAAAGAATGCAGCGGGTAAGCTTCCCGCGATTGCCGTCTGCGGACCTTTCGGTGCCGTCAAGGAACAGTGCTCCGGACTTTACGCGCAGACGATGGCAGAGCGCGGTTTCCTGACAATTGCTTTTGATCCTTCCTTCACCGGCGAGAGCGGCGGTAATGTGCGTTACATGGCCTCCCCCGATATCAACACCGAAGATTTCATGGCGGCGGTGGATTTTCTCTCCCTGAATGAGAAAGTCGACCCGGATCGCATCGGTATCATCGGGATCTGCGGCTGGGGCGGTATGGCTCTCAATACAGCTGCGCTGGATACCCGCATCAAGGCGACCGTTGCTTCCACCATGTACGACATGACCCGTGTGAACGCGAAGGGATACTTCGATTCTGAGGACAGCGAGGAAGCACGCTATCAGAAGAGAGCCGCCATGTGCGCCCAGAGACTTGAGGATCTGAAAGCTGGTGAATACAAGCTGGGCGGCGGAGTGGTCGATCCTCTGCCTGAAGATGCACCTTTCTTTGTCAAAGACTATTACGATTATTACAAGACCGGACGCGGCTATCACGCGAGATCCCTCAATTCCAACGGCGGCTGGAACGTCATCGGCTGCGAGAGCTTCGTCAATCAGACGATCCTGCAATACAGCAATGAGATCCGCAGTGCTGTGCTGGTGATGCACGGCGATGCAGCCCATTCCTGCTATTTCGGCAAGGACGCCTACGCCGATATGGTGAAGGACAGCAAATATGCCGACAACAAAGAGCTGCTCATCATCCCCGGCGTTTCCCATACCGACCTGTATGACGGCGGCGGGAAGAATGCCATTCCGTTTGATAAGCTGGAAGTCTTCTTCAGTGAATATCTGAAGTAACAGCATGAAGCTTATGAATTCGGAAAACGCTGGAGTAGCAGCACACGTATATTTACTCTGATACTGCCCCTGATTCTGCTTCTTCTCGCAGGCTGTACCGGCAGCCGGCAGGTGAAGCCAGGAGCTTCGGAAGGATCCGGCGCTGCAGAAGAAGCGAGTCTGCCGGTAACGACCGGAGCAGCATCTGAGAATGAAGCATCAGAGTCCCACGGTACAGAACCTGAAGCTCGGCAATGAAGTGATCAAAGAACGGGCAGAAAAGTACGGGAAGTCTTCTGCTCAGATCATCCTTCGGTGGCAGCTTCAGGCTGGCTTTATTGCCATACCGGGCTCCTCTGATCCGGACCATATCGCAGAGAATTACGACATCTACGATTTCGAATTGACAGAAGAAGACATGCGGCGGATTCGCGATCTTGACCGGCAGGAGAGGTATGAGAACTGGTAAAACAGCACGTAGGCCTTGATCACAAAGTCAACTTCCCTGGTACCTTTGTCAAAAAATTCTTGACAAACAAAAAGAATCCGTATAATATGTTAGTTGCAACTAACCGCCGCTTCAGGCGCGGCGGTTTTAAAAGGATCACAGGTTAGACAAAACTAACTATACGGTGATCCAGGGGTTTTATGAACGTATGTTCCAGATATTACTGGACGAGGAACAGGAAACAAGAATGAATGACGACACAAAGAAAGGGGAATGAGAATTATGAAGAACCATGTCCTGAGAAAATTGTCCGTATTTGCTGTGTCTGCTGTGATGGCTATAGGCGGACCGTCGCTCAGCGCATTTGCAGAGGCTGAAAGCACAGAGCCGGAAGAAACTGTTTCCGCTGAAGACGATACCGCAAAAGCCCTGGAATTGCTGGAAGAGATAAAAGGAACGTATGAACCGCTGTTCCCGATCATAACGGATTCTCAGTATGATCAGCTGTGGCTTGATCCCTGTATAGCTGTCGTTGGTGAAGAGGCTGCTCCCCAAGTGGCAGAAATGTTGAAAGCTGCCTGCAGCGGGACTGTTTACGGACAGGAAGCAATCGACGCTTTCGGTGACGGATCTGAAGGCGCACAGTTTGACTGCCTGTTTATCAATGGTCCGTCTGCTATAACATTTGATGGAAATATGATCAGCGGTATCGATGAAAATGGCGATCAGCTTTTTTCCCATGAATACAAATTCGTTAACAGCCTTTCCCTGGCGGGACTGATGCAAGGTTATCTGTATGAAACGGAAGATGAAGATGCAGGTGAATTCAAATACTTCTATATGATGCCTGACACACCGGCTACAACATACCATCTGGAGTTCAGATATGGAAGTGATGTTGATGCCCTTGCAGAGTATAATGAAGGACCGTACGCATACTGGCTGGCGGCAGGATTCCCTGTAGATGCCGATGAAGAGATGATAGAAAATGTCATCACCCTCTTCTGCGAAGAGAATCTTGCGGAGATGGCAGAGGAAAAAACAGATGACACAGCTGCCGGAGCTGTTCCTGAATCCGACGGGGAAGAAATAATCGAAATCGCAACAGCGGAGGAACTGGCTGCAATCAATGAAAACCTTTCAGGACATTATGTGCTTACTGCGGACATTGACCTGGGTGGGGAAGAGTGGACACCGATTGGAGCCTACGCTCCGTCAGGAGAATCTCCCGAGGAACAGGAGATTCCTTCAGACGAATATGCATTCACCGGATCTTTTGACGGACAGGGACATACGATATCAAACCTGTCTGTTCACCAGCCGGAAGGGTGGGCGATTGGCCTGTTCGGCTGCATATCCAATACGCAGATCGGCAATTTTACTCTGGAAAATGCACAGGTGGAAGGAACAGTCATGGTAAGCTGCGTAGTCGGATATGCTTATAATTCTGAAGTAAAAGGCGTGCAGCTGACTGGTGGAAAAGTGGATGTCAATTATACTGAGATGAGTTCAGAAGGAATGTATGGCGGTATCGTGGGGGCAGGCATGGACAGCCGGATAGCGGACTGTGAGGCTCAGTCAGAGATCAATCTGCCGGATGGTGTCGCAAATGCAGGCATTATCGGAGGCGGACTGGAAATGACATCCGTAGTCAACTGCACTTCGACTGGATCCATTACCGCCGGGGCTAACTGCTATGGGCTCGGTGCGATATCCGGCTGTGGATTTGGCGCTGAAGAATTCACAAACTGTTATGCACATGACGCAGTCATTAAAGCTGGAGAGGGAAGTACCTGGATCGGAAAGATTACCGGATATGCCGGAGGCTTTGAGGATGAAAGCGCAGGAATACCTGTAACTGTATTCACAAACTGTACAACTGATAACGTAACGATCGATGTTCCGGAGGGAACAGAGGGTGTCGGAGACCTTGTTGGGGCAGGGTTCTATTCTGAGAAAGCGGCTGAAGCTTACGGTGCCCCATATGATCAGCCAACCGTCTTTGTGATAGCAGAAGAAGAACAGGAGAATGCAGCATAGATGACACGGAGACGAGTTTTATGCCGGAGAGTTGTTATCCGGTAAAGCGATTATAAGAAAAATCAACTCCCGACTGCAGGGTATTTTGCCTGCGGCCGGGAGTTTTGCATCTGCGCCGTCAATGATATTTTCATATTTAAGGCAATCTTCCTCTTGTTATCTGCAGAAAGTGGTATATAATAATGGTTAGCAAAGACTAACCGTATAGCGGGTTTCGAATGAACCGAGATGTATTTATTTTTTTGCCCGCAGGTTAGAAACGGCTAACCTGGGTCATCCCGGGATACACATCACAAAAAGGAGGAATAATAAATGTCATTCGGAGGAAAAACAGCATTGTTTATAGGGGGAGTGCTTTTTGGATCAGCGGGCTTAAAGATCCTGTCCGGAAGAGATGCGCGGAAGGTCTACACACATGCCACGGCGGCGACTCTCCGCTGCAAAGATGAAGTAATGAAGCATGTGGAGCTTGTCCAGGAAGGATGTTCCGACATCCTTGCGGATGCAAAGCAGATCAATGAAGATCGGAGGCGGCTGGAAGAAGCAGAGTTTATTGAAGACAGTGCAGCAGCAAAAAAGAATGAATCTGACGAGGATAGTGAACAGAAATGAGATTTCAGATCATGCATGAAACACCCGGCAGGATGAGACTGAGGGCAGATGTCCGCCACATGAGTATGAAGGAGGCGGATATCCTGGAAGCCTGGGTTTCCGGTCATCCGGGGGTGGACCATGTGATGGTTCATGAGAGAGTTTGCGGCATTACCGTGATCTATCACGGTGACCGGGACAAACTATGTAAAAGGCTCTCAGAATTCTCGTTTGAAACGGTTGGCAGTGCGATGGAACCGATAGTCCACAGCAGCCGTTTGATGAACCGGGAATATAAGGAAAAACTGGTTTTTCTCGTGATCAGGCATTACGCCAGACGCCTGCTCTTACCCGGCCCGGTCCAACAGGTTCTGAATGCATGCACGACATTTCCACGCATCCTGAAAGCTGTGAAGTCGGCATTATCCGGACGGCTGACGGTGGATGTGCTGGACGGTATCGCAATAGGGGCTTCACTGCTTACAGGAGACCATCCTACAGCCGGTTCTGTGCACTTCCTCCTGAACGTTGGTGAAACACTTGACGAGTGGACGCATAAAAAGTCTGTGGAGGACCTGGCAAGGAGCATGTCTCTGCAGGTTGACCGGGTCTGGCTTCTGGGTGATGAGGGAACCCCGGCAGCGGTTCCGGTTGACAGCATCGTTCCGGGAGACAGGATCGTTGTTTACACTGGCCATATCCTTCCGCTGGACGGCATCCTGGAACAGGGTGATGTGATGCTGAACCAGGCGTCACTGACCGGCGAGAGCGTTCCCGTTGCGAAACGTCCCGGGTCGGCAGTCTTCGCCGGATCGGTTGTTGAAGAAGGCAACTGTGTGATCAGGGTCACGCATGCAACCGGCGAAAACCGGTTTGACCGGATCGTCCGTATGATCGAAGACTCTGAACGTCTGAAATCCGGTGTGGAAAGCAGGGCAGGGCTCCTGGCGGACCGGCTTGTTCCATGGTGCCTTGGCGGAAGCCTTCTCACCTGGGTCCTGACCGGAAATGTGGCCAGGGCGGTTTCGGTCCTGATGGTGGACTTTTCGTGCGCGCTGAAGCTTTCCATGCCGCTCTCCGTGCTTTCAGCCATGCGTGAAGCCGGACGGCATAAGATCACTGTTAAGGGCGGTATGTTCATGGAAAGGATCAGCGATGCTGACACCGTGATCTTTGACAAGACAGGGACCCTTACCAGGGCCTGTCCGACCGTCACGAAAGTGGTGCCTTTCAACGGTCAAGACGAACGTGAAATGCTCCGGACGGCAGCCTGTCTGGAAGAGCATTTCCCGCATTCTGTGGCGAACGCTGTCGTACAGGCAGCGAAAGAACGCGGCCTTGATCACAGCGAGATGCACAGCGAGGTGGAGTATGTTGTAGCTCATGGTATTGCGACCAGTATAGACGGGAAACGTGCTGTCATAGGGAGCTCGCATTTCGTTTTTGAGGATGAAGGCGTGCGGATCCTGCCGGATGACCAGAGCGTTTTTGATTCGCTTCCACAGTCGGTCTCATGGCTTTACTTAGGGGTGGGAGGTATCCTCTGTGCAGCAATAGGGATATCCGATCCGCTCAGGGAGGAAGCCCGGGATGCGGTAAAAGCACTGCGTCTGGAAGGGATCGGGAAAACAGTCATGCTGACAGGAGATAACGGAAAGATTGCCGCTCTCATTGCCTCACAGCTTGGGATCGATGACTACAGGGCGGAGGTTCTGCCGGAAGACAAAGCCGCATATATCAGTAAAGAGCATGATGAAGGAAGAACCGTGATCATGATCGGAGACGGCATAAATGATACGCCTGCCCTTTCTCTGGCTGATGTGGGAATCGCGGTTGGCAGCGGTGCGGTCATTGCAAGAGAGGTTGCTGACGTTACCATAGCGGCAGAAGATATCCGCGAACTTGTATATTTGAAACGCCTGAGTGATGCCCTGATGCGTCGGATCAACCATAACTACCGTTTCGTTATGGGGTTTAACGGAGCGTTGATCATGCTTGGCGCATTCGGGCTGCTTACACCGGCAGCCAGTGCGCTGCTGCATAACTCATCTACGATACTGCTCAGCATGAAATGTCTTACAGGATTATTGGAGGAAGAGGAGGACAGATTTTGATGAAGAAACATCGTTTTTTTGCATGGATGACAGTTATCTGTTTTTTCCTGACCATGATGACCGGATATAAAAAGAAATAAGCGTGTTGCTTTCTGTTATTTGACTGGTTTCATCAATGCGTGATCCATGTCTTTCATGACCGGGATGATCACGTCCGGATTCAGGACCAGAATACAGTCGTAATCCCACGTGACCAGATATCGAGAGAACAGATGACTGTTCTGAAGCTCGACGGCATCCACCCCGTCTGCAAGCAGCTGTTCAAAATCCGGATAGCAGGGATTCGGGCTGTAGAACTCCCGGAGCTGTTCCATGGTGGGGAATTCTCCGGCCGGTATGTCTTTGAGGGCGCTCATGTCCTTCAGCATCCAGGGCGCCAGTTTCGGCAGCGGAACCAGATCCTCCGGCTTTTCGATCAGAAGGATCTTTGCAGAATCAGACAGGCGGAAACGGAAGCTTCTCTTCAGCTTTTCCACCCGGTACTTCGTATCCCGGCACCACTCTTTCCAGCCGTAGGAGATCCTTCCGTTTTCGTACGTCGTGCTCTCCCGGCTCCCCCAGAAACCGGTACCGTCAGCAGGCTTTGAACTCTTCTCCGCGTTCCTGACCGGAACTGCAAGAGAAGAATTGTAGACTTCTGCACCGTAATGGATGTAAGTTATCATATCGGTAAACTCCTTTGGAAAATCTGTGTAATGATCAGGCTATGATCTCATGATATCAGGAATAAAGAATTCAGTCCAGTCTTAGCTGGCCTTCTATGCAAAACGGCAGATGATGGAGTATAATTATTTAAAGGTCAGTACTTTAGGTTGCAGGGCACTCTCACTGTACACCTGAAAGACCGGAACACTGAGCAGTGCCCATAACGACAGAAGGATTGACAGACGGAAGAAAAAAGGCTATACTACGAGGTGCCTGAAATTCCATATTGCTTTAACAAGAGCCCAGGGTGTTTCACTCGGAGGGCTCTTTGTATGTACATGCCTGACAACAGGAGAGGAGTTTATGATCGACCGGCTGCTGGACCTTTATAAAAAGAATAAAGAAGTAGTCAATTATCTGGTGGCAGGGGGCCTGACGACCCTGGTGGACCTGATCGTCTACTACGGGCTTACCCTGACGGTCCTGAATCCGGACGATCCGGTACAGATCCAGGCGGCCGTTGTCATCGCCTGGATCATCGCGGTGGCCTTCGCCTATGTCGTCAACCGCAAATTCGTGTTTGAAAGCAAAAACAAAGATGTCAAAAAGGAAGCCTTCTCCTTTGTGATGGCGAGGGTCAGCACCCTTTTGCTGGAGATGGGATTTATGTATGTGACGGTTACTGTTCTGGGCATGGATGACAGGATCGCCAAGGTGATCGTACAGATCCTGATCATCATCTCCAACTATCTGTTAAGCAAGCTCGTTGTTTTCCGAAAAAAAGAAGAGTAGAAAGAGGTCGTTGATTTATGGCAAGAGAACAACTGACAAAGCAGGATGTCCAAAAGATCGAGCAGGAGATCGAACATCGCAAGCTGGTGGTACGGCCTGAAGCCATCGAGGCCGTCAAGGAAGCCAGGGCGCAGGGCGACCTGAGCGAGAATTTTGAATACTACGCTGCCAAGCGTTACAAAAACCAGAACGAGGGCCGGATCCGATATCTGGAAAACATGCTGAAAACCGCTACTGTCATATCGGACGATTCCAGGAGCGATGAAGTCGGCCTGAATGATATCGTGGAGGTTTATTTCGAGGAGGATGATGAGACGGAACAGTACAAGATCGTCACATCCATCCGGGGCAATTCCATGGAGAACCGGGTCAGCATCGAGTCTCCCATCGGGAAGGCGCTCATGGGCAGACATGTCGGCGACCGGGTTCAGGTCCATGTCAATAATGATTACAGCTATTATCTGGAGATCCGCTCTATCGACAAGACCGGAACAGAAGACGAAGACATTCGCGGGTTCTGAAAATCCGCAGACACTGCTTTCCACCCTGTAAGACAGGAACAAGGAGTCAACAGAGAATGACAGATCCTAAGCAGAAAGACAAAGAGATTGAAAATGACAGAAAGAGGAGGCGGGATTATCCCCTGTATGTTTTCATTAAAGAAGCGGTCCGCTTTTTCTATCCGAAAACGACGCTGGAGGGAAGCAGCAGGATCCCTGCGCATGACGCTGTCATTGTCGGCAATCACAGCCAGATGAACGCTCCCATCATTTTTGAACTGTATTCACCGGTAAAACGTTATACCTGGTGTATCGGAGAGATGATGGAATTAAAAGAAGTGCCGTCTTATGCCTTCCAGGATTTCTGGTCCGGCAAACCTGCCTGGAACCGGTGGTTCTTCAAAGCTTTGTCTTATGTGATCGCGCCGCTGGCGGTCGTTGTTTTCAATAACGCGGATACGATCCCGGTCTATCATGACACGCGGATCGTCAATACCATCCGCGAAACAATGAGCCGCCTGCAGGAAGGCGCCGATATCGTGATCTTTCCGGAAGAACATACACCTTATAACCGGATCGTCAACGGATTTCAGGATAAGTTCGTGGATGTGGGGAGGTTCTATTACCGGAAGACCCGGAAGAAGCTGGCGTTTGTGCCGGCTTATGTGTGCCCGGCCTTCAAACGCGTCTATATCGGAACGCCGGTCCGGTTTGATCCGGACATACCGATCGAAGAAGAACGAAAGAGGATCTGCCTTTATATCCAGGAAGAGATCACCCGGATGGCGCAAAGCCTCCCGCCGCATAAAGTGGTGCCCTACACCAACATGTCAAAAAAAGATTATCCCTTATCCAGAGACCCTGAAAAGACTGACACGAAGCAATAGACCGAGGAGTTTTCATGAAAAAACCTGTTGTTGACTACAGACAGTTTCGTCTGTCCAGGATCAACGAACCGCAGTATCGTCATCTGTGGTTCCTGATGATCTGGGTAGTGTATCTGATCGCGTATTTCCTGACCGAGAACCTGATCCCACATGAAAAATGCCATGTGATCCATGGCGCGCTGGATGATATCATTCCGTTCTGCGAATACTTCGCCGTGTTTTATGTGTTCTGGTATATTCTTCTTATCGGAGCGCTTCTTCACTATCTGCTGTATGATCCGGAAAGCTTTAAAAAGCTGTCGCTCTTCATTTTCATCACGCAGATCGGCGCGATGATCGTTTATATTGTATATCCCAACATTCAGCTTCTGCGCCCGGAGACTTTTCCCAGGGAGAACTTTTTCACCTGGATGATGGGGATCATCTATTCCTTCGATACGCCTACGGGCGTATGTCCTTCCCTGCATGTGGCATATTCAGTCGGCATCGCCTCCGTCTGCGTGAAGGACAGACAGGCTACAAAGCGGTGGAAGATCTTTATCGTGTTCATGGCGGTCATGATCTCTCTTTCCGTTATGTTTGTCAAACAGCATTCCTCCGTGGATGTATTCTGGGCGATCCCGCTCAGTATTCTGGCGGAGATCCTCACATTTCATGTGGTGTTCAGGAAAAGATCCTGAAACATCTTGACGGTATACGTCGAAGTGTTTATAATAATTATGCTTGAATAAACGGCTCAGGCTTCGCTGCGTGCCAGAACTGCCGATCAGGGCTTGTACTGGTTTCGACGGGGGCTTTGAAGTCGGGGAAGCCATCCGCAGCCGCCCAAACTGCGTAATAATCGGGCACTTAAATATAAACGCAGACGAACAGTACGCGTTCGCAGCTTAATGCTGTGCGTCAGCCCGGCCGCACTCACACGGCAGGGATCTGACGTCGACGATGTGAGAAACCTTGGCGGGTAAGCTTTGCCCCGTCAGATGTATCATGAAGCTACTGAAACCGTAAGCCTGCCGATGGGCGTACGGCGGAGGGAATGTCAAAACAACGGCTATGATGGTAGAAGCCCGGTGGACAGGCTTTCGGACGCGGGTTCGATTCCCGCCAGGTCCATAAAAAACAGAGAGATACAGGTCTCTCTGTTTTTTGTTATTGGCGGGAATCGAACAAGGAGGGAGATGATA
>CAMOQF010000080.1 GCA_946622645.1 uncultured Blautia sp.
CACATACTTTGTCCAGCAGGTCTCTGTCATGAGAAACAAGGATAAATCCTTTTTTGGAAGCAAGGAATTCCTTTACGATCTCACGCGCTTCCGTATCAAGATGGTTGGTCGGCTCATCGATCAGAAGAAACTCATTCTCCGCAGCAAACAACACCGCCAGCATCACCCTGGTTCGTTCCCCGAAGCTCAGTGTTCCGAAAGGTCTGTAAATGCATTCCGGATCCATCTTCAGTTCGTTCATCCGGATCAACACCTGCCAGGTTTCTGTCTGCGGCTTCCATTCTCCTAAGAGATCAACAGCATTTTTGTTCAGATCCGAATCGGACACCTGGTATGGAAAATAATCAAAGCAGGTGCTGGTCTTAATGCTGCCCCGGTAATCGTACCTTCCCATGAACAGATTCAGCAGAGTCGTCTTTCCCTTCCCGTTTCTGCCGATCAGTCCCAGCTTCCAGTCTGTATCAATACTGAAAGTCACGTCTTTAAGGACATCATCTGCACTCCCGTCATAAGAAAATGTCAGATCAGTCACTTGTATCTGCGCCATATCCATCACCTCCGTTATTTCCGATGGCATAAAAAAATCTGCTTTCTACCGAAAGCAGATTATACGCACAAATGAAGACCCAACATATGCCGAAAGCACGCAGTATCATTCCATGATGGCTTCAAAATGAATACGATAATCCAATTCGGCATACACAAACAGACCCTTTCAGGCCATATCATTTCGTCTGTATTTACCAAATCAAATTATCTGATCTCCATTCCTTCACCCACACAGCCAGTGTGCCTTTCAAAATTCTTATCAGTGATGTATGATATCACATTTACGGTCAGATTGCAATTATTTTTTTCCTGTCATCAGACCGGTTTTTTACTCTCCGCCTGCCTCTTCCCATCAGAGTCATATCGCAGCGCGATCACCGACAATATATCATTCCGGGGGATATGGGTCAATAAAGCCAAGGTAAATGACAATGGAAATGTCTCATAAGAGCCGCGCAGCTTCAAAAAAAGCAGGGATAAGTATGTGACATTCCGGAATACCACTTGACTGAAGCCGTCAATAATAGGACAATAAAGGAGATCCGATTGATATCGAAACTTGATCCTGCGGAAGAGTGATCAAAAGGAGCATACCAGAATGAATATGCTGTTTGCAGAAACCCTGAAAAAACTGAGAATCGAGAAAGGCCTTTCACAGAGCAAAATGGCGGAGCAGGTATATGTCACCCGTTCCACGGTCGCCCGATGGGAAAACGGCAGCCGGCTGCCGGACGCCATGATGATCTCACGCCTTTCAAAATGTCTGGGCGTGGACGCGGGCACCCTTCTTTCCATTGTGTCAGAGAACGGTGAATCTCCAAACGTCATCATGGTGGATGACCGGAAGATCATCCTTGCCGGCGGCCTTCCCGTTGTGGAAGCAGCGATGCCGAATGCCACGGTCACCGGCTTTACCCGGCCGTCAGAGGCTCTGGAATACGCGAGGGCAAACCGGGTCTCTCTGGCCTTTCTGGATATTGAGCTGGGTAAAATGAGCGGGCTGGAGCTTTGCCATGCGCTGCTGAAGATCAATCCCCGGACCAATGTGGTATATCTTACCGCTTACAGCGATTATGCCATTGATGCCTGGAACACCGAAGCCAGCGGTTTCATGCTTAAACCCATCACTGCGGAAGGCATTCAGGATCAGCTTAAAAAGCTGCGGTACCCGTTTTCTCTGGGAGGTGCAGGCTTATGAGCGAAATAACGCTTCAGGTCGATTCCATCCTGACGGGCGCCTTGCTGATGCTGGTTCTGTTGGGACTTGGGATCGCGTTTATCATGCCCGGCGTTGACAGGTGGAACAGACACTTCTTCATAACTTTCTATACGGTCTTCGTACTGTACACTGTTTCCATTCTGATTGAAATGCTTGCTTTCTCGTATCCGATCGAGGAACAATTCTGGGATATAATCTATTATATTGAAACATTGTCCGGCTTGATCCTGATCCCCATGATGACGATCTATCTTCTGCACTGCTGCGGGGAAAAATGGCGTCGCAGTACGCTTTTTCACATCGAGGCAGCCCTGTGGATCATATCTTTCATATTGCTGAATATCGCTCCGTTCTCGACATTGTTTTACTCTGTCACGCCGGAGGGACAGTTGTTCCGCGGACCTTTGTATATATTTCTGGTTCTCCTCACAGAAGCAATGCTGGTCCTTAACCTGGCCTGTGTGATCCGTTGGAGGAGCAAGCTTTCCAAAAAATTCTATGCCTTCCTTGCCTGTCTCCTCCCACTGGCAATCGTTTTATTGATCCATTGCTTTGTGCCCATATTCGAATTCTTAGGTATCGGCATCTCCATCTGGGCGCTTACGATGTTCGGCGTCATACTGTTCGACCAGATCGATCAGTATCTGCGCCAGCAGCGGGAGATAGCCCATCAGAACGCCAGCATTATGGTCCTGCAGATGCGGCCTCATTTCATCTATAATACCATGATGAGCATCTACTATCTCTGTAAGCAGGATCCTGATCTTGCGCAGCAGGTCACGCTGGATTTCAACACTTACCTGCGTAAAAACTTCACTGCCATCGCCAAAGAAGAACTCATTCATTTCTCAGAAGAGCTGGAGCACACGCGCGCATACCTTGCCGTGGAGAAGGCCCAGTTTGAAGACAGCCTTTTCGTCGACTATGACACGCCGTATACTGATTTTCGTGTGCCGCCTCTGACACTGCAGCCCATCGTGGAAAACGCGGTCAAACATGGCATGGATCCGGATTCCGAACCCCTCCACATCTATATCCGGACCAACAGGACAGACTCGGGCAGCGAGATCATCGTGGAAAACAACGGTGCTGATTTTGAACCTGCCGACGACAACGAACCGCATATCGCCCTGAAAAACATACAGCAGCGTCTTGAAATCATGTGCAGCGGAAAGATGGCGATCACGCCCCGCAAGGGCGGCGGGACCGTGGTAAAAGTAACGATCCCCCGGCAATGACGTTTAATAGAAAACGGCTCCTGTCGGCACTTCTATGTGCCTTCCAGGAGCCGTTTTTTATTCAGCTGCGCTCAGTTTCATTCCGAAGCGTACTCTTTTCAGAACTGGTATAGTTTCACCAGCAGTGTCTTTACCATGGAACCGAATGAGAGAGATATTTTTTCATCGCCGTTCAGGATGCGTCCGCGCTGCCATTTTCCATCGATCAGAGATCCTTCTTCCAGACGAAGGATGTCCATCTTGGCCGGATTTCCGGGCTTCACCATAAATTCCATGCTGCAGGACATGGCAGTGACCAGGAATGTATTGCTGTCCAGCTCGATCACAAGACCGGCGCCAAGCGGCGTTGCCGTTCTCTTGGGACTATAGGCTACTTTCAGGTTATAATCCTGGAAGCGGAGGAAGGTTCCGTTGTCCAGATCTCCATGCCGGACAAATGCCTGCAGGTGTTCTGTTCCCCTGTTCTGAAGGTAGAACGGTTGCAGTTCGTCCATCGTACGATACACAGCCGCCAGATAGTCCTTGCTGTCTGTAATATCGAAGGCGGAAGGATCGATGTTCAAAGCGATCATCACTTCCATGGGCGGTTTGTCGACGGCAGCGGGATCCAGCGCAAGCTCTTCAATGCCAAAGGGCGAATAGCAGATCGCGTTCTTCGCTCCAAAAGCATAAAGCGCGTAGGAAGCAGTCACGGCGTCCTTCCGGATCTCCGGAATAAACAGCGGGTTCTCCTCCGAAGTGTAGCTGTCCATCACATCCGCGCAGTAGGGCACGTACACATCCGGCCCGAAGGCAAAGAGAGACGGAGCGGCGCATCTCCAGATCGGCTGCACTCTCTCCACGGGGCCTCCGGACGGATAAGATCCCGGATACCAGGGATACTGATAGAGCCACGCGTTCACATAGCAGGGAAGCGGATATTCCTTCTGTCCGGCGGAAGCGATCTTCTCAACTGCAGAGGCAAAATACCAGGCCATGAATGCTTCGCCTGCATCCTCTCCATATACTTCTGCCCAGGTTCCGGTTTTTCCGGTAAGAGCGGAGATCTTTTCCGGGACAGGACCGGCGAATGCTGCCTGTGCCGCCGCGCTGTAATCACGGTCTGTTCCAAGAAGACCGATCTCATTTTCGACCTGGATGATAATGACGGTCTGTTCTTTCTCGTCAAACTCCCGGATGTGCTGCATCAAAGCCGTAAAAGCAGCCATGTCTTTTTCAACGGCGGCCTCGCAAAGAGGAGAAATTGTCGTCGTCCTGTCCCCGTTGACCTTCTCGGCACGGAAATATTTTTCAGGATCCTGTTTGACCCATGCCGGTACATACATGGATTCCGCATTCTTCCACAGGCCGAACCACAGGAAGATCAGGCGCATGCTTTCTTCCCTCGCCTGCAGGATCAATGAGTCTACAGATGAATAGTCATAGGCGCCTTCCTCCGGCTCGATCAGCTCCCAGTAGACGGGAACGATCACGCTGTTCATATGAAGGTCACGCAGTGACGGCCACACTTCTTTTTTCATAAACTCCGCGTCGGACGCGCTGGAATTATGGATCTCCCCAGCCCGGCAGAAGAAAGGTTTATCATCCACAAAAAGTGTAAAAATGCCTTTTTCGTCTTTTTTTACATAAGGGATGCTCATCTGTTCAGTTACCTCCTTTTCTAGGGATTGTTGAGTTGCAGCATTTCTCTTTGCAAAGGCGTTCCGCCCGGGCGAACACAGACGCAACGCTCTCCATGCCGTCATACCTGGCCATTCCGCAGGAGATCGCGATATGGTTCTCATCGCTCATCTCCCCGAGCTTTTCGACCAGCCTGTCGATCCATTCATAGTCATGTCCCTCCGCCAACACGGCAAACTCATCGCCGGTCACCCGGAAGACGGGGCTGTGTTTAAATACATTACAGACAATATGGCAGGCGTCCCGGATCAGCTGATCGCCGGCCTCACGTCCCTGCGTCTCATTTACATTCTTCAGGTCGTTCACGCTGCAGAGAACGATCGCATATTGTACCATCTGGCCGCCCTTGATCTGCCTGGCCAGCGTGGCGGACATACTCTCATAGGCTTCTTTATCCTTCACGCCTGTGAGTCTGTCCCGATGAGCTTCTGTCCGGACTTCCAACAGTTTACGTTCGTAATCCTGTTCCTGCCGGACCTGGGAATCGATATTGCTGAGCCCGATGATCAGATGAGGGCCGTCCTGCTCCTCGACCATGGCTCCCTTTATGCTGACATATATGGGCTCTTCGCCCAACAGGATCCGGTAGCTGAGAGAATAGATGCCGTGCTTTTCCACCTCTTCCAGCACCTTCTCCTTTGTAAAGAGCTCCTGGAACATGGCGAGATCATCCGGATAAATGTGCTTTACGCTTTGTTTCACAGTCGAAGCAAAGAAATCGTCGCCTTCCTTCGGTACGCCGAGTCCTTCATAATCGTTGTTAGCGGCGTATTCCGTAAATCGGCTCGTGACAGGATCCACCGTGTAGATGCAGAGAAAGCCGGAAATAAGGGCATTGATCCTGGAGTAGGTCGTCTGTTCCTCCTGGATCCGGGCGAGCGCTTCTTTCTGGCGCATCTGTGCATCGATATTGTTTACGCCGATGATGATGTGCGTAGGATCTCCCTGCATCCGGACAGCCTTCAGATTGACATAAACCGGACTGCCGTTCATCATCAGACGGTAGTTCAAGGTGAAGGTGCCCTGCGTATCCAGCATGTTCCGTACGTTTTCCTTGGTAAAAGAACTGACAAAAAACTCCTGGTCGTCCTTGTACAGATGCCGGAGCGCGTCTCTGCGGCTTGCCGCGAAGAAATCATTTCCATGACGCTCCAGCGTCAGATCCTCCCTGGTCGCGTCCGGGCTGTATTCGGTGAATGTTTCTGTATCCAGATTCACATAGTACAGGTCGACATAATCGGCGGAGAGAGCTTTGGCGATGTTGGAATAATTGGTCCCGGCGTTCTCACCGTCTTTTATGACCGCAAGCACGGCAGCGGCAACGGCTATGGTTCCCGTGACAGGATTCTGTGCCACACGGCGGACAAAGGTGTGGATGGTCGTGTCATCGTTCACTCTCTCATCCACCACGACCGCATTGCCATCTCTGCTGCAGCGCATCACGGCTGTCATGAAAGTCCACCCGGGCTCATCGCGCTTGTCTCTGTAATCCAGGATCTGCGTTGTAAATCCGATGCCAAGAGTTCTTTCCAGGAAATCCCGGTATGACTTATTGCACCGGTTGTATTTTAACCGTTCTCCGTTGACTTCCATGATACACATGGGAAGCGTATCGAAATACCGCTGCATCGAATTGTCATCCTCGGTTTTGAGGATTCCCATGTCATACAGATTGATCCTTCCGATCGAAGTGTAATACTCCGTCTCTTCCGGATTTTCAAGCATGCCTCTGATATTCTCTCCGTACTTTGAGAGGATCTCTTCGAACGGGATCGGTTTTCCGTAATAATATCCCTGGATCTTTGTGACCCCGATCTCCCGCAGAAATTCTACCTGTTCTTCTTTCTCCACTCCTTCGCAGATCGATTCCACGCCAAGCCCGAGGGCCATCTTAGCCAGTTCGGAGAGGATGACCTTGCCTTCGTCTCCTTCGTCGAAGCCATCCATGAAACGCATGTCGAACTTCAGCAGGTCAAACCGGATGTTCTTCAGCACGTCCAGGGAAGAATAACCGCTCCCGAAGTCGTCCATCCATACCTGAAAGCCCAGTTCCTGGAACCGGAGGACCTGCTGTTTCATGAAATCAAAATCACTGCCGATCACGCTCTCGGTGATCTCGATCGTGATCAAAGAGCGGGCCATCCCGGCGGCATCCACCCTGCTGCGGATCTCTTCCACAATATCACAGCTGTCGAAATCCACCCGGGATAGATTGACTGACTGAGGAACCAGGTACAGTCCTTCTTCTTCCTGGCGCTTTAATTTGGCCAGGATCTGTTCCAGCACATAAAGATCCAGTTTATGGATCTGCCTGGATTCTTCCAGCGCCGGTATAAAAACGGTGGGAGAAAGGAATCCCTTGACCGGATCGATCCACCGGGAAAGAGCCTCCTCGTCACACACCTTGTTATTGGCAGTACGGACAATGGGCTGATAGTACACCTGGATCCAGTTTTCAGACAACGCCTTGTCAATGTTATGTACGATATGACGGTAGATCTCGACCGTCTTCAGCATCTCCTCGTCATAGACAGAAAAGCAGGAGGTCAGGGCGCCCCTGTTCATGTCGCACGCATGTTTGGCACGGTCACAGGCGGTACTGACATCCGTATCCTCCAGCCTGTATGGATAGATGCCGGCTCTGACGGCAAGCCCTCTCTCTGTCCCGGCTTTTTCACACTCCAGGAACAGAGCCCTGATCTGCTCTTCTGCATGGTCTTCTGAAGCCACGGCTGCGAAATGGTCCCCGCTGAAGCGGCAGACCTTGTCTTCACCGAACTGACGTGAAAGGAGCTCAGCGAAACGGCAGATGAGTCTGTCCCCTGTCTCAAAGCCGTACTGCCGGTTGACGTTCTTCATCCCGATGATGTCGAAATACAGCATGGCAGGGTCTTTGTTCTCCCCGAGCAGGCGTTCTTTTTCCGCTTTGGCCAGTCTGAAAAAGTGCCTCATATTCGGGAGGCCTGTCAGCTTGTCTGTGTAGATCTGATGATTCAGGTCATCGATATAATGTCTGATCTGGTCCCTCATCCGGTTGAAAGCTTCGGTCAGGGAGCCGATCTCGTTTTTCCCTTTATAATCCAGCTCCACATTGTAATCCGCATCGGCAAGGCGCCGGGAAGCGTCTGTCAGCTGCCGGAGCGGACGGGTGATATAGCTCATGATCAGCAGACTCAGGATCACAAATACAAGGATGATGAACAGCGTAACGATCGTATCATTGCGGGCCACCCTGGACCAGACCGCATTGATTTCTCCTACGGGCGCCACGACAAAGAGCTTCATATCGTTGACCAGGGTGCAGAAGGACAACAGGCGTTCTTCACCGTTCCTGGTATAACGGAGCAAAGTGTCTCCGCTGTCTCCCCTTTTTAGCATTTCCTCGCTGATCGAGTAATCGGAAAAATCGACCTGCGTTCCGGGTTCCAGCTCCGGATGATAGAGAATGTGGCCATCCGCATCCACCAGACTGGCAAAGCCGGTCTGGTAGACCCGGATGGAGCTGACCTGCTTGACCATCGTCTCTATCGGCATGTCCATCCCGACGACGCCGATCAGGGTTCCTGACTTGTAGATCGGAATCGTGTACGAAACGAGCCACAGATCCGAGTATAAGGACTTGTAAGGATCGATCCAGGAAGGCCTTCCCCGTTTCACCGTTGTAAAATACCAGATGTTATGAAGGGCGTCCTCCGGGTCGAGATCTGCGGCGTTCAAAGGTTCCTGCGCGACAAAACCGGTTTTTCCTGCTTTGGAATAGAAAAAGCCGTGTTCCTTTTCACTGATATCAGGATTGATGCAGTAATAATAACCGATCACGCCGTGGGTGTGCGCTGCAAAGCCGGTAAAATTCTCTTCTACACGTGCGCAGTGCTGCTTCAGGTAAGCATCCAGTGTCTCCTGCTGCTCCGTCGTACGTCCGGTCCGATCCGGGTCCTGCCCGATCGCACCGTTTTCGGCAAGAACGACCGGGTCCAGCAAATCCGCTGCGATGTGGCTCAATGTTTTGATGGTTTGTTCAACGCTCTCCGTGTATTGCTCAACGGACTTTTTTGTATTCTGTCCGATCAGGTTCATCATCTCGACAGAATTCTGGTCATTGCCCGACTGTAAAGCAGACCGGGAAGCAATAAATACGCACAGAACAGTAGTAAGGATAGCAGCTATGGTGATAGCCGTGATCTTAAACCGCAATGAATGCATGATCCCTTCTCCTTTCTGTTCATGATGTTTCCCGAATGGCTGCCTCTCGATACATATTTTTGACGGAACCGTTCCACGAAGCCTGGACGTTGTCGACACGCTTCGACGTCACATAGGTCCTGGTCCTGGAAAACAGAGGGATCCATGCGGCGTCCTCCTGCACGATGATCCGTTCCAGCTCCTGATATTCGCGAACGCGCTTTTCCGAGTCCTGAATGGCCCTTGCTTCCCTTACCCGCTTCATGACAGCCTCATCCGGATAACATAGACTGCGGAAAGCGGTGTTTTCACGGTTGCCAAAGAAAGTATAGATAAAGTTATCCGGATCATTATAGTCCGCCGTCCACAGAGCTGCGTAGCAGGTAAGCTCTCCGCTTTTGCGGAGGCGCATGAATTCATCCTCTTCCAGGACTTTGATCGTGGCACGTATGCCTGCCTTCTCCCACATGGAAGCAGCCAGCCGTATCAATGTCATCTCTGATTGCGTGGAAGAGGACTTCACCTGTACTGTCAGATCAAAGCCGTCCGGAAAACCTGCCTCATCAAGCAGTTTTTCTGCTTTCTCCGGATCGCATGGGATCTCCGGAAGATCCGGATTATAGCCATACAGTCCGTGGGGATAGATCCCGTTTTCCACGGATCCCCTGCCGCTGTAGACCACATTCAGAAGCATCGGCCGGTCCAGGGCGAGCTGCATCGCCTTTCTGACCCGGACATCGTCAAGCGGCTTGACGGATTCATTGAGAGCAATATACCAGGTTCCGATCCGCCGGCATTGAAACAGTCTGTCCTGGTAGATATCCCCATGGATGAAATATTCCGAGTAATCTCCCACCTCATCCAGATCCAGAATATCCATTCCGCCGTTCTCGAACAGATCGATCTCTTCCTCCGGCTCCGTCAGGAACTGAAGATCAAGGCCTTTATTTTTGGGCGCCCCCTTCCAACAGTCCTGATTGGCCGTGAGAAGCAGGTGCTCGCCGGGGATCCATTCATTCAGGATATATGACCCGGTTCCGATGGTCCACTCCGGATCGGTGCCAAAACGCTCTTTCGCTTCTTCTGTAGTCTCTTCGTCCAGGATCGACGCGCCGGGCATGGACAGGCAGGCCAGGAAGGCTTCAAACGGCTGTTCCAGCGTGATCGTAAAATCATGATCGTTCAGGACCGTAACGCCTTCCAGCTGATCTGCTTCTCCTTTTTCCAGCTCTTCCGCTCCTTCGATCATGTCCGCAATATCCTGGTTGCAGGAATCCGGGTGGGTCAGGAGCCTTTCAAAGGTATAAAGAACATCCGAAGAAGTGAGCGGCTTCCCGTTGCTGAAGGTGATGTTGTCCCGCAGATGAAAGGTGTAGGTGCGGCAGTCGTCGGACTCCTCCCAGGATGCAGCCAGGGAGGGAAGGATCTTCACTTCGCCGTTTTCGTCATAGTCCATTTCCACCAGGCGGTCGAAAACATTCTGGGCGACCGTATAATGGATCGATGTACATTGAAAATCCACGGTGTCCGGCTCATCCTCCACAGCCGTGAGAAAGAGGGCGGCATCCGTTTTCAGATCCTGCACCTCGGCAGACTCTGCGCCTGATTCCCGGACGGCAGAACACCCGGTCAAGGAAAACAACAATACAAAAGCCGCCATAGTCAGCATTTTCTTTTTTCCATCGCCATGAAAATGCCTGCTCGCAAGGGCATTTTCACAAACGGGTATGAAAGTCTCTTTCATACTTATGTCTGCTTTCATATGCGGCTTTCCCCTTTCCTTTTTTTATCAGTTGTTTTTTTACTTTACCAGTCCATGTGTTCGTAGCGTTTTTTTAAAGCCTGATATTCCTCCCGGGTCAGAAGGCCGCTTTCCAGATAACCATCCAGCTGGCTCATGTAACGTGCCTTCCCTGTTTTGCGCTCATAGCGATACTCTTCATCCCCCGAAGCAGACGTCCTGGACTTTTTCTGCGGTCTGGGCTTGTTAAGGCCCGGTACCTGGGGTCTTGAAATATGGCAGATCACCCGGATCAGATTGATGAAAAAAACGAGTATGGCCACACCGAATATGACCGTCATGCACAGCTCCAAGGGAGCCGCCTCGATCAGAAACCGGATCACCCTTTCGTTCAGGCCATAATACTCTATATATTTCAGTACGTTTTTGATTCCTTCTTTGGGAATAAGCAAAATGATAATTGCCGGAATCATAACGGAAGAAAAACCAATCCCTGTCTTCTCTTTCAAAGCAAAATCCCCCTTCTTTGTCAGGCCGCATCGTCAAAAGCGGCAGCGTTCCCATCAGGCATCCTGACAGGTC
>CAMOQF010000081.1 GCA_946622645.1 uncultured Blautia sp.
GCTGCTTTGGCCGGCTGTTTTTTCTTTTCTGCAGCTGCTTTAGCCGGCTGGCTTTTCTTTTTTGCGGCAGGCTCCGGCCGGGATTCTTTTTTCGGGACCGGTTCCTTCTCCTCTGAGGGCGTACAAGAGAAGATACAGAGGCCAAGAGCCGGGAGTTTCACCTTGATGGAGTATTCCCTTTCGTCATATTCGCGGCGAAGAGGCGTCTTTGCACGGGGATTGGTAAAGTCCGATCCCCCGTACGCAAGGTGGTCCGAGTTGAAGATCTCCTTGTACTTACCGTAGAAGGGTATGCCTGTCTGGTAGGCAGGATAGGAGATCGCTGCAAAGTTGCAGATCACCAGAAGAGTTTCTTCCGGTTTGTCTGTGCGCCTTGTAAAGACCAGAACGTTTTCGTCATAGGCCATGAGCTGTATCCAGTCAAAGCCTTCATATTCATTGTCAAGCAGATGCAGAGCCGGCTGAGCGGTATACAATGCGTTCAGATCATGCAGCATGGCGCGCAGACCGTCCGGCATGGAGGCATCCGGAGACGCCATCTTACACCCGGGGTGAACCATCATGTAGGCGTAGGCTTCCCGCAGCTGGGCTGCTTTCTGATCTGCGTCGCCCCAGAGCCGGTCACGGAAGGAGGCAAGGCTTCCCACATCGCGCTGTCCCAGGGTCAGGACATAGCGCTCGCTGTAGGCGTACAGCATTGAGAGCGTAAGCTGGTCGTGATAATTTTTCCGCAGGATGGGATCTACCGCCAGATACTGCAGCAGATCGGAGGTCCATCCGCCGCTCCACTTATAGTCAAAACCGAGGTGATCCTCATCCACTTCGCCGGTGAGCTGAGGCCACAGGCCGTCCTCCTGCGCGATCACAAGAATGCCGGGATATTTTTTATGCAGGATGGAGTTGAGATGCTTGATGAATTCGATCGCATCCAGATTCTCGTTGGTCCCGTAGTAGTTGAGCCGGTATTCGCCGTCTTTCCGGCCGTAGTCGAGATAGAGCATCGCATCCACGTCATCCAGGCGCAGGCCGTCAGCATGGTACACTTCGCACCAGAAGCAGGCGTTGGACAACAGGAAATCCGTGACGATGGGGCTGCCGTAGTTGTAGAGCATGGTTCCCCACATGGGATGTACATTGAAGGAAGGATCCGCGATCTCGTACAGCGGGGTTCCGTCAAAGCGGACAAGCCCGGCGTCGTTTTTGGGAAACTGGGCAGGCGTCCAGTCCAGAAGGACGCCGATGTTTTCATGATGAAGCAGATCTACCAGGCGGCAGAAATCCTCCGGAGTGCCGAAACGCCTGGTCACGGCAAAATAAGAGCTCGTGGAATAACCGTCGGTGGTTTCGTCAAGGTATTCCATCACCGGGTGAAGTTCCACATGTGTGTAGCCGGTCTCTTTGACAAACCGGATCAGATCATCCGCGGAATTCCAGTCCGTGAGTGCAGTCTCATAGATTGACATGGCCTGCCTGTGATCAGAAAAACGGCTGCGGCTGCGTATCCATTCCTGGTCCGTCCAGGAAAAGCCGGGCAGTTCTGCTACCACGGAGGCATCCCCAGGCGCTTCTTCCGCCTTGAAGCCGTACGGATCGGACTTCAGCATCAGATGACCGCCTTTTGTGCGGATCTCGTATTTATAGATCGTTTCCGGTGCGATGCCGGGCACAAACAGTTCAAAGATGCCGGACATCGGGGACCTGTGCATGGGCAGGTTTCTGCCGTCCCAGCGGTCAAAATCGCCCACAAGACTTACGCGTTCCGCGTTGGGAGCCCATACCGCGAAGTAAGTGCCGTCCACGCCGTTTATCACCATGGGATGAGCGCCGAGCTTTTTGTAGGCATCGTACCAGACGCCGGCTAAAAAGGCTTTCTCCTCATCTTCCGTGATCTGACATGGAAAAGCGTAAGGGTCCGCAAAGGTCTTCTTCTGATCCGCCCAGGTGACCTGAAAATGATAGGACGGGATCTTGCGGAGCGGGAGCAGGGCGGCGAAGTAGCCTGCTTCATCCTCCATTTCCATTTCGTAGGTCTTTCCTTCCACCAGTACTTCTGCTTTTATGGCGTCCGGGAAGAAGCCTTGCAGAAGAACGCCGTCACAGGTGATCCGCGGCGCGAACACGTCCCGCGGGGAGCTTTCTTCACCATAGATCACGCCCTCGATCCGGGGCCAGTCCATATAATCATACGCCTTTGTGCTCATATCATCCCTCCCTGCTGTTTTTCTAGTTTAATTTTACCATCAATCTGCTCAAAAATCCAGATACAGCCTGCAAAATAAAAAGTATCGACAAAAACGTCGGTATCGTGTATAATTAACCGGATTCCGCATAATTATTATGTGTGAACCGCTTTTGTATGCAAGACAGGAGAAAAAATGAGTCAGATATCACTGGAACTGCGGGATATCCGCAAAAGCTTTTTCAAGGGTGAAGAAGTTTTAAAAGGAATCAGCCTTACCATCGAGCAGGGAGAATTCCTGACCCTTTTAGGCCCCTCCGGCTGCGGGAAGACGACAACGCTCCGCATCATCGCCGGTCTGGAGCTGCCGGATTCCGGCCATGTGTTTCTGGACGGAGAAGATGTGACCGAGGCGCAGCCGGAAAAACGAAACGTCAATACCGTTTTCCAGAGCTACGCCCTTTTTCCTCATATGACGGTGGGAGAGAACATCGGTTATGGCCTCCGGCTCAGACATGTTCCGAAAAAAGAGATCAAGGAACGGGTCGCCGAAATGCTGGAGATGGTTCAGCTGCCTGGCTTTGAAAAAAGAAAGCCCACCCAGCTGTCCGGCGGACAGCGCCAGAGAGTGGCCATTGCCCGGTCGCTGATCAACCATCCGAGAGTCCTGCTTCTGGACGAGCCTCTGGGGGCTCTGGACCTGCAGCTTCGGCGCAGTATGCAGGTGGAACTCAAAAACCTGCAGAAAAAACTGGGGATCACTTTTGTCTATATCACCCATGACCAGGAAGAAGCCGCCAACATGTCCGATCGCATCGGCATCATGAATCAGGGACAGATCATCCAGCTCGGAAAGCCGACGGAGGTGGATCTGGATATTCCGCTTCCCGGGGAGGAGAGAAATGCGTAAGCCGAAAAACGGCGGCGTCTGGATGATCCTGCCGTTATACCTGTTTACCATCGCCTTTGTGGCCGGCCCTCTGATCTATGTGGTGGCTTTAAGCTTCGCTACTGCCAACGAGGGCTACGGAGTCACCTGGAGCCTTACGACCGCTAATTACACACGCATCCTGGAGCCGGTCTACATGAAGACCTTTGTGCAGTCCTTCCAGCTGGCTCTCACCAGCACTGTGCTGAACTGCCTGATCGGTTATCCTTTCGGTTACTATATGGCCAGGCTGCCGGATAAGCAGAAAAAACGCGCCATGATCGCTATCATGCTTCCGTTCTGGGTCAATTCCCTGATCCGGCTGTACGGATGGATCATCATCCTGCAGAAAAAAGGCATGCTGAATCACGTCCTTCAGAGTCTGCATCTGATCGACAAGCCGCTGAAGATCCTATACAGCTATCCTGCTGTGGTGATCGGCATGATCTATGTGCTGCTTCCCTTTATGGTCCTCTCGGTTTATTCCAGCGCGGAAAAGCTGGACTGGAGCCTGATCGAGGCTGCCCGTGATCTGGGCGCTTCCGGTACGAAGGCTTTCTGGACCGTGACATTCCGGCTTACCATGCCCGGGCTTCTTTCCGGCATTATCCTGACCTTTATCCCCTCCATGGGACTGTTCTTTATCGCGGACATCCTGGGAGGAAACAAGATCGTCCTGGTGGGAAGCCTGATACAGGAGCAGATGACCCGGGGGTCCAACTGGCCCTTTGCGGCGGCTCTTGCGGTGATCCTGCTTGTCATGACGACCCTGATGATCGCTCTGTACCGGAAGCTCACCAACGCGAAAAAACTGGAAGGAATGGGATGGGAATGAGCCGAGTCAAAAAGAATCCCAGATTTGCGGGATTTTATCTTGGGCTGATGTTTTTTATCATGTATCTGCCCATCGCCGTCGTGGTGGTGTTTTCATTCAATGAATCCAAACTGCCGGTGGCTTTCACCGGCTTCTCCACGATCTGGTATGAAAAACTGTTTCAGAACGACGCCATGCTGGAAGCGCTCGTGAACAGCCTGATCCTTGGCTGCTTAAGCACGTTTATCTCCGCCGTCATCGGTACCATGGGGGCTGTGGGCTTGTCAAAGATTCGCTGGAGATCGAAGGGGGCCATGGAATATCTGTCCATTCTGCCGCTCATGATCCCGGAGATCATCCTGGGCATGGTGCTGATGGCCTTCTTCTATATGCTGGGGCTTCCTTTCGGTATGCTGACCCTTCTGATCGGCCATACCATATTCTGTGTGCCCTACATTCTGATGGAAGTTAAAGCAAGACTTTCCGGCATGGATCCCGCGCTCGAGGAAGCAGCCAGGGATCTTGGAGCGACCAGTTTCCGGGCTTTTCTGGACATTACCCTGCCGCTTTGCATGCCGGCGGTGCTGTCCGGTTCGCTGCTGGCTTTTGCCATGTCCATGGATGACGTGGTCATTACCATTTTTATCAACGGTCCCAGGGTCTCCACCCTGCCGGTCAAGGTCTATACCCAGATCAAGACCGGCGTCACCCCGGAGATCAACGCTCTTTGCACCATCATGCTGGGGGTGACGCTTCTGGTACTCGGAGCATCCGCCCTGGTAAAGCGCATCAATAAAACAGGAGAGAATGCAGATGAAAAACAAGCTCATTGAACTGAAGGACCTGACCAAGAATTTTGATGACCAGCAGGTACTGCGCGGGATCAACCTCGATATCTATGAAAACGAGTTCCTGACGCTCCTGGGGCCTTCCGGCTGCGGCAAGACGACAACGCTCCGTATTATCGCCGGGTTTGAAGAACCCTCCAGCGGAGAAGTGCTTTTTAACGGGATAGAGATCTCCAAGCTTCCTCCCTATAAGCGGGAGATCAATACGGTCTTTCAGAAATATGCGCTGTTTCCCCACCTGAACGTAGAAGACAACATCGCCTTCGGTCTGAATCTGAAGAAGGTAGACAAATCCGTCATCGCCCAGAAGGTGGGACGGATGCTGAAGATGGTTGGCCTGGAGGGCTTTGAAAAGAGAGATGTGACTCTTCTTTCGGGCGGACAGCAGCAGAGAGTGGCGATCGCCCGGGCTCTGGTGAACGAACCAAAAGTCCTTCTGCTGGACGAGCCTCTCGGCGCGCTGGATGCCAAGATCCGGAAGAATATGCAGTCGGAGCTGAAAAAAATCCAACGGGAGGTGGGCATCACCTTTATCTATGTGACCCACGACCAGGAAGAAGCGCTCTCCATGTCCGACACCGTTGTGGTCATGAACAACGGCGAGATCCAGCAGATCGGATCTCCCACAGACATTTATAATGAGCCGGAAAACCGCTTTGTAGCCGGCTTTATCGGTGAGTCCAACATTATTGAAGGCCATATGCTCCAGGATTTCCTGGTGGAATGGGACGGCTTCCGGTTTGAATGTGTGGACAAGGGCTTCCCGGAAAACGAAGAGATCGAGGTGGTCCTTCGTCCGGAGGACCTTGACATTGTATCTCCCGACAAGGCGCAGATCACGGGAAAAGTCATAAGCGTCACATTCAAAGGCGTTCATTATGAGATCCTGGTTGAAACCGAGTATCGCACCTACATGGTCCATACTACGGATTACGCCGAGGTGGGACGTAAAGTGGGTCTGTCTCTTGGACCGGAAGATATTCATGTCATGTGGAAGATGGGGGCATATTGATGAAACAGTACAAGCACCTGATCAAACCATATATCATCTGGGCGGCGGCGCTGATCGTGGTTCCTCTGATCATGATCGTACTGTATGCCTTTACGGAGGAGGGCAACTCCGTACTGACGTTTTCCTTTACGCTGGAAAACTTTGCAAAATTCGCGGAAAGCACCTATGTGAACGTGATCGTAAAATCCTTCCGCCTGGGTATTTTCACCACGGTTCTGTGTTTGCTGCTAGGGTATCCCCTGGCGTTCATCATTTCACGCTGCTCCGAAAAGAGCCAGGCTTTCCTGATCCTTCTGGTGACCATTCCGGAATGGATCAACATGCTGCTCAGGACCTACGCATGGATGAACCTGCTTTCGGACAACGGGATCATCAATAACCTGCTGGAGATGTTGGGGATGAAGCCGGTATCCATGATGTACACGGACTTCTCCGTGATCGTGGGCCTGGTATGCAACTTTATGCCCTTTATGATCATCCCGATCTACACGTCCCTCTCCAAGATGGACAAATCCCTGATAGAGGCAGCCTACGACCTGGGGGCCAACCGTTTTCAGACCTTCCGCAAGGTGATCTGGAAGCTTTCCATCCCCGGCGTTCTGAACGGCATCATGATGGTCTTCCTTCTTTCTGTATCGACTTTCGTGATCCCGAAGCTGCTGGGCGGCGGACAGTACATGCTGATCGGTAACCTGATCGAGACCCAGTTCATCTCTGTGGGTGACTGGAACTTCGGCAGTGCCATCTCCATGATCCTGGCGGTGATCATCATCCTCTTCATGCGTCTCATGAAGAAGATGGATACCCAGGAAGAGTAGGTGATGCGTATGAAGAAGAAAAAAAGCTTTTTTGCAAGATTCTACGTGGTCATCTGTCTGGCGTTCTTTTATCTGCCGATCCTGGTCACGATGTTCTTTTCGTTCAATTCCTCCAAGTCCCTGACACGGTTTACGGGATTTTCGCTGCGGTGGTACAATGAGCTGCTGCAGAACGTGGAGATTTCAAAGGCGGTCTATGTGTCGCTTTCCATTGCTGTCATGGCCACGGTGATCTCCACCGTGCTTGGCACCATTACAGCCATAGGGCTTACCAGATCCAGGAAGATCGTGAAGGAGATCCTCCTGAACGTAAACAACATGCCGATCCTGAATCCGGAGATCGTGACGGCTATCGGCCTGATGCTTCTGTTTTCATCGATCGGGATGCGGAAAGGCTATGTGACCATGCTGCTGGCGCACATCGCTTTCTGTACGCCGTACGTGATCACCAGCGTCTATCCAAAAGTCCGGTCCCTGGACCCCAACCTTGCGAACGCGGCCATGGATCTGGGCGCAACGCCTTTCCAGGCTCTGATCAAGGTGATCGTGCCGCTCATCAAGGAGGGCATCTTTGCCGGGGCTCTGCTGGCCTTCACCATGTCCTTCGATGATTTTGTGATTTCATACTTTGTCTCCGGAAACGGCGTGAAGAACATTTCCATCGTCGTCTACAACATGACAAAGCGGATCAATCCCACCATCAACGCACTTTCTACCATCGTGATCGTCGTGATCATCATCGTGCTGGTGGTTGTCAACCTGATACCGCTTCTGGCCAGGAAAAACACTGTGAACATGAATCACAGACTGCATCATGTGATCGGCCTCGCGGCCGCGGCTGTGCTGATCGGGGTCATGATCTGGCTCGGCGCTGCGACGAACGGCAAACATGTGCTTAAGGTCTACAACGCAGGCGAATATATGGACCTTTCGCTTCTTGAACAGTTTGAAGAGGAAAATGACTGCCAGGTGGTCTACGAGACCTTTGAATCCAACGAGATGATGTACACGAAGCTGGCGGCCGGCGAGACGTACGACGTGCTGATCCCTTCGGACTATATGATCGAGAGGCTGATCAAGGAAGAGTACCTGCAGTATATCGACTGGAATCTGATCCCCAACAAGAAGAACCTGATGGAAGATGTGCAGAACAAGTCATATGATCCGGGCAACCGGTACTCCTGCCCGTATTTCTGGGGAACAGTAGGTATTCTGTATGACAAGACCGTCGTGGATCCGGAAGATCTGAAAGACGGCTGGGAACTTCTCCGGAATCCTAAATACAAAGGAAATCTCTATATGTACGATTCGGAAAGAGATTCCTTTATGATCGCTATGAAGGCACTCGGCTATTCCATGAATTCCACGAACTTTGACGAGATCGAGGAAGCCTACCAGTGGCTGATCGAGCAGAGGGATACCATGGATCCGATCTATGCCGGGGACGACGTGATCGACAACATGATCTCCGGCAACAAGGCCATCGCAGTGGTGTATTCGGGCGACGCGTCCTACATCATCAGTGAAAACGAGAATCTGGATTATCTGACGCCGGATCAGGGAACGAACCTCTGGTACGACGCCATGGTCATCACCCGGGACTGCAGCGAGACTGATCTTGCGCATGCCTTCATCGATTTCATGATCAGTGAAGAAAGCGCTCTTTCCAATACGGAAGAAGTAGGGTATACTCCTACTGTGGAGAGTGCTTTCGAGGAGATGAAGGAAGGCGACTACGCCGGTGTCTCTTCGTACATCCCGGACACCGAAAATCCGAATAACGAGATCTTCGGTTATCAGGAACCCAAGGTGAAACAGCATTACGCTGAACTCTGGACAAAGGTCAAAGCGCAGTAAGAAAGGAGCAACCCGAACATGAAAAGCAGAAAAACCATCGCACTGTTACTTGCCGCTGTCACCGTATTTTCATCTGCTTCCGCGATCCAGGTATCCGCGGCGGAAGACGAACTGATCCTCTACACCTGGGAAGCCATGTTCCCTCAGGAAGTGCTTGACGGCTTTACCGAAGAGACCGGGATCAAGGTCATTTATTCCAACTTTGACACGGATGAGACCATGCTGGAAAAACTGGCCATGGCAGAAGGCGGTGACTACGACGTGGTCGTTGCGGACGACTATATCATCGAGCAGGCCGTGAACGAAGGTCTGGTCATGGAACTGGACAAGAGTCAGATCCCCAACTTTGAAAACATCAATCCGCTGTACCAGGGCCAGTTCTACGATCCTGAAGATAAATACACCGTTCCCTACGGCGCCGGCATACCCCTGATCGTCTATGATCCGGAGGAGACCGACGTTGACATCAAGGGGTACGGCGACCTGTGGGACGAATCCCTGGAGGACGCTGTGGCGCTGACAGCCAACTATCGCGTGATCCTGGGCATCACCCTCCTTTCCATGGGCTACAGCATGAACGAGCAGGATCCGGAGATCATCGCGCAGGCCGGCGAAAAGCTGGTTGAGCTGGCGCCGAATGTACGCCTGATCCAGGATGACAACACGCAGGATTCTCTTCTGAACGGAGAAGCGGCTGCTGCCTTCCTGTACACCTCCCAGGTGACGATGGCTCTTATGGAGAACCCGGATCTGACCGTGGTCTACCCGGAGGAAGGCCTTGGCTTCGGCATCATGGGGATGTTCATTCCAAGCAAGGCGCCCAATGCGGAAGCAGCGCACAAGTTCATCGATTATATCCTTCGTCCCGAAGTTTCGGCAGCCTGTTTTGACTTCATGGGATATTACTGCACCACAAAGGCGGCCGACGAGCTCGTCAACCCCGATCTGGTGGTGCCCGACAGCGTCTCCAAGGGAGAGATCATTCAGAATGTATCCCAGGAGGCCGAGGAAGCTTTCAGCAAGGCATGGACAGAGTTTAAGGATGCCTGCGATTAAGGAGACTTCATGGAAGTTGTAACAGGAAAGGCAGCTTTTCCCGGGATCGCCATCGGCAAGGTCGCCTGGTATTCCCGGGGAAGATATCAGAAGGACAAACGGACGGCTAAAGATGTTCTGCAGGAGAAGAGGATCCTCCGGCAGAATGTGAGAGAGGTCCTGGATTATCTGAACAGAGCCGCGCTCTCTACGATCCCGGAGGTGGAAAAGACTATCAGGCAGCAGGCGGAGATCCTGCAGGGAGAGTATTATCTGCCGGCTGTGCTGGAAGTGATCGAGCAGCAGAAGGTGACAGCCTCTTATGCGGTCCAGATCACCCGGGACGAGATGATGACCACCTTTAAAGAACTTTCGGATCCGGCCATCAAACGCAGGATCCAGGATATCAGGGAGATCTCCTCCATGCTTCTGGGGAGCCTCGCGCAGTCAGGTTCAAGTCTCGATTTCGGAGAGGAGCCGGTGATCCTGGTCTCGGACATGCTGTATCCTTCTGATATCATAGAAATGAAAAAGGAAAAGATCCTCTCGCTCGTGACCCGGCAGGGGAGTGAGATCTCGCACGCGGCCATCATGGCAAAGACCATGGATGTCCCGGCGCTTTTCGACGTGCCGGGCACCCGGGACTGGGAAGGCCATTATGCCATCGTGGACGGGTATACAGGCAATCTGTATCTGGATCCAAGCAACGAGCTGATTCATGAATATGAGCTCCGTCAGAGCGAGGACAAAAAAGAACGTGAAGAGCTGCTGAAGCTCCGTACCGCGGAGGATGTGACGCTCTCCGGACAGCGGATCGGCCTGTACGCCAACATCGGCAGCATGGATGACATGAACAGCGCTCTGTATTACGGCGCTGAAGGCATCGGCCTCTTAAGAAGCGAATTCCAGTATCTCAACCGGGCAGACTATCCCAAAGAGGATGAACTCTACCTGGAATACAGGAGAGTGGCCCAGGGCATGAAGGGAAAGATCTGCGTGATCCGTACCGCTGACCTGGGAGCCGACAAGCAGTCGGACTATATGCAGATCCCGGAGGAAATGAACCCGATCATGGGCAACCGCGGAATCCGGCTCTCGCTGGACCGGAAGAACATGTTCAAAGCACAGCTGAAGGCGATCTACCGCGCCAGCGCATTCGGTAATCTGGCGGTCCTGTTCCCCATGATCACGTCCCTGGAGGAGATGGACCAGATCGATAAGATCCTGAAGGAAGTGAAGGACGGTCTCCGGAAGAAAAGAGTTCCGTTCCGGGACATCCCGATCGGGATCATGGTGGAGACGCCCGCCGCCGTGCTGATCGCGGACGAGCTTGCAAGAAGAGTGGATTTCCTGAGCATCGGGACCAACGACCTGACCCAGTATACGCTTGCGATGGACCGTCAGAATCCCTCTCTGAAGAGAAAATATGACGATCATCACCCGGCCGTGCTCGCAATGATCCGCATGACCGTCGAAGCAGGCCATCGCCACAACTGCAAGGTCTACATCTGCGGCGAGATCGCCGCCGACACCGCCCTTACGGAAACCTTCCTCCGTCTTGGCGTCGACGCTCTTTCCGTAGTCCCCGCCTGCATCCTCCCCGTCCGCCGTCAGGTCCGCAAAACTGCCCTCTGACCCGCCCCCCGCGAGGTCCGCAAAACCACACTCTGACACGCCCCGCC
>CAMOQF010000082.1 GCA_946622645.1 uncultured Blautia sp.
GCATCCTTGATCTCGGAATACTGGGTCAGCCAGTCCGTGATGGTCAGGTCATTGTCAAATTCGGCGGTGCTGTCCTTCGGGAAATACGCCCGGCTGGTGGTCACGCCCCATTTGTAATTGCCTTCGTCCGGTTCCAGCTCGCCCATCAGGATCCGGAAAAAGGTGGTGGTGGCCTGCTCGTTGGCGCCCACAAAGGCAACCTTGTCATCGTGTCCGAGGGTGAAGGAGATATTGTCCAGAACCTTCACGCCGTCGATGGTCTTGGAAAGATTTTCCACCATCAGGACCTCGTTGCCAATCTCCCGGTTGGGACGGAAATCGATATAGGGATATTTTCGGCTGGAGGGCTTCATTTCGTCCAGCTGAATCTTCTCCAGAGCCCGTTTACGGGATGTGGCCTGACGGGACTTGGAAGCGTTGGCGCTGAAACGGGAGATGAATTCCTGCAGCTCTTTGATTTTCTCTTCCTTCTTTTTGTTCGCCTCACGCATCTGCTTGATCAGCAGCTGGCTGGATTCGAACCAGAAATCATAGTTGCCGGCATAAAGCTGGATCTTGCCATAGTCGATGTCGGCGGTCTGGGTACAGACCTTGTTGAGGAAATACCGGTCGTGGGAGACCACGATGACCGTGTTGTTGAAATTGATCAGGAATTCCTCCAGCCATTCGATGGCAGGAAGATCCAGGTGGTTGGTAGGCTCGTCGAGCAGAAGGATATCGGGGTTTCCGAAGAGGGCCTGGGCCAGAAGGACCTTGACCTTCTGACTGCCGGTCAGATCCGCCATCTGTGCGTAATGATACTCGGTCTCGATCCCGAGACCGTTCAGCAGCGTCGCCGCATCGGATTCGGCCTCCCAGCCGTTCATCTCGGCAAATTCACCCTCCAGCTCGCTGGCGCGGATTCCGTCCTCGTCGGAAAAGTCCGGCTTGGCGTAGATGGCGTCCTTTTCCTTCATAATATCATAGAGACGCTGGTTGCCCATAATGACCGTGTCAAGGACCGGATATGCGTCATATTTGAAATGGTCCTGCTGCAGGAAAGAGAGCCGCTGCCCGGGCGTGATCACCACATCGCCCTTGGTCGGCTCAAGCTGCCCGGAAAGGATCCGCAGAAAGGTGGACTTGCCGGCGCCGTTGGCACCGATCAGGCCGTAGCAGTTGCCTTCGGTAAATTTTATGTTCACATCTTCAAAAAGGGCTTTTTTCCCTACACGCAAAGTAATATTGTTTGCAGCGATCATAGTACACCTCGTCATCCAGAGCAGTGAAAATGCTTGCTTGCAAGGGCATTTTCACAAACGTTGATGAAAGAACGCAGTTCTTTCATATAGTAGCAGCTTCTGTTCATTTTGACAGGAAACCGGATATTTTGCAACCTTTTTCTTTACTTTTGAGAAAAAACACGTTACTCTACTCTTATAAGGAGTCAACATCATGGGAGAGACCAATATTTTTCTGATCGGCTTCATGGGGGCGGGAAAGAGCACCGTGGCACGTGCTCTGCATGCTCTTTATGGAAAAGACCGGATCGAGATGGACCAAAAGATCGAGGAACAGGAAGGAAAGACCATATCGAGGATCTTTCAGGAGGACGGCGAAGCCTATTTCCGCCGGAAAGAGACCGAATTTCTTCTTGCTCTTCCAACCGACAGGGGGCTTGTCGTCTCCTGCGGAGGAGGCGTTCCCATGCGGGAAGAAAATGTTAAGGCAATGCGTTCGAGAGGAAAGATCGTCTGGCTCCATGCATCGCCGGAGACTGTTTTCGAGAGAGTGCGGCATTCGCACACGCGGCCGCTTCTGGAAGGAAACATGAACGCAGGATACATTCAAAAACTTATGGAAGAGCGGCGGCCGAAGTACGAAGCCGCGGCTGACATCATCGCAGTGACGGATGGAAAAACAGCAGCAGAAATCGGGAAGGAGATCATGACGCGTCTGAACGCGCCGGAGGGATGAAAAAGAAGCTATGTTTATCACAAGAGAATGCGATTATGCCGTGAGGGTGATCCGGTCTTTGGCAGGACGGGAGAAACTGAGTGTGGGAGAAATCTGTGAAAAAGAAGGGATCACGGCGCCTTTTGCCTACAAGATCCTGAAGAAACTGGAACAGGCCGGTTATGTGAGAGGATACCGGGGAGTACACGGGGGATACGCTTTAAGCAAGAATACGGACAGCCTGACGCTGCTGGACATTTACCTGGCGATCGACCCGGACATGTTCATCATCGAATGCCTGGATCCGGAACACAAATGCGCGCGGGACGGCGCGGACGGCGAGCCCTGTATGGTACACCGGGAGCTGGCGGCCATTCAGACGGAGCTGTGGAACATGCTGAAGCGGAAAAACGTCCGGCAGATCCTGGAGGGGAAATGACGGAAGACGTTTCCGATGTTTATCAGAAGATACAAAAACCCGTTGATTTTGATGTACAAAGTGAAAGAAACATGCTATAATATTTGCGGGTTTTTAGACACAGACACAGCGTCTAAGAAATAAAAACTATTCACTATTCAACCTTTAAGGAGGAAACAAAACTATGGCAAGAAAGATGAAAACCATGGATGGTAACCACGCAGCGGCTCATGCATCCTACGCTTATTCGGATGTAGCTGCGATCTACCCCATCACACCATCTTCTGTTATGGCGGAAGCCGCAGATGAATGGGCGACACAGGGACGTAAGAACATCTTTGGTCAGGAAGTTCAGATTACCGAGATGCAGTCTGAAGCCGGTGCTGCAGGTGCAGTCCACGGATCTCTGGCCGCAGGCGCTCTTACCACTACCTTTACCGCTTCACAGGGACTTCTTCTGATGATCCCGAATCTCTACAAAATTGCCGGTGAGCTGCTCCCGGGCGTAGTCAATGTATCAGCCCGTGCAATCGCATCCCACGCACTTTCCATCTTCGGCGATCATTCCGATGTTATGGCATGTCGTCAGACCGGATGCGCAATGCTCTGCGAATCTTCGGTTCAGGAAGTCATGGACCTGACTCCGGTTGCTCATCTTGCAGCCATCAAGGGAAAAGTTCCGTTCATCAACTTCTTCGATGGTTTCCGTACCTCCCATGAGGTTCAGAAGATCGAGACCTGGGATTACGAGGATCTGAAGGATATGGCTGACATGGATGCCATCGCTGCATTCCGCGCTCATGCCCTGAATCCGAATCATCCCTGCCAGAGAGGTTCCGCACAGAACGGCGATATCTTCTTCCAGGCCAGAGAAGCATGCAACTCCTACTATGACGCTCTTCCGGCAGTCGTACAGGAATACATGGACAAGGTCAACGAGAAGATCGGAACAGACTATAAGCTGTTCAACTACTATGGCGCAGAAGATGCAGAGCACGTCATCATTGCCATGGGCTCCGTCAATGATACCATTGAAGAGACCATCGATTACCTCATGAAATCCGGATGCAAGGTCGGTGTCGTAAAGGTTCGTCTTTACAGACCGTTCTGCAAGGAAGCCCTGATCGAAGCTATCCCGGACAGCGTGAAGTGCATCTCCGTTCTTGACAGAACGAAAGAGCCGGGCGCTCTGGGCGAGCCGCTGTATCTGGACGTTGTTGCCGCTCTGAAGGGCAGCAAGTTCGACGGCGTGAAGATCCTGGCCGGTCGTTACGGCCTGTCCTCCAAGGACACCACTCCGGCTCAGATCGTTGCTGTTTACAACAACACCGAGAAGGATCATTTCACCCTGGGTATCGTGGACGACGTTACTCATCTTTCCCTGGAAGTCGGCGCGCCCATCGTGACCACTCCGGAAGGAACCACAAACTGCAAGTTCTGGGGTCTTGGTGCTGACGGTACCGTCGGTGCAAACAAGAACTCCGTAAAGATCATCGGCGACAACACCGATATGTATGCGCAGGCTTACTTTGATTATGACTCCAAGAAGTCCGGCGGTGTGACCATGTCTCACCTTCGTTTCGGCAAGAAGCCCATCAAGTCCACCTATCTGATCAAGAAGGCTGACTTCGTTGCCTGCCATAATCCGGCTTACATCAACAAATACAACATGGTTCAGGAACTGGTGGACGGCGGTACCTTCCTGCTGAACTGCCCGTGGAACGCAGAAGAGCTTGAGACCCATCTTCCGGGACAGGTCAAGGCGTTCATCGCAAACCACAACATCAAGTTCTACACCATCGACGGTGTGAAGATCGGTATCGAGACCGGCATGGGACCGACCCGTATCAACACCATCCTTCAGTCCGCATTCTTCAAGCTTACCGGAATCATTCCGGAGGAGCATGCCATCGAGCTGATGAAGGCTGCCGCAAAGGCTACCTATGGCCGTAAGGGCGATGACGTTGTTCAGAAGAACTGGGCAGCCATCGACGCCGGCGCAAAGCAGGTCGTGGAAGTTGCCATTCCTGAAAGCTGGAAAGACGCACAGGACGAAGGCCTGTTCATGGCTCATGCAGAGAGCGGAAGAAAGGATGCCATCGATTTCGTTAACACCATCCAGTGCAAGGTCAATGCGCAGGAAGGCTACAGCCTGCCGGTATCCGCATTTACCGAATATGTGGACGGTACCACACCCTCCGGTACAGCAGCATACGAGAAGCGCGGCATCGCCGTCAACGTTCCCGTATGGCAGCCGGACAACTGTATCCAGTGTAACAGATGCTCCTATGTCTGCCCGCACGCTGTCATCCGTCCGGTAGCTCTTACCGAGGCTGAAGCAGCTGCAGCTCCCGAAGGCATCCAGACTCTGCCGATGACCGGTATGCCGGGATACAAGTTCACCATGACCGTTTCCGTACTTGACTGTACAGGCTGCGGCTCCTGCGCGAACGTCTGCCCGGGCAAGAAGGGCAACAAGGCTCTGGTTATGGATGGTCTCGAGAAGAATCTCGGCGAGCAGAAGTATTTCGATTACGGTGTGACCCTTCCGGAAAAGACCGATGTGATTGCCAAGTTTAAAGAAGCTTCCGTAAAGGGCAGCCAGTTCAAACAGCCGCTCCTTGAGTTCTCCGGCGCATGCGCAGGCTGCGGCGAGACTCCGTATGCGAAGCTGGTTACCCAGCTGTTCGGCGACAGAATGTATATCGCCAACGCAACCGGATGCTCCTCCATCTGGGGCAACTCTTCACCGTCCACACCGTACACCGTAAATGCAAAGGGACAGGGTCCGGCATGGTCCAACTCTCTGTTCGAAGACAATGCTGAGTTCGGTTATGGTATGCTTCTTGCACAGAACGCTCTTCGTGACGGCCTGAAAGCCAAGGTTGAAGCTCTGGTAGCAGAAGGAAAGAACGAAGATGTGAAGGCTGCCGGTCAGGAATGGCTGGATACCTTCGCAGTAGGTGCCCTGAACGGCACAGCTACCGATAAGCTGGTGGCAGCTCTCGAGGCATGCGGATGCGAAGCAGGCAAAGAGATCCTTGCCCAGAAAGACTTCCTTGCAAAGAAGTCCCAGTGGGTATTCGGCGGCGACGGCTGGGCATATGACATCGGCTTCGGCGGTGTTGACCATGTACTGGCCAGCGGACGCGACATCAACGTCATGGTATTCGATACCGAGGTTTATTCCAACACAGGCGGACAGTCCAGTAAGTCCACTCCGACCGGCGCGATCGCTCAGTTCGCAGCAGGCGGCAAGGAGACCAAGAAGAAAGATATGGCTTCCATCGCCATGAGCTATGGCTATGTCTATGTTGCTCAGATTTCCATGGGCGCAGACTTCAACCAGGCTGTCAAGGCAATCGCAGAAGCAGAGGCTTATCCGGGACCGTCACTGATCATCGCATATGCTCCGTGTATCAACCATGGTATCAAGAAGGGCATGTCCAAGGCTCAGACCGAGGAAGAGCTGGCAGTGAAGTGCGGATACTGGCACAACTTCCGCTTCAACCCGGCAGCAGAGAACAAGTTCACTCTGGACTCCAAAGAGCCGGATATGACCGATTATCAGGATTTCCTGAACGGCGAAGTACGTTACAACTCTCTGCAGAGACAGAATCCGGCAAAGGCCGAAAGGCTGTTTGCAAAGAACCAGTCCGAAGCAGCTGCAAGATATGCATATCTGCAGAAGCTCACCGCTATGTACAGCAAAGACTGATTTCAGAACTGAACAGACGAAAAAAAGGAGACCGTTTTACGGTCTCCTTTTTTAATGGACGCGGGTGAGTCACGGGAGACTGTTTCGAAATATGAAAGTCCCAACCGGTGTAAGGAAAAGGGCAGTGCATAAAAAAGATATTTAAAAGTACCGTAAGAGTATTCTGAAAGCAAGACCTTGTACCAGAGGTTGATTTGAGGTATAATCCTGTAATGTGAAACCAGGTTATAATGTTACATGAGTCATGTCTGCATAGAGACAAAGCAGATATGTATTCTACAGTCGGGAGTGCAATATGGGTATTCTTTCGGTAGTGATACCTGCATATAATGAAGAACTTATGATATCACAGGTCTGTAAGGTGGTAAGGGAAGTGCTTGTGGAGAGCCACATTCCTTATGAACTGATCCTGGTTGATGACGGGTCAAAGGACCGGACCTGGGAGGAGATCATCAAAGCATCCGAACATGACAAGCAGATCAGAGGCATTCATTTTTCCAGGAATTTCGGGAAGGAATCGGCGATCGTTGCGGGACTGTCCGCGGCTAGGGGCGACTGTATGGCGGTGATGGACTGTGATCTGCAGCATCCGCCGGAAAAGCTTCCCGAAATGTTCCATCTCTGGGAAAAAGGATATGAAGTGATCGAAGGGATCAAGAGTACCCGCGGGAAGGAAGGGGTCCTGCATCACGCGCTGGCAGGCTATTTCTACCGGATCATGAGCCGGGAGACCCATGTGGATATGCGGGATGCTTCGGATTTTAAGCTTCTGGACCGCAGAGCCGTTGAGAGTATTCTGCTGCTGCCGGAGAGAAATATGTTCTTCCGGGCGACTTCCTTCTGGGTGGGATATAAGACAACCCAGGTTTCTTATGAGGTGAAGGAGCGCAGTGCCGGACAGTCCAAATGGACGTTCGGTTCCCTGTTTCGTTATGCGCTTACCAATATTGTTTCTTTTACGGCGGCTCCGTTGCAGATCATCACGATCCTCGGAAGCGCGAGCTTTCTGTTTTCCCTTCTTCTGCTGATCTATTCCCTGGTTCAGTATTTTACAGGGCATGCGGTGGAAGGATACACGACGATTCTGACTGTGCTGCTTTTTATCGGCAGTGCGGTGATGGTCAGTCTGGGGCTGATCGGGTTTTATATTGCCCGGATTTACGAGGAAGTAAAACACCGTCCCAGATTTATTATCGCAGAGACTGCAGAGGGCGGAAGAGTAAGAAAACAGGAACAGGATTCATAGATAAAAACAGATGCAGAGATACAGATATGATCCGAGAGCAGCAACGAAGCGGGCTGGAAATGACTGTTTTATCTTAGAGCAGGCATCGAAGCGGACTGCAAATGCCAGCTTTACCTGAAAGCAGGCAACGAAGCGGATTGCGATTATCCGTTTGATTCATAGACGAACGAATATGGATCCTGCGTTACAACAGGCGATTACAATGGAAAATATACTGGATAATACTGTAAAATCAATAGAGATGCCGGATCGTAAGGCTGAACAGAAAGCCAGGGAGCGATGGAGCTGTATCGCTAAGCCCCTTCATTCCATGGGCCTTCTGGAGGAGATGATCGTTCAGCTGGCCGGGATCACGGGAGATGCTTTTCCGGTGATCAAGAAGCGTGCCCTGGCCGTATTCTGTGCGGACAATGGGGTCGTGAGGGAAGGAGTGACCCAGACGGGCAGTGAAGTCACGGCAATCGTGGCCCGGAATTTCCTGAAGGGAAAGACGACTTCCTGTATCATGAGCCGGTGCGTCGGGATGGATGTTTATCCTTTTGACTTTGGAATGAACGTGGATACAGAGGTTCCCCGTCTTTATAAAATCGCGAAGGGAACCGGTAATATTGCCGAAAAGCCTGCAATGACAAGACAACAGGCACTGCAGGCGGTGGAGAACGGAATCCGGATCGCACAGCGGTTCAGCCAGGAGGGTTACCAGATTGCCGCAGCCGGTGAGATGGGGATCGGCAATACGACAACGAGCACGGCGATGGCCTGTGTGCTTCTGGGAAAAAGACCGGAAGAGATTACCGGACGGGGAGCCGGGCTTTCGTCGGAAGGTCTCGCCCGGAAGATCCGTGCCATCGGGAAGGCCATCGACATAAACAGACCGGACGCCTCGGATCCTCTGGATGTGCTTGGCAAGGTTGGTGGATTTGATCTGGCGGGGATGACGGGTTTCTATCTCGGATGTGCAGCCTGCCGTCTCCCGGTGATCCTGGACGGGTATATTTCCTGTGTGGCGGCGCTTGCGGCTTCGATCCTGTGCCCGGCTGCAAAAGAGTATATGCTGGTTTCTCATGGGTCGTCTGAGCCCGGAACCGGTGCAGTTCTCGAGGCACTCGGAAAAAAGTCGCCCATTCAGGCGGGGATGTTTGTGGGAGAGGGTACCGGAGCAGCGGCTCTTCTGGCACTGTTGGATATGACGCTGGATGTCTACCGGGAAATGAGTACCTTCAGCGAGATATCCATGGAAAATTATACGGAGCAGAGCTGAGTGTCGTAAGCTGCAGCTTGCCCTTGAATCCAGGCATTTTCGCTGTACAGAAAGAAGGTTATGGTAAATTTCTGAAAGGAGAAAAACCCGTGAACATACTGGTCACCGGAGGAAGCGGAAGCGGCAAATCAGCCTATGCGGAAGATCTGGTTATGGGTCTTTCCGGCTCGAACCGGATCTATATCGCAACCATGCTCCCGGCCGGGGAGGAAGGTCTCAGGAGGATTGCCAGGCACCATAGCCTTCGCGAGGGAAAGGGCTTTGTGACGGTTGAACGGTATACGGACACGGGCGGTCTGGCGGGCAAAGAGATTCAGAAGGAGGAGCATCCGGCAGTCCTTCTGGAATGCATGTCCAACCTGACGGCAAATGAGATTTTTTCGGAGAACGGAGCCGGTCCTTCGGATGCATTTGAGAAGATAAAAGCGGACATTCTGCGGCTTTCGGAGGAAACGGAACATCTGGTGATCGTCACGAACGAGGTTTTTTCCGACGGAGTCCTTTACGAAGAAGAAACGGTCCGCTATCAGAAGATTCTGGGAGAGATCAATTGCTTTCTCGGGCAGTTTTGTGATGTGGTGATTGAGGTGGTCTACGGAATCCCGGTGATTCTGAAAGGAGGAGACAGGCTTGAAAACACTGTGGAACAGCTGTAAAGCGGCTTTTGCGATGTTTTCGCGCGTCCCGGTGCCGCCGGTGGACTGGACACCGGAGAATCAGCGGTACATGTTCTGTTTCTTTCCCTGGGTCGGCGTGGTGATCGGGGGCCTGGAGATCCTGATGAGCCTGGCAGGGCAGCACTTTTTAGGGGAAGCCTTTCTGACCGGAGTTCTGATGACGCTGATCCCGGTCCTGATAACGGGAGGAATTCACCTGGACGGGTTGATGGATACATCGGATGCCATCAGCTCCTATGGAGACAGGGAGAAAAGGCTGAAGATCCTGAAGGATCCCCACGCCGGCAGTTTTGCGGTGATCGCATGCTGCTGCTGGTTTGCCGTGATGGCGGCTTCCTGCACCCGGTTCTGTATGCGGCAGAAAGAGATGATGATTTTTGCCCTTGTGTTCGCTGAGTCCCGGTGCCTTTCCGGTACCGGCGTCATGACGCTTCCCCGGGCTAATCCGGAGGGGACTGTCGCGGCCTTTGCGTCCTCCGCAGAGAAAAAAAGGGTTCTGCCGGTGCTGGGAGTCTATATGGTCCTTATACTGGCGGGAATGTTTTTACTTGGCGGGATCAGGGGGGCCATTGTGTTCGCGGTTCCCTGTCTTGTCTTTCTGGTCTGCCGGGGATCCTTTATCCGCACGTTCGGTGGAATATCCGGGGATCTTTCAGGCTTTTATGTCTGTGCAGCAGAAGCAGCCTCCGCCCTGATTCTTGCCTTTTTGTACTGAACAGAAAGCAGAGGCAGGATAGAACGAAAACACAGGAATCTACTGATAAGGTACCATCTGTGAAGAAGGATCTGATCTCTGATGCTGAAGAACATGTGCGGTGAAGAAGCCGGTCTCTGCGGATAAGGCACCATATATAAGAGTACACTGATTTCGGCTGAGCAGGAAGGATGTATAAATAAGGAGCAGCAGAATGGAACTGATCATTGGCGGTTCATTTCAGGGAAAAAGAGATTTTGCCCTGCGTAAATTTCCGGACAGGGTCTTTGCGGATGCGGGGACGGCGGATCTGGAAGCTCTTACGAAGGCAGAGGGAATTCTATATTTTGAAAAAGCGGTACGCCGGCTTATGGAGGCGGGAGAGGATCCGATGCGGTTTACGGAGGAATTGATCGCAGACAGCCCGGATGCGGTGATCGTTTCTACGGAAATCGGGTACGGTATCGTTCCGCTGGACGCGTTTGAACGAGAATACCGTGAGGCCGTGGGAAGGGCATGCACCCGTCTGGCATCGTTCTCTTCCTGTGTCACACGTGTGGTCTGCGGGATGGGGATGGAAATCAAGCACCGGTGAGGGAGAAACAGTGAGACTGATTCTGATCAGGCATGGAATGACGAAGGGCAACCGGGAAAGAAGGTATATCGGGCAGCGGACGGATGAACCGCTCTGCGAGGAAGGAATACGGGGACTGAGAGAGAGGTGTGCTCTGTATCCGGCTGTGGAAAAAGTGTATACAAGTCCGATGATGCGCAGCATTCAGACGGCAGAAATCCTGTATCAGGAGCTGCCTCGAAGGATTCTCGAAGAGCTTGCGGAGACGGATTTCGGACGGTTCGAGGGACGGAATGCGAAAGAACTTGCGCTGGATCCCTGCTATCAGATGTGGATCGACAGTGGCGGAGCCCTCCGCTTTCCGGGAGGAGAAAGCCCGGAGGAGACGGCGGCAAGAGCGAAAAATGCGCTGGAGCAGATCCTGCGGGAGTGCCGGACAGAACAGACCGGAGCAGCGGCAGTGGTGACTCACGGCGGTCCGATCATGGCGATCATGCATGACTTCACGGGAGAACCTGCTTATTCTTTTCACGCCGGAAACGGGGAAGGCTATATCCTTACCATTTCCGGGAATACGATGACAGAGTACCAAAAGATCGGAGCCCTGCAGGAAAGAGTGAGG
>CAMOQF010000083.1 GCA_946622645.1 uncultured Blautia sp.
CGGCAGACTCATCAGTCGGCGTTTCTACGGCCTGGTCTGCAGCGGGCTCAGCTGCTGGAACCTCCGGTGCAGGTTCAGCCGCCGGGACTTCCGGCGCGGGTTCGGGTGCCGGTGCTTCTGCGGCTGGCGCCGGGGCAGGCGCTTCGGGTGCGGGAGCTGCATCAGGGGCGGCTTCCGCTACCGCCGGGGTCACCTGGGCTTCGACCGGGACCTCGGGAATTTCTTCGGCAAGGCCGACAAAACTGGACTGCTGCAGCGTCATTGCAGCGGTCAGTATGATTGCTAAGAAACGTTTAAATTTGTTGGACTTTGTATTCATATCTTTTTCCTCCATCGATATAAATAGACTGCAGACGTCGGGTTTCTATATATTTGACCGGACGAACCTGGTCCGGTTGAAACATGGAAAAGGGTAGACTAACCCCTTATAGGCCTTATTATAATACCCAAATTTGTAACATTCAATGTTCCCTTACTTTTTGGAATAACGAATTTTACCTTGCTGATTTCGAAATTTTTCGTACAAATTCGTGAATTGTGAATAATAATACTGTATATTAGTAAGAAAACCTTTTGGGGAGATGCTAAAATTGTGCTGTGGGAGGAATTGTTTTACTAAATATAGTGGGTTGTCTTGACTAACTAAAAGGGAGTTGTAATTATGCACAAAAACCGTTACGTTTCGGTTTTGGGGCGGAAAATGGGCGGTGGGAGATTCAAGTGTTGTTTTACGGCGTTTTTTTGTAAATAAGTGGGAGAAATTGATCATATCTATGGCATTTTGAAGCTCGGCAGCTCATTTTTGCCAGGGGACATTTGTTGGACAAAGATTTCAATTATTTATGATTTCGAAAATATTCTATGTTTATTCATTATTTTGCATAAAAAGAAGGACTGTGAAACCACAGTCCTGTTTCCCTTCTCCTGGTATGATTATATTAAATGTTCTTTACAGTTATACTGTCAGATCAGTTTATACTCTTTGAACAGATTGTTAACCGCCTGAGGAGTAGTGGCGGCTTCGATGAGCTCGTTGATACGATTATCCTGCGCCATAAAACCGATTAATTGATTGTATAATTCACGCTCTTTTGCTTCACCAATCTTTATGCCTTCTTTTCTGCCTTCTTCCTGTAGCTCGTCAATATATCTACACATTTCTTGGTCCTTTCCGATAGCTTTGTATGCATCTATAAAACGATGGTCTTTCTCCAGAATCGCCAGCATTTCCAGAACTTGCTCCGGATAGTCCGGTTTACGGGCCGGGGTTATCAGCCGGTCTCCCCTGAAAAACTCCGATAACTAACCTGAGTATATTTTACCTTTTCTGGAGTCAATAGTCAAGCCCAATTTGTTCGACATCATTCGACACGCAGGCGCTCATCCTACTATAAAACCTCATGAAAATATTGACATTTTTCGCAGATGTTGCGTTTGCATTGAATCAAATACCCTTCATCAAAATTCAGCCTGAACGGAACAGTTCACCACACAAAGTAAAAACCCCAGGGAACCGCATTCCCTGGGGTTTTCGTCATCCATACCGGACTGATAATTTTACGAGTTCTTGGCCAGCAGCCGTACCATATAGAAGAACTCCTGCCTGTATTCATCCGTAGTCTGATAAGTACGTCCAAGCTCCATCAGCTTATCCAGAGACGCATCTCCTTTGTTCGCGTCATCCCGGATGATCATGGCCAGCTCTGCGACGGCGGAAGCAAACACGAACTCGCTGTCAGGTTCGTCCGTCCAGGCGTTCTCATCGACCACATAGGAGACTTCCTCCGCCTTAGTCTCACCGGGCTCTTTGTAGCGGACAGCCACGGTGCAGTATTCGTTGGAGAATTCACTTTCGGATTCTTCCGCGGCGTCCTCTTTTTCGGCGTTCTTGTTCTGGTACTTGAGGGTGACGGCTTCTTCCGCTCCGGCGGGGATCAGCTCGTACAGAGCGATCACGCTGTGGCCGGCGCCGATCTCGCCCGCGTCCTTGGTGTCATCGCGGAAATCGGCAGCGTCCATAAGGCGGTTTTCGTAGCCGATCAGACGGTATGCATTGACTTTTTCCGGGTTGAATTCCACCTGCAGCTTGACATCCTCCGCCACGGTGTGGAAGCTGGCTCCGAGCTCTTCCACCAGCACTTTCTTTGCTTCGAAGAGGGAGTCGATGTAGGCGTAATTGCCGTTGCCGCAGTCCGCCAGGCGCTCCATGTTGTCGTCGCGGATGTTGCCGGTTCCAAAGCCGAGCATGGTGAGGTAGATGCCTTTGTCTCTCTTCTCAGAGATCAGTTTTTCCAGTTGATCCGGCTCGGAAATGCCGATGTTCAGGTCGCCGTCGGTGGCCACGATGATGCGGTTGTTGGCGTCCTCGCGGTAGTTGGCTTCCGCCAGGGCGTATGCCTTCTGGATGCCGCCTTCGCCGTTGGTTCCGCCCGCTGCCATCAGGCCGTTGATCGCGTCGGAAATGGTCTTTTTGTCGCTGCCTTTTGCGCTGTCGAGAACGACTTCCACGCCGTTTGCGTAGGTCACGATAGAAACTGTGTCGTCGTCATCCAGCTGCTCCACCAGCTGCAGGAAGGATTTCTGCAGAAGGGGAAGCTTGTCTTCTTCATCCATGGAGCCGGACACGTCGATCAGGAACGTCAGGTTCTCAGCCGGCGCTTCGGAGAGATCGATATCTTCGGTCTTCATGCCCACAAAGAGGAGCTGGTGCTTGTCGTTCCAGGGGCAGACGGCGATCTTTGTGGTGACGCCGAACTTTTCTCCGCTCTCGGGATCTTTCAGATCGTAGGTGAAGTAGTTGATGAATTCTTCTGCGCGGACAGCGTCTACGTAGATATCCTGCAGGCCGTATCCGTCCTCGATCATGCGGCGGACATTTTCGTAGGAAGCGGTGTCCACGTCTGCGGAGAAGGTGGAAAGGGGCTCTGTGAGCACCAGGCAGAAGCCGTTGTCCTCTATTTTAGCGTAGGTTTCATTGTTAAAATCCTTGTCATAGTCATATGGATCCCAGTAATTGCCGGTCGGAGCCATATAACTGTCATACGCCAGACCGGTTTCATAAGAATCATCGACAGCCATCTCCCATTCATCGCCATCATAATACTCTTCGGCTTCCATTTCCGGAACGAAGGCTTCCCGGTTCGCTTCTTTATTCTGTAAGGAGCCTGTAGAATTTGTTTCCGTCTGAACGTCTGTCGCTTCTTCCGGGGAATCATATATCTCCACTACAGGGGTATTCTGCTCATCTGCGGAAACTCCGGTCTCCACTTTGCTTTCAGAATCATCTCCGGTCTGATTATTCTGTCCCACATCACCTTTTGCGACATTTTGTCCGGCTTCGGTCTGATTGTTTACGGTGCTGCTGTTCTGGAGCATTGTGATCGTCCCGATGCTGACCCCCAGCACAAAAACGGCTACGGCTATCGCGATCCATGATCTGAACTGTACCATCTTTTTCTCCTTTCCGTCACTCTTGATGACTTTAAACTGGCTTTTGATCTCCTGGCTTTCTCTGTTCTGTAAACCTGTTTTCCGTAATTCCTCCGGCCGCTTATCTGCTGGCTTTTCCGGGTTTCCGGCATCAGCGTTGACATCGATCTGCTTTTCAGCTTTGCGTACTTCCGGCTCCGAAGCATCCGGCTTCTCTGCCTGCAGCTCTGTCGCTTCAGAAATCTGCGTCTCCGCCTCCGAGATCCCCTCTTCGATCCGGCTCCACAGATCCGGCGTCTTTTTTCTCATATATTCCTGGTACTCCTCGCGAAAATCACGCTTCATAGCCGTACCTCCTCAGTCTGTCCATCGCCTGGCGGTATTTCCATGTCACCGTGCCCAGGGGCATCTGCATGATCGCGGCGATCTTCTCAAAGGTCTGTTCGCCGATGATCTTCAGATGCACGATCTCCCTCTCGGCCGGTTTCAGCTTTGACAGGATCTGCTCCACGGTCATGTCGGAGATCACTTCCTCCGTGATATCCTGCGCCCTGGCGGACGGATCGTTTTCCAGCGCCTCTTCCATATCTTCGGCAGGGATCTCTCGCTTGTTGGCCCGCAGATGATCCACCGCCATGTTGTGGGCAATGGTCGAGAGCCATCGCCTGTGGCCTCCGCCCGGCGTATACCGGGAGGCTTCCTTCCAGATACAGATGAAGAGCTCGCTTGTGATGTCTTCGGCATCCTCGTAATTCCCTACGATGCTTAAGATCTGATGAAAAAGGTAATCTATGTACGCCTGATAGATCTTGTGCAGGGATTCTTTGTCGCCGCTCCGGATACGGCTCATACAAAGATCAAATTCTTCATTTGTCATGTGGGTTCCCTCCAGAGGATGTGATACGAAAGAGCGGTTCCTGTCAGATGCGTTCTGACCGTAGTAAAAAGTACCGTTAAGATCCGTCCCCGTTGTCACTTCGATGCGCTTCTACACAATATACGTACCGGGCGTGACAGATTTATGGGGTTTTTGAGAAATTTCCAGAAAAAAATTTTTAGACAGAGAAAAAATCCTCTGTCTATATAAAAAATAAGAATTCGTGATATCGATTCTATCTGTATTCTGTTTTTGTAAAATCATTTTGCAAATGCATATTGCAGATTGCGGGAGGCCAGTGAAACCGGCTTGTACAGGGCATATCCGGACTTGCGGAGAGCCTTGATCACAGGCGCGTGACGGTTGTTGCGGGTCATCTCGTCATAACATTCCGGCCAGTGCTTCTGAACGTTGGATTCGTAGGAAATGAGCTTGCGTTTGATCCGGTCCGAGGACGGACACAGAAGCAGCGACATGACATGCCAGCTGCAGTGGATCGAAACCCCGTGCAGATAGAAAGCTTTTTGAGCAGGGGAAAAGAGCAGCTTGTTTTTCTTGTAGTAACGGATCAGGCTTCTGGTGACGGTCACGCTGTTGCCGATATTTTTCTGGCGGTTTTTTGCGCTGACAGACTGCGCCTCTCTGCCCTGCCGGTAGCAGTAGACGGGAGGTTTGCAGTAGTAGACCGTATGGACAAACGGGATGGGGAACAGGACGTACTCCGTATCGACATAGTAGCAGTGCTCGTCCAGGGCAAAGCCGGCCGACCGAAGCAGCTCCGTGCGGAACACGATCGTGTGGTACGACATCCATTGTACAGTCGAGGCGAGCTGGTCAAACGTGTATAGAGTGTCATCTTCCAGCGCGGGAAAATATTCTTTCTGGATCTTGCCGTTGGGACGGCAGCTGTAAATGTCCGAAAGGACGGCGTCCGCGTCGACGTTCTTGATGCAGCGGACCAGGTAGGCGAAATTGATGGGATCGACCCAGTCGTCGCCGTCGAGGGTGCGGAAGTATTTTCCGGCGGCCTCGCGGATGCCCATGTTGAGCGCGGAGCCATGGCCGCCGTTCTGCTTGGAGATCAGGCGGACAGTCTCCGGAAAACGCTGCTGGTAGTCCGCAGCCTTCTCAAAGGTATTGTCGGAAGAGCCGTCGTCGATCAGAAGGATCTCTATGTCCTCCATCACGCCGGAAGCGATCAGAGATTTCATCAGATCATCAATATAGCGTTCAATGTTATATGCTGCCACACAGACAGTCAGCGTTTTTTTCATCTTCAGACCCCTTAGAGCTAAAACCAAAGTCCCTATAAATAATACTTTATTATACCATGAATACTGTATCCTGCAAATGCCCGAATGGACGCAGGCAGACTCAAATGCAGCGCTTTCCGGTAGATCTTCCACCGTTCTTTAGCCGCTTTTTCTTTTTTATTGGAGCGCGAGCCGCTCCGCACACGGTAGTGCATGAGCACTTTCTCATCTCCCCGGGCTTCAACGCCTTCTTTAAAAAGCTCCATCCACAGCACGTAATCTTCGTGGTAGAAGTCCCGGCGGAAGGGATGCTCTTTGGCAAGGCGGGCCTCCAGCATGGCGGTAGAACAGCCGATCAGGCTGGAAGTGAGCATCGCGTCGTAACCGGCTTTTTCCGGCACGATAAAAGGCCTTTTCACAGGCCTGTCTTGTTCATCGATAAAATCATATGAGCTGTAGACAAGGGGATAGCCTTGCCTCGCGATGGCGATCTGCCGCTCCAGCTTATCCGGTTCCCAAAGATCGTCGTTGTCGATGATGGCGACGTATTCCCCCCGGGAAGCGCGGATGGCGGCGTTCCGGGAGGCGGCGGTCCTGCGGTTTTTATGCGAGCGGATCAGCCGTATGCGGGGATCCTTCCGCATGTACTCGCGGAAGATCTCTACGGAGGAATCGGTGGAAGCATCGTCCACGATCACCAGCTCCAGGTCCTGCATGGTCTGGGAGAGAACGCTCTCGATGGATTCCCGCACAAATCTTTCGCCGTTATAGTTTGCCATGACCACCGAGACCAGTGGATCGTTATTTTTTTCCATCCGGCGAACCTTTCTTTTTTGCATTCTGCTCGTGAACCGCAGTGGTCTGGTCGATGGGAACTCCTTCGGCGCTGTCCGGCTGGAAGAAGATCTTGACAGTCATTAACAGGATCTTCAGATCCAGCATGTAGGAGAAGTTTTCGATATAAAACAGATCCAGCTTGAGCTTGTCGTAGGGGTTGGTGTTGTACTTACCGAACACCTGGGCGTAGCCGGTGAGGCCTGCCTTGATCTTCAGGCGGAAGCCGAACTCCGGAAGGCCCTTCTCGTACTGCTCCATGATGGCCTGCCGTTCCGGACGGGGCCCTACCATGGACATATCGCCTTTCAGCACGTTGAAAAGCTGCGGAAGCTCATCCAGGTGCAGGTTGCGGATGACCTTCCCCACAGGGGTGATCCGGTCGTCGTTTTTGGCCGCCAGACGGGCGCCCTTTTTTTCAGAATCCACGATCATGCTGCGGAATTTGTGGATGTAGAAGACTTCTCTGTCCCGGGTCAGACGCTCCTGCGAATAGATGACCGGCCCGCGGTCATAGATCTTGATCACAAGAGCGATCAGGAGCATCAGAGGAGACGTCAGAATGATGAGGATCAGGGACATGATGATGTCCGCGATCCGTTTAAGAGCTCTTTGTTCCGCGGAGAAACCCATGTTCCGCGAAAGGAGGAGCGGCGTATCAAACAGATGCATCTGCTCAGAGCCTGCCAGGATGATGTCCGAGATCTTGGGGCTTACGTAGCAGCGGATCGCGTGGGCAAAACAGTATTTGAGGTAGGTGTTCCGCGTTTCCGCGTCGAGGTCCCAGAGGATCACGCCGTCGTAATCTTCCGCGACGCGGTGGATCACTTCTTCCCCCCGGTCGACGTTGATCTTGGCGCAGACGTTGTACTTGTCGCTGCGGCGGTTCATCTTTTCCATCATCTCGGCCGGGTCGTGCCTGCCGTAGATGACCAGCAGATTGCGGGCGCTGTACAGGCGGTCGTAGATCCAGCGCGAGCCGATGGCCCACACGACGATCATCACGATCTGGACCAGGGTCATCTCCACCAAGGGAAGGACCGGCAGGAACCAGCGGTCGATCAGGGTGATCTCAAGGAACGCGAACAGGTTGGTGCAGACCGTGGCAAGGGAGAGGGAATAAAATACCTCCGTCCTTTTTAGATATCCCACGCGAAGGCCCCCGTACAGCCGCGAAAAGAGGACGTTTACCATGGCGTAGATGGCGATCAGGACCCAGTTGCCCTTCCGCCAGAAGGGTCTGTAAATAAGCCCTCTGTAGTAGGTGTACCACAGATAGGCGAAGGCCGCTGTCTGAGCGATCACGATCACGCTGGCCAGGCAGAATATGATAAATCGTTTATAATCTTCTCTCTTTCGAGGTTTGGGCGACATGATAACTCCCCGTATCATTACATTTTTATTACATAATTGTATCACCCGACCGATATGTGTGTCAATGACGTCGTTGTTTTCCGCGGTCATTTCCCTGGCGTAAAAAAATGACCGCTCCGCTCATACAACATTGCGCAGCGATCATTATACATTTATATCGTTTAAATGTTCATTTAATCCGAGATATCCGAGTCCAGGATGATGGAAAGTCTGTAATCCGGGACCAGCTCCTGCACTTTATCGCACAGGTTTTTGTAGACCTCCGTCCTGTTCGGCGCGGCAAAATCCACCACTGCGTCAAACCGCAGCGTCTTTTTCACCGGATCCAGATAAAAGCCGTGCATCTGGAGCACGTATTCCTGGCTCATGGCGATGCGGCGGATCTCTTCCTGCAGGGCGATGATCTTGTCATTGGACGTGTTGTGGGAATAGATCCCCACCGCCGTCAGGATGACATGGTCTTCCATATAGACCTTCTGCTGGATCTCGCGGGTCATGCGGTCGATCTGGTCGGCCGTAAAGGTATCCGGCACCTCGATGTGGACGGACGCCATGGTGCGGTCAGGGCCGTAGTCGTGCATGATCAGGTCGTAGGCGCCCTGCACGCCCTGCACGGAGCAGACGGTCTGTTTGACCTGGCGGGCGAGTTCGGAATCGGCGCGTTCTCCGATGATGCGGCTGATGGCCTCACGCAGCATTTCGATACCGGAACGGATGATCACGATGGAGATGATCACGCCGAGATAGGCCTCCAGGCTGGCTTTTGTGGTCATAAAGATCACAGCTGCCGCCAGGGTGGAGATGGAGATCACCGCATCCAGGAGGGCGTCCTGCCCGGAGTTCGCGAGGGAATCGGAGTCCACCTCTTTGCCGCGTTTTTTGAAATACAGGCCAAGGAAAATCTTGACCGCTACGGCGGCAGCGACGACCACGAGCGTCACGGCAGAATAATCCGGAACTTCCGGATGGATGATCTTTTTGACAGATTCCACCAGAGAAGTGATACCTGCATACAGGACGATCAGCGCGATGGTCGTGGCGCTCAGGTATTCGGCCCGCCCGTGTCCGTACGGATGATCCTTGTCCGGCTGTTTTTTGGCCAGGCGTGTGCCGATGATGGTGATCACGGAGGATAAAGCGTCGCTTAAGTTGTTGACCGCGTCCAGAACGATAGCGATGGAGTTTGACAGAATTCCGACGATCGCTTTAAAGACAACCAGAAAAATGTTGGATGCGATCCCAAGTATGCTGGTCCTGATAATGATCTGATCCCGGCTCATGCCGGGATCAGAATTGTTGGCTGCCATGTCAGACAGACTGGATCATCTGAAGAATGGCATCCTTCGGCTGTACACCCACCATCTGCTGTACAGCTTCACCCTTGTTGAAGAGAATAAGGGTCGGAATGCTCATGATGTTGAAACGGCGGGCCAGCTCGCCCTCGTCGTCAACGTTGACGGACATGACCTTGATCTGCGGGTTTTCTTCCGCGATCTGATGCACCACCGGGGTGAGCATCTTGCAGGGTCCGCACCAGGATGCCCAGAAATCTACCAGGACGGGCGTGGAGCTTTCTGCAACTTCTGCGTTGAATGTAGCTTCGGTTAATTCGATGACTGCCATTGTTTTTTCCTCCTTTAGATGGTTTCAAGTAATTTATGTAAAAGAGCGTGGAGCTCTACAGCTTCTTCTCGTTCCAGCCGGATGCAGGCGCCTACCTGCAGCGGAATAGAGCGCGCCTGCTCCTTCAGCGCTTCGCCTTCTTCCGTGATGGAGACTGTCACTACACGTTCGTCCTCCTCCGACCGGGTCCTTGTGACAAGGCCTTTCTCCTCCAGCTTTTTGAGGAGTGGGGTCAGGGTGCCGTTGTCCAGCCAGAGCTTTTTGCAGATCTCCCCGACGGTGGCTTTTTTCTGCTCCCACAGGACCAGCAGCACGATGTACTGGGTGTAGGTAAGGCCCAGAGGTTTAAAGTAGGGCGTGTACAGGCTGGTCACCTTTCGGGCCGCTGCATAGAGCGGAAAGCACAGCTGGTTTTCAAGCCGAAGGACGGCATCTTTATCGGACATTTTGACTCCTTCTGTTCCGGATGATGCCCGGGTCATACTGCGGTTTACGCGGGCAGGACCGGCTCCCGGCATCATCATACTATTTTTCACTCAGATATGAGACGGCCGAGAGGGCGGCTACATTGCCTTCTCCTGCCGCTTTGATGTACTGGTAGGGTCTTCCGGCGATGTCCCCGGCGGCAAAGCAGCCCGGCACATTGGTGGAAAGATCCCGTTCTACCTTCACATGAGGGCCGTCCAGCACCAGGCCCGGCACCAGCTGTTTGGGCGAAACGCTGTCCCGCAGGAGGAACACGCCGTCAAAGCTGTAGGTGTTCTTGTCCGTGACCAGGCCGTCCGCCTTAAAGCCGGCCGCGGTGATCTCCAGCGCTTTTTCGCGGATCACGTGCACGTCGTCTTTTACATGGACTTCGTCCGGATACTGGGGGAAGTAATACACTTCGGAAGCGTATTCTTTCATAAAATCGGCTTCCGCCTCTTCTTTGGCGGACCAGCCTACGATGCCGACCTTTTTGCCTTTATAGAGCGCCGCGTCGCAGGTGGCGCAGTAGCTCACGCCTCTGCCGAGGAATTCCTCCTCGTTGGGGAGGGGCTTGCCCAGGGTGACGCCCGTCGCCAGAATGACGGTCGTAGCCTCGTACATGCCGTTGGCGCCCTGCATGGAGAAGTAATCTCCCATGGGATAGATCAGAGTGATCTTTTCCTCCGTAATGGAGATATCCATGGCTGCGAGATGATCGAGCAGCGCTTTCTGCAGGCCGGCGCCGGATACTGCGGGCAGGCCGGGATAGTTTTGGATCTCGTGGGCTTTGGCGACCTTGTTGCTAAGGTCTTTGGAACCCACGAGCAGGATGCTTTTGTTTCGGATCTTTGCGGTGATGGCTGCCGAAACGCCGGCAGGGCCTGTCCCGATGATCGCTATATCATATCTGCCCATGTTTCATTTCCTCTTGTTCTGATCAATGCATGAATGGTAAGTTCAGCTTGCACGTACAGCCTTCCAGAAAGTCTCTGGTGCTGTATCTATTATAACAGCTGTTCAACGCAGGCTGCAAGCTTTTCCATGTCTTCTGTGGGCT